>DDTA01000248.1:0-144 GCA_002344285.1 Myxococcales bacterium UBA2376
CACACCGGCGACTCGATCACCGTCGCGCCGGCGATGACGCTCACCGACAAGGAGTACCAGCGCATGCGCGACGCCTCGCTCGCGATCATGCGCGAGATCGGCGTCACCACCGGCGGCTCGAACGTGCAGTTCGCCGTCGACCCG
>DDTA01000248.1:170-14812 GCA_002344285.1 Myxococcales bacterium UBA2376
ACCGGCTTCCCCATCGCCAAGATCGCCGCCAAGCTCGCCATCGGCTACACCCTCGACGAGCTCAAGAACGACATCACGCGGGTCACCCCCGCGTCGTTCGAGCCGACGATCGACTACGTCGTCGTCAAGTGGCCGCGCTTCGCCTTCGAGAAGTTCCCGGCGGCGCGCCAGGTGCTCGGCCCGCAGATGAAGTCCGTCGGCGAGGCGATGGCCATCGGCCGCACCTTCCGCGAGGCGCTGGGCAAGGCGATCCGCTCGCTCGAGACCGGGCGCGACGGCTTCGACCTGCCGCTCGGGTCGCTCGCCGACGATCTGCCCCAGCTCGAGCGCGCCGTCGCGATCTCGGGCCCCGACCGCCTGTTCCAGCTCGCGCGCGCCTTCCAGCTCGGCCTCACCCTCGAGCGCGCGTACGACCTCACCCGCATCGATCCGTGGTTCCTCCGCCAGATCCACCTGATGGCGATGGACGAGGTCCGCGTCCAGGAGGCCGGCAGCCTCGACGCCATCAAGCCCGACCTGCGCCGGCTCAAGCGCGGCGGCATGAGCGACCGCCGCATCGCGACGCTCACCGGCGCGACCGAGGCCGAGGTGCGCGACGCCCGCAAGGCCGCGGGCGTCGTCCCGGTGTACAAGCGCGTCGACACCTGCGGCGCCGAGTTCGAGGCCCACACGCCGTACCTCTACTCGGCGTACGAGGAGGAGTGCGAGGCGGCGCCGACCGATCGCAAGAAGGTGCTCATCCTCGGCGGCGGGCCCAACCGTATCGGCCAGGGCATCGAGTTCGACTACTGCTGCGTTCACGCGTCGATGGCGCTCGCCGAGGAGGGCATCGAGTCGATCATGGTCAACTGCAACCCGGAGACGGTCTCGACCGACTACGACACGTCGGACCGCCTCTACTTCGAGCCGCTCACGCTCGAGGACGTGCTCGCGATCTGCGACCGCGAGAAGCCGTGGGGCATCATCGTCCAGTTCGGCGGCCAGACGCCGCTCAAGCTGGCCGTGCCGCTGACCCAGGCCGGCGCGCCCATCCTGGGCACGCCCGCCGACGCGATCGACCGCGCCGAGGACCGCGAGCGGTTCGGCGCGGTGATGAAGAAGCTCGACCTGCGGGCGCCGCGCTGGGGCATCGCCCGCACGCTCGACGAGGCGCGCCAGGTCGCCGCCGACATCGGCTTCCCGGTGATGATCCGCCCGAGCTACGTGCTCGGCGGCCGCGCCATGGAGCGGGTCTACGACGCGGCCACGCTCGAGGACTACTTCGAGCGCCTGTTCAAGAACAACTCGGGCATCGGCTTCCCGCTCCTCGTCGACCAGTTCCTCGCCGACGCGGTCGAGCTCGACGTCGACGTGGTCTGCGACCGGACCGGCGCCGTCGTCGTCGGCGGCGTGATGGAGCACATCGAGGAGGCCGGCNNATCGAGTTCGACTACTGCTGCGTGCACGCAGCGTTTGCGCTGCGCGAACTCGGCTACGAGACGGTGATGATCAACAGCAACCCGGAGACCGTGTCGACCGACTTCGACACCTCCGACATGCTGTTCTTCGAGCCGCTGACGCACGAAGACGTCATGAACGTCGTCGACCGCATCGCGCCGCGCGGCGTGATCGTGCAGTTCGGCGGGCAGACGCCGCTCAACCTCGCGCGCGGGCTGATGGAGCACGGCGCGCCCCTGGTCGGCACCAGCGTCGACTCGATCGACGAGGCCGAGGACCGCGAGCTGTTCAGCAAGCTCATCACCAAGCTCGGCATCGACCAGCCGCCGAACGGCATGGCGCGCAAGAGCGCCGAGGCGATCGAGGTCGCCGAACGCATCGGCTACCCGGTGCTGGTGCGGCCGAGCTTCGTGCTCGGCGGGCGCGCGATGGAGGTCGTCTACGACCGCGCCGGCCTCGAGTCCTACATGGACCGGCACCGCTCGTTCTCCGAAGAACGGCCGCTGCTGGTCGACAAGTTCCTCGACGCGGCGATCGAGGTCGACGTCGATGCGATCGCCGACGGCGAGAACGTCGTGATCGGCGGAATCATGGAGCACATCGAGGAGGCCGGCATCCACTCCGGCGACAGCGCGTGCTCCTTGCCGCCGTACTCGCTGCCGCAGGCGGTGATCGACGAGGTCCGCCGCCAGGCCAGCGTGCTCGCCGTCGAGCTCGGGGTCGTCGGACTGATGAACACGCAGTTCGCGGTGCACGACGGCCTGGTCTACGTGCTCGAGGTCAACCCGCGCGCGTCGCGCACCGTGCCGTTCGTGTCCAAGGCGATCGGCGTGCCGCTGGCCAAGGTCGCGGCCAAGGTCATGGCCGGCAAGACGCTGGCCGAGCTCGGCGTCCGCGAGGTCGTGCCGTCACACGTCTCGGTGAAGGAGTCGGTGTTCCCGTTCGTGAAGTTCGAGGAGGTCGACACCATCCTCGGCCCCGAGATGCGCTCGACCGGCGAGGTCATGGGCATCGGCCCGACGTTCCCCGAGGCGTACCTCAAGGCGCAGGAGGCGGCCGGCGTGAAGCTGCCGACCACGGGCGTCGCCTTTCTCTCGGTGCGCGACGCCGACAAGTCGGCGGCCGCGGCGCTCGCCCGCGACCTCGCCGGGCTCGGCTTCCAGCTCGTCGCCACCCACGGCACCGCCAAGTACCTCGCGACCCAGGGGCTCATCGTCCGCGGCGTCAACAAGGTGCTCGAGGGACGGCCGCACTGCGTCGACGCGATGGACAACCACGAGATCGACTTCGTCGTGAACACGACCGAGGGCGCCCAGGCGATCCTCGACTCGCAGTCCCTGCGCCGCGGCGCCCTGCGCAACGGCATCGCCTACTTCACGACCATCCGCGGCGCCCGGGCCGCGCTCGAGTCGATCGCGCTGTTGCGCCGGGAAGCCTTGCAGGTGTGCGCGCTCCAGGGGTACCAAAGACCTAGCCATGGCTGACAAGTTCCCCATGACGCCGGCCGGCCAGGCCTGGATGCGCAAGCAGCTCAAGAAGCTGAAGGAAGTCGACCGGCCTGCGAACTCGCGCGCCATCGAGATCGCGCGCGGTCACGGTGACCTGTCCGAGAACGCCGACTACTCCGCCGCCAAGGAGGAGCAGGGCATGATCGAGGCCAAGATCCGCGACTACGAGGCCAAGCTCGGGCTCGCCGAGGTCATCGACCCGACCACGCTGTCGGGCGACCGCGTGCAGTTCGGGGCGACGGTCACCATCGAGGACAGCGACAGCGGCGAGACGTCGACGTACACGATCGTCGGCGAGCACGAGGCCGACATCAAGAAGCGCCGCATCTCGCTGGTAGCGCCGGTCGCGCGCGCGCTGCTCGGCAAGCGCGTCGGCGACGACGTCACGGTGCAGACCCCCAAGGGCAAGCGCGAGGTCGTGATCAGCTCCGTCGAGTGGCTCGAGGTCGGCCCGCCCGACGGCGACCTGCCCGAGTGACCCGCGGCCACCGGCTCCCGGCGGCCGCGTGGCCGCGACTCATCATTCGCGTTACCCTCCCGGCGTGCGCGCCCTCGCTCCCCTGGTCGTCGTGCTCCTCGCCGGAGCCGGCGGCGCCGCCGCGGGCGGCGGTCGCGTCGTGCGCGTCGATCACCCCGAGCCCGACCGCGTCCGCGTCGCCGCCGGCTCCTTTGCCATGGGCGTCCCGCCCGACGACATCGACGTCCTCGTGGAGGAGTGCCAGCTCACGGTCGGCAGCGACGAGAACGTCGACAACTGCCGTCTCTGGTTCCAGGCGCTCGAGCGCCGCACCCACCGCGAGGTCTGGGTCGACAGCTTCTGGATCGACACCTCCGAGGTGACGACCGCGCAGTACCGGCGCTGCGCCCGCGACGGCGGCTGCAGCGTCGGCCCGCTCGTCTCGGGCGACACCCGCCACCTCGGCGACGCGCTGCCGATCGTGAACGTCACCCGCGGCGAGGCACAGACGTACTGCGCGTGGCGCGGCGGACGGCTGCCGACCGAGGCCGAGTGGGAGCGCGCCGCGCGCGGCAACGACCCGAAGACGCCGCCGCAGACGTGGCCGTGGGGCGACGCGCCGCGGCCGCGCGACTTCAACCACGGCAAGATCCGCGAGCAGGTGATCCGCCAGCTCGCCGACGTCGGCCGGCCGGCGTCGCCGAACGTCCGCGGCTCCGGCGATCCCGACGACAGCGACGGCTGGCTCTTCGCGGCGCCGCCGGGGCGCATGCGCTGGAGCGACAGCCCGCACGGCCTCCACGACATGGCCGGCAACGTCGCCGAGTGGGTGCTCGACGACTTCGACGAGCTCGGCTTCCTCGAGCTGTCGCCGGTGAACCCGTTACGCATCGGCCCGCCGGGCAGCCCGGCGATGACCCGCGGCGGCAGCTGGCGCGATCCGCCGTTCGCCGCGCGGGTCGACGTGCCCAGCTACCAGAGCGGGTTCCAGAACTTCATCCGGCCGCTCGATCCCGACACGCGGTCGGTGTCGATCGGCTTCCGCTGCATCTACGGCGGCGGGTCGCCCGACTCGTCGACGCACGCCCCCACGCCGGCGCGCACGCCGGTGCTGCGCTGACTACGCGCCCGAGGTCGCGTCGGTCTCCGCGTCGACGCCCGCGTCGATCGCCGCGTCCGACGCGTCCAGGTCGGGGGCCGCGTCGGCCTCCGGCCCGTCCTGCGGGGCGTCGATCGCGGCATCGGCCGTGTTGTCGAGGCCCTCGCGGCAGACGCTCACGGGATTGAGCGGATCCGAGGAGAGGCGGACGCAGACCAGGCCGTCCTCGCAGTCGGCGTTCACCTGGCAGCGCTCGTCGAGTCCGCTCTTGCAGGCGGCGAGCGAGAAGACGGCGAGGGCGAGCGAGACGAGCGTCAGACGGCGCATGGGGGTGTGGATAGCATGGACCTGGCAGCGAGGGTTTCGGTTGCCCGGACGCACACGTCTCAGCGTGCGGCCAGCCACGCGCCGGCGAGGCGGACTCGCTCGGCGCTGGCCGGGGGCGCGCTCGCGACCTGCGAGGCGACGTCGGCGACGGTGTCCGCGCGGCCGCGCAGGAGGACGAGCCGTGCCGCCGCCGCCGTGCGAACCGACGGTTCCGGATCCGTCGACGCCGCCTCGAGCGCGCCGCGATCGCTGGTCACGGCGAGCGCCAGGAGACGCAGCGCCGGCTCGAGGTCGGCCCGGGCGGCGAGCATCGCCTTCGCCTTGTCGTCGCCGGCGAGCAGCGCCCGCGCCGCCGCCTGGCGCACCGCCGGCGACTCGTGCGCGAGCAGCGCCTCCGTCTTCGCGCCGCTGCCGGTGCGCACCCACGCCTCGGCGAGGCTGGCCAGCACCACCGGGCTCTTGTCGCGGCTGGCCGCGGTCAGCTCCATCGCCGCGCGGGCCGGCTCGAGGCGCAGGACCGCGAGCACCGCCGCCGCGCGCACGCGCTCGTCGCGATCCTTGAGCAGCGGCGCGACCTGCCAGAACGTGGCCCGGCTCCGCGTTCCGGCGGCCGCGGCGTCGGCGATGGCGTTCGCGCAGGTCGCGCGCACCGAGGCGTCGGCGTCGGTCAGGCCCTTGCGCAGGCCCTTCCACGCGGTCGCGTCGGCGCCGACCGCGGCGCCGAGCGCGCGACACGCCGCCGCGCGGACCACGGGCTCGCGGTCGGCGAGCATCCGGCTCACCTCGGAGATCGCCGCGGGCACGGGCGCTTGCCCGGCGGCGATGAGCGCCGCCCACGTGCGCGCGCGCTCCGCCGGGGTCTTGCCCGGCTTGCCCGCCACGAACCAGGCCACGACGATCTCGCCGAGGCGTGCCTGTCCGCCCAGCCGGGCGAGCCCGCGTGCGGCCGCGCCGGTGAGCTCCGTGTTCGCGCCCTGGTCGCGCTCGAGGATCATCGCGAGCATGGGCGCCGCGTCCAGGTCACCGATCGCGGCCAGCGCGTCGATCGCCGCCGCGCGCATCCCGACGTCGAGCGCCCCGTCGGCGATCGAGCGCAGCTCGCGCGCCGCGCTCGAGATGCGGGCGGCGCCCGCGGCGGTGATCGCCAGGCGCTGGACGGCAGGATCGGGGCTGGCCAGCCCCTCGCGCACCACCGCCGTCATCACGCGCTCGGCGTAGCCGAGGACCTTGGCCTGCGCCGCGTCGCCGCCGGTCGCCGCCGACGCCACGCGCCGCGACGCCTCGGTGAGGTTGCCGTCGCCGAGGTACTTGGGGACCGCGCGATCGATCGGCCACTCGACGCGCCGCAAGGACGCCGTGGCCGCGCCGGCCTGGCGATCGTCGCGCGCGAACAGCCACGTGAGGTAGAGGCGATCGTCGTCGCTGAGCAGCGCGCGCTCCGGCGGCGGGAACGGCCCGGCGTCGCTCGCGACCGCGCGCGCGACCTCGTCGAAGTCGTCGTTGCCGCTGCGCTCGAGCAGCGTGACCTCGACCACGTGGCCCTGGGCGTCCAGCGTGATGCCCGCCGTCGCGGCCAGCCTGGCGTCGTTGAGCGGGTGCTGGGGCGGCAGGCGCAGCCGGCAGTCCTCGAGGAACGTCGTCCAGTCATCGCCGATCCGCGCGTAGGCGAGATCGAGGTACTTCGCGCCGAACGCCTTGCCATCCGCGGCCGGCGGCGGCGGTAGCGGCGGCGGCGGCGTGAAGTCGGTCGGGTACGGCACCTCGCCCGACGCGGTGACCGTGGTGCCGGCCTTCGGCTTGGCACCCGAAGGGCATCCCGCGAGCGCCAGACACCCGACGACCGTCCAGACTCGCGGCCAGCGCTTCATTGCCGCCACGCAGGATAGCAGATCAGGCGTCCGGGGCGGCGTCGGTGGGCGCATCGACGCCGGCATCGACCTCCGGCGCGTCCGTAGGCGCGTCGATCCCCGCGTCGATCACCGAGGGCACGTCGAACGTCAGGATCGGGTTCGAGACCCCGGCGCCGACGAACGTGTCGAACGTGCCCCGGAACCACTCGGTCCCCCCGGTGTCGCGCCCGCTCACCTGCAGCTGGGCGCGCCCGAACGGCACCATGCGCGCCGCCTCGGCCTGCGCGAGCGACGCCATGACGCAGGTCACCTGCGCGCTGCCGTCGAGCGTGTAGATCGGATAGACGGTCGAGCCGACGTTGGCCTGCTGGGTGACCGGCGTCCCGTTCACGCGCAGGGTCACGCGCTGCATCGCCACCGGCGGCGCCGCCGTCGAGCACTCCATCCCCATCCAGCGGAGGAGGAAGAAGAAGGTCCCGGTCATCGGTCGCGCCCACGCCTCCGGCGGCACCACGACCGTCACCTCGGCCGTGGTGTTGTACGTGGTGTTCGCCGCCACGAGCGCCGTGACCGGCGCGGTGACCAGCGACGCCCCGCTCGAATCGAGCGGCGTCAGCGACGCGGTGTACGTCCCGGCCGGCAGCTCGGTGTACGTCACCTGGCGCATCGCGCACGAGACCTGCTGCTGGCTGGGCAGCGGGCCCGCGAGATCGATCCGCATGCTGATGGCGCCGACGTCGAGACAGCCATCGTTGGTGAAGCCGGGCGCCGCGGCGCTGTTGAACTCCCACTTGACGACGTTGCGGGGCGGGATGAACGCCACGCACGCGCGGCACTCGTCCAGCTCGTCGTCGTCGCCGTCGTCGCACTGCTCGGTGCCCTCCACCACCCCGTCGCCACAGACGGGATCGCCGCTGCCACACGCGCAGAGCCAGACCGCGCCCGTGACGAGGAGCAGCGACGAGGCGCGCATCAGGCGCTCGCCTCGGCGCGCACGGTGAGGCCCAGGTGGCGGCGCACGGCGAAGTACGACTCCGAGGCCGAGTACGCCAGGAGGTCGCGCAGGCGCTCCTTCACGGGCAGGCCCGACGTCGACGCGGTCTCGGTCGCGATCGCCTTGGCCGCGGACTCGAGGTCGTTGGCCAGGATGAGCCCGACGCGGTTGGCGGTGAGGTCGGTCGCGCTGCGCCAGCCGGTCACGAGCCCGTTGCCGAGCCGCGAGCCGAGCTTGTGGGCGAGCGCCGCGACCTGCTCGAGGTGCGCCCCCGGCACCGTCTTCTGCATCGAGACGCCGAGCTTGCGCGCGTCGTCCGAGACCTGCACCTCGTTGGTCGTGGCGTTGGCCGCGACCAGGGACGCGGTGAAGGCGTTCTCGATCTTGGGCAGGGTCTGGAGCGCGAACGTGACGAAGCGCTCGGGGCGCAGGTACGCGAGCCGCTTGCCGACCTCGAANNACGCGCAGGCCGTCGCCCTGGTCGAGCCACAGCATCGGCGGCGGGTCGAGCGCGAGCACGCCGGTCGCGTACTTGACGACGCGGCTGACCAGCTTGTTGTCGCGCTCGATGTCGGTGCGGGCCGCCGGATCGAGGCCGAACGCCTGCGGCGGCTCGGCGGTGGTCGCCGCGATCGAGCCGAGCGTCGACGCGAAGATCGCGCCCACGTGCCGGTCCTCGCGCGGGTGGGTGACCGCCTTCTGCCACAGCTCCTCGGTGAGGCGCCGCGTCGCCGGGATGAAGGTCGCCGGCCGGTACTTCACGTAGAGCGCGCGCTCGCTGTCGGACGCGGCGCCGAGGAAGACCAGCGCCTGGGCCAGGCACCACGCCTTGTCGAGCTCGCCCTCGTCCAGGTAGAGCTTGGAGAGCGCCTTGTAGACCTCGACCCGGTCGGGCGCGAACTGGAGCAGCGTCTGCAGCTCGCTGATCGCGTCGCCGCGGCGGGCCTCGCCGGCCTCGAGGTAGAGGTCGGCGAGCTGCTCGTGGCGCTGCAGGTTGTCGGGATCGAGCTGCGCCGCGATCTCGAAGGCCTCGATCGCGAGCTCGTTGTTGTTGAGGTGATCGAGGTAGAGGTCGCCCAGCCGCGTCCACAGCTCGAGCAGCTTCTCGGGCTCGGCGTCGTCGCCGAGCCGCTTCAGGTGCTTGCGCACCGCGCGCGCCAGGTTCTTCCAGTCCCTGGCGTCGGTCAGCAGCTTGTCGACGGCCTCGAACGCCTTGGGGGTGTTGGGCGCGTCGTCGAGCGTGAGCGAGAAGCGGTCGACGGCGAGCTCGGTGTCGGCCAGCTCGTCGCGGGCGATGACCGCCGCGGCGTAGTGGTACTTGGAGCGGCGCGGCGGCGACGTCTCCTGCTGGGCGAGCTCGCCGAGCGTCTCGACGGCGCGGCGCCACTGCTTGAGCTCGGTGTAGCACTCGAGCAGCTTGTGCAGGAGCTGGTGGCTCTGCGGGGCGAGCTTGAGCGCCTCGAGGAACGCGCCGACGGCGGTGCCCGGGTCCTTCAGCTTGCCGCGCTGGATCTCGCCGATCTCGTCGAGCAGCTTGACCTGCAGGCTCTCGGGCGCGCGATCGACGAGGGCGCGCTTGGCCTCGATGACCGTCTTCCACTCGCCGCGGGCGCTGCCCAGCTCGACGAGCGCCGAGAGCGTCTCCTCGTGGCCGGGATCGCGCTCGAGGGCGCGGCGGAAGGCGTTCTCGGCCTTGCGATCGTCGCCGAGCGCGCGCGAGGTGACACCCAGGCGGTACCAGATGTCGGCGACCTGGCCGTCGGCCAGGCCGGTGCGGTGGCGGGCGAGGACCTCGCGGTAGCGACGGTCGATCTCCTTCCACTGCTCCTCCATCGACGCGCTCGAGCCCTCGGCGGCCTGGGCCGCCGTGATCATGGTCTGGGCCAGGCCCAGGGCCGCGTCGAGGTTGTCGGGATCGGCCTCGACCGCGAGGCGGAAGTGCTTGGTCGCCTTCTCGGTGCGGTGGAGGGCCTCGTACGCCTGGCCGAGCTGGGTCTCGCGGCGCGCGCGCTCGAGGCGATCACCCGCCTCGCTGCGGCGGGCGAGCATCTCGAGCACCGGGATCGCGTCCTCCCAGCGCTCGGCCGCGACCAGACGATCGGAGACCTTCTCGCCGGCGGCGACGTTGTCGGGGTCGAGCTTGAGCACGCGCTCGAGGAGGCCGAGGGCCTGCGGCGTGTTCTCGAGCTTCTGCTCGGCGATCTCGGCGGCGCGGGTCAGCATCGCGATGCGCTCGCTGCGCTGCGCGGCCACGGCCTCGGCGCGGAGCAGGTCGTCGATGGCGCTGGTCCACGCCGACTTCTTCTCGTGGAGCGCGGCGAGCGTCATGAGCGCGCGCGCGTGCTCGGGCTCGATGGCCAGCGCCTTGTCGAGGTAGCGCTCGGCGGCCTCGGCGTCACCGTCCTCGGTGAGCGCCAGGTCGCCGGCCTCGGCCCAGAGGTTGGCGCCGCGGTTGCCCTCGAGCTCGGCGTGGCGCACGAGCGTGGCCACGGCCTTGTCCCACGCCTCGGTGCGGCGATAGAGCCGGGCCAGCGCGGTGAGCGCCTGCCGGTTCTGCTCGTCGATCGCGAGCGCGTTCATGTGGCCCTCGATCGCGCGGTGCGGATCGTCGAGCTCCTTCTCGTGCACGGCCGCGGCCTCGAGGTAGAGCTCGACCCGCTGGACCGGGTTCTTCGACGCGCCGACGTGGCGGTCGAGCAGCGACACGAGGTCGTACCAGGCGCTCTTGGCGCGCAGCGCGCGGGCGAGCCCGCGGTACGCGTCGTCGGCCGACGCGTCGACCTCGAGGATGCGCTCGTAGGCCGCGATCGCGCGGTCCTCGGCGCCGTCCTTGTCGTCGAGCTCGGCGGCGAGCTTGCGCAGGATGGCGAGCCGCTCGCCCTCGGGCGCGACCTTGGCCTGCCGCTCGAGCGTGCGCAGGTAGTCGTCGGAGCGGCCGGTCTTGTCGTACAGATCGACGAGCGCCTTGAGCGCGTCGCGATCGGCGCCGTCCTTCTCGAGCGCCGCCTCGTAGCGCGCGATCGCGCCCTCGAGGTCGCCGAGCTTCTCGTGGCGGAGCGTCGCCAGCTCGTGGCGCACGCCGGTGGCGCGGCCGGTCTCGCCGGCGGCGTCGAGCGCCTCGGCGCGACGCTCGAGGACCTTGGCCAGGTTGCCCCAGCGCTCGTCGCGGCGGTAGAGCCGCTCGAGCGCGGCGAGCGCGTCGTCGTTGCCGTCGCCGACGTCGGCGGCGGCCTCGTAGGCCTCCAGCGCCTTGGAGGTCTGCGACAGCTGGCTCTCGCAGAGATCGCCGAGCTGCAGGTAGACGTCGACCTTGTGCTGCACGTCGGGCTCGACCTCGACGTACGCGCGGAGCGCATCGGCGAGCTCGGACCACTTCTGCTGGCGGCGGAGCAGGTCGCTGATGCCGCGGTGGGCCTCGAGGCTCTGGGCGTCGAGCTCGAGGGCGCGCCGGAACGACGGCAGCGCGTAGTCGTAGCGATCGAGGCGGGTCGCGTACCAGGTGCCGAGGCGCGCCCACCAGCGGGCGACCAGCCTGGGCTCGGTGACCTCGGTCGTGATCTCGGAGGCCTCGCTGACCAGCGTCGGCCAGTCGCCGGTGGCGGCGGCGAGCCGCTCGGCGTCGGCGACGATCGCGTCGTCGGCCGGCTCGAGGTGCATGGCGGCGGTGATCGCCTCGAAGGCGCGCTTGAGGTCGCCGACCATCTCCTCGTAGACCCGGGCGGCCTCGCGCAGGAAGCCGGCCTTGCCGGCGTGCTCGTCCTCGAGGTCGAGCTTGCCGAGGAGGACCTCGACGACGCGCTCGCCGTCCTTGGCCTCGCGCGCGGCGCGCTCGATCGCGTCGACGGCGTCACGGGCCTCGGCGTCGTCGCGGTAGAGCGCGAGCCAGCCGTCGAGGTCGTCGGCGTCGGGGCGGGTCTGGACCAGCGAGACGTTCGCGGCCTTGCACGCGTCGCGCAGGGCCTCGATCCACTCGATGACGCTCTTCTCGGCGACCTCGTCGCCGCCCTTGCCGGCCAGGTTCACCACCTCCATGTGGTGCTCGGCCATGAGCTCGTCGACGGTGACCGGGCCGACGCCGGCGCCGAGGAAGTAGTGCTGGTTGCGCGGCGGCTCGAACATGCCGAACACGCGGTCGAGCATGGCCGCGAGATCGGGATCGCCGTAGCGGAAGCCGACGAACACGAGGGTGCCGTCGACGTAGAGGTCGCGCGCGTAGTCGCGGAGGTCGACGGCGCGCGCGAGGGCGCGGCGGACCGAGCGCGGCGTGACGACGTACGTGTCGAAGTTGCCGAGCATCTTGACCAGCGTGCGGCGGCGGTGCGAGAGCCCGCCGAGCTCCTGGTAGGTGACGACCCTGGGCGAGGGCCAGCCCTCGGGCTTGTGCTCGTCGAGCGCGCGCTCGAGGACGTCGCCGGGGAACGTGGTCCACACGTGGCGGAACGGCAGCTCGGCGATCGCGGTCGCGATCTGGGGGAGCTCGGACGGCGTGCGCCACGTCTCCTCGACGACCTTGTCGCAGGTCTCCTCGCCCAGCGCGCGGGCGAGGAACCCGACGGCGCGGACCAGGCTGCCCTTGTGCAGGAGCCGATCGAGGTCCTTGGCGGCGACGGCGTCGCCTTCACGGCCGCGGGTTTCGAGCTCCTTGTTCAGGCGCTCGAGAAGTTGCTTCCAGCTTGGTACGCCGATTCCCGCACCGACCACGAGGGCAGCCCGACCTGCCTTGATCGCTTCGACGAGGGACTCGGGGATCGTGTGCTCAGGCATCCTGAACCCCCAGGTCTTTCACTTCAGTTGTTGGACGAAAGAACGCGCTACCGCCCTGCAAGGACGGTAGCGGCGCGCACCGTATCGGGGTGCAGCGCCGCGATCAAGCAGGATCGCCGCCTGAGGAATGAACGTCGTCTGTCCGGCGGTGCGGCCTCCGTTGCGCTATAGAGCACCCCACCCGCATGGGCGCCGCCGCCGACATCGCCGAGATCTACCGGGCGTCGAAGAAGAAGAAGGACATCAACTGGTTCACCCAGCACGTCGCGCGCCCACCGGCCGCCGTCCTCGTCTACTTCTTCCGGAACACGCCCATCACCCCGAACCAGGTGACGTTCCTCGCGACGCTGGTCGCGGCGGGCGCCGGCGCGATCTTCGTCGGGTGGATGGGCTGGGTCGGGCTGCTCGTGGCGGCGGCGGTGTTCGAGCTGTCGTTCATCCTCGACTGCGTCGATGGGATGCTGGCGCGGCTGCGCAAGATCGCGTCGCCGCTGGGCCACCTGCTCGACTTCCTGATGGACGAGCTGAAGGCGATGTTCATCTACGGGTGCGTCACCGTCCGGCTGTGGCGCGAGACCGGAGACGAACGGCTGCTGATCGTCGGGCTGGCCGGGCTGTTCTGCCTGGCGTCGGGCATCGCGCTCACGTCGTTCATGCGCCGGCCGGAGTACAGCGGCAAGACGCCGACCGAGGACGGCGACCCGGCCGTCGTCGGCGGGCGGCGCGGCGTGGTCGGCACCGCGATCTCGGGGATGGAGTGGGCGGCGCGGGTGGTCGTTCACTACCCGCAGTACATCTGGATCTGCGCGGCGGCCAACCGCATCGACATCTACTTCTGGGCGTACGGCGCGGTCAACGTGCTGTACCTCGGGCTGTCGCTCTTGAAGATCTTCCTCCGTCTGGGACGATTCCGGTGAGCATGACGTCGAACGTGAAGCGCGCGATCGTGATCGCCGCCGGCCGCGGCAAGCGGCTCGGCGCGCACACCGAGGAGCTGCCCAAGTGCCTCGTGCAGGTGGGGGCGAGGCCGATCCTGGGGTGGCAGCTGGCGGCGCTGGGCGCGGTGGGCGTCGACGAGGTGGTCATCATCCGTGGCTACCGCGGCGACGTGCTCGAGGCCGGCGCGCGGGCGCTGGCGCCGGCGCACGTGAAGCTCACGTTCGTCGACAACCGCGAGTGGGAGACCAACAACATCCTGCTCTCGCTGGCGTGCGCGCGCGCCGAGCTCGACGCGCCCGCGTACCTCACGTACTCGGACATCATCTTCACGCCGCCGGTGACGCGGGCGCTGGCGGCGGCGCCGGGCACGATCGATCTCGTCATCGACGCCGACTTCCGCGACATCTACGTGGGCCGCACGCTGCATCCGCTCGAGGAGGGCGAGGTGTCGGACCTCGACGACGCCGGGCGGGTGAAGCGGGTCGGCAAGAAGTCGCTGCCGCCGGAGGAGGCGCACGGCGAGTTCATCGGGTTGATGCGCATGGTGGGCGACGGCGTCGGCGCGGTGACGCGCACGCTCGACGAGGCGCTGGCGCGGTATGCGGGGCGCGAGGAGGAGCCGTACCAGCGGGCGGCGCGGTTCCGCAACGCGTACCTGACCGATCTGCTGCAGGAGCTGATCGAGCGCGGCGTGCCGCTCACGCCGGTCACGATTCACGGTCAGTGGCGCGAGATCGACACCGGGCAGGATCTCGAACGCGCGGTGGGGCTGGTAGAGTCGCGCCCCGAGGAATGGTCATGAAACTACGAATCCTCTCCGTCTTCGCCGTGGTCGCCCTGGCCGCGTGCGACAAGCCGTCCGAGTCCGATTGCAGGCGGGCGATCGAGAACATCCGCGCGCTGCTCGGCACCGACAAGCTGACGGAGGATTCCGGGCAGACGGCGGCGTGGATCCGCTCGTGCGTGGGCAGCGCGAAGAAGACGTCGGTCCGGTGCGCCATGGAGGCGTCGACGGTCGAGGCGCTCCAGCGCTGCGGCCTGGTGGCGCCCGAGGACATGGAGGAGCTGGCGCCGGGGACGGCGACGGGCGCGGGGACGGGGACGGGTGCCGGGACGGGGACGGGGACGGGTGCCGGGACGGGGTCGGGGACGGGCGCGGGGACGGGTGAGGGTCAGGGTCAGGGTCAGGGTACGGCGGCGACGGGTTCGGGTGCGGCGACGGGTTCGGGTTCGGCGACGGGTTCGGGTTCGGCGACGGGTTCGGGTT
>DDTA01000101.1 GCA_002344285.1 Myxococcales bacterium UBA2376
GCGAACGCCTCGTTGATCTCCCAGAGATCGATGTCACCCGGCTTCATGCCGGCCTTGGCCAGCGCCTTCTCCGAGGCGGGCGCGGGCGCGGTCAGCATGATCACCGGCTCGGCGCCGGCGGTCGCCATCGCGCGGATGCGCGCGCGGGGCTTCAGGCCCGCCTTCGCGCCCCACTCCTTCGAGCCCATGAGGATCGTGGCGGCGCCGTCGACGATGCCGCTCGAGTTGCCCGCGGTGTGGACGTGGTCGATCGCCTTGGTGTCGGGGTACCGCTCGAGCGCCATCGCGTCGAGCGACTTGCCGTCGCGGCCCATGGGCGCGGCGCCCATCTGCAGGAACGCGGGCTGCAGCGCACCGAGCGACTCGAGCGTCGTGTCGGCGCGCGGGTGCTCGTCGCGGGCGAGCGCGACCGAGCCGTCGTCGTTCTTCACCGCGAACATGCCCCGGTCGAAGCGCTTCTCCTCGATCGCGCGCGCGGCCCGCTGCTGGGTCTCGAGCGCGAACCGGTCGACGTCGGCGCGGGTGAAGCCCTCGCGCGTGGCGATGAGGTCGGCCGAGATGCCCTGCGGCACCATGAACAGGCGCGCGCGCAGCTTCTCGTTGAGGCCGTCGATCATGCCGCCGTCCGAGCCGATGGGCACGCGCGACATCGACTCGACGCCGCCGCCGATGCCGCCGTCGATGAAGCCGGCGCCGATCTTGGCGGCGATCGAGTTGACCGCCTCGAGGCCCGAGCCGCAGAAGCGGTTGACGGTGAAGCCGGTGACGTCCTCGGGCCAGTCGGCGGCGATGAGGGCGTTGCGCGCGATGCACGAGCCCTGCTCCTTGACCTGCGAGACGCAGCCCATGGACACGTCCTCGACGAGGTGCTTGTCGAGCTTCAGGCGCGCGGCGAGCGCGTTGAGCGTCTGCGCCAGGAGCTCCTGCGGGTGCAGGTGCGACAGGCCGCCCTTGCCGGCCTTGCCGCGTCCGCGCGGCGTGCGAAGTGCGTCGTAGATGAAGACGTCGGCCATGGGTTTCCTCCGCCGCGGAACATGGCGGGAAACGCGGCCGGAGGCAACCGATGGCGCGCTTACCCGGGCTTGCCGGGCGGATGTGCCCAGCCGAGCTGATCAGGCGGATTGTCCAGGCACCACGTCGGCGCGGGGGCCAAGTGCACGGATGTTCGTGCTGTGGGCGAGGCACGTCGGTTGCTCCTGGATGGTGGCGGCAGCCATGGAGGCTGCTGCGGCCGCGGCGACGTCCTCCCCGACGTCGCCGTGGCCGCGTCGTCCGCGTGCCCGGCCCGATGCGGTATCCTGCGTCCGTGGCGACGCCCGAGCAGGTACGCGCGTTCCTCGACCGGCCGTGGGCGCGCCTGCGTCGCGAGAAGGATCGCCACGTCGCGACGCGGGTGGCGCGCGAAGGCGCCGAGACCGGTCTGCGAATGGCCGAGGGGCTCCGCGCGCACGTCGTGTCGCTCGGGCTCGCGCCGCCCACCGCTGATCGGCGCGCGGATCTCGATGCTGCCGTGAGGCTCAGGAGGCTGCTCGACCGTGCCGGGCGACGTCGGCGACGCGCTCGCTGATCTGGCCCGCGCGTCTCCGCGCTCGGGACCCACGGGTTCGTGATGCGAAACGTCGGCGACGTGTCGACGTTCATCGCCGAGACCCGCGTCGTGCCCGTCGATCACGTGGCATCGAAGCTGCCGGTCGATGTCGTCCTCGCGGGTCCCGGCCTCGAGGAGGAGATGCTCGAGCGGGCTCATCTGCACAAGATCGGGCGCCGGAAGATCCCGTTCATCGACACATCCGATCTCGTGGCGCTGAAGATGCTGGCGGGCCGGCCCAAGGACCTGGAGGACGTGCGCGCGCTGATCCGCGCTCGCGTGCCGGGCCTGTCGATCGCGGTCGCGCGCGAGCGCACCGAGACGCTCGGAGGCCTCGTCGATGACGCGACCCTCGTCGCGACGCTCGATCGCATCATCGCCGAGGAGACCGACGCGCCGGCGCCGGCACCCGTCAAGAGAGCGACGGGCCGACGTGGTAGAGCATCACGTAGACCGCGACGCCGGTGACCGAGACGTAGAGCCAGATCGGGTAGGCGTAGCGGACGACGCGGCGGTGCTGGGCGCGGCGATCCTTGAGCGCTAGCCAGAGCGCGCGCAGGATGAGCGGCACGGCCACGGCGGCCAGGACCGTGTGGGTGCCGAGGAGCACGAGGTAGAACGTCCTGTCGCCGCCGCTGCCCGGGTAGCGGTGCGCGCCCGTGGTCGCGAAGCGCGCGAGGTAGCTGGCCAGGAAGACCGTCGACGCGGTGAACGCGCCGAGCATGCACTGGCGGTGGAGGTCGAGCTTGCGCTTGCGGATCGCGAGGCCGCCGGCGACCAGGAACACCGCCGCCGAGCCGTTGAGCAGCGCGTTCACCGCCGGGTGGATGCGCGTCCACGGCCAGCCGGTCTGCGCCAGCCAGCCGGCGAACGGCACCATCGCGAGCACGATCGCGAGCACGAGCCACGCGAAGGGCTGTCCGAAGAGTGGACGCTTGGCCGGGCCCGAAGGGACGACGTCGGTGGTCACGCGGTCACCGTGTCACAGGCGACCGTCGATGACCATCGCGCCGAACACCACGGGCAGGTACAGGATCGACGCGAGGAACAGCCGGCGCGCCCACCGGGCGTCGCCGCGGAAGAGGCCGCTCGCCGCGTACCCCGCGTAGCCGAGCCCGGTGACCGCGGCGATGACGAGGTAGAGCTCGCCGCACACGCCGAGCGCGTAGAGGAGCAGGCTGCACGCGAGCTGCACGATCGCGTACATCACGATCTCGACGCGCGTGGCCGCGTCGCCGCGCGCGCCCGGCAGGGTCGCCAGCCCGGCGCGCTGGTAGTCGCGCAGGCGGTAGAGCGTGATCGCGTGGAAGTGCGGGATCTGCCAGACGAAGAGCACCGAGAACACCGCGAGCCCGCCGGCGTCGATGCGGCCGGTGACCGCCGTCCAGCCCATGAGCGCGGGCATCGCGCCGGGGATCGCGCCGATCCACGTCGCGACGTGCGAGCGCTGCTTCATCGGCGTGTAGACCATCACGTAGGCGACGAACGCGATCACCGCGCACAGGCCGGTGATCGGGCCGGCGGCGCCGAGGCCGAAGGTGAGGAGCGGGACGGCGACGAACGCCTGCGCGACGCCGAAGCCGAGCGCGACGCGCGGATCGAGGCGTCCGGCCGGCAGCGGGCGGTCCTTGGTGCGGACCATCAGGCAGTCGACCTCGCGCTCGAGGTACATGTTGAGCGTGTTGGCGGCGCCGACGATGCACGCGGTGCCGGCGAGGAGCACCAGCGTGCGCCAGAGCTCGAAGCCGCCGGGCGCGAGGCTCATGCCGCCGGCGGCGGTCACGAGCGTCATGAAGAGGATGCGCGGCTTGACCAGCGCGATCACGTCGGCCGGCGCGACGGCCCTTCGACTCGCCGCGCTTCGCTCGGCGGCGCTCAGGGCAGGGGCGAGGCGAAGGCTCACGGCACCACTCCCGCGAAGCCACGGCGCTTCTCCTCGCCGGAGACCGCGCCGACCATCGAGCGGCGGCCCGAGCCGGTGACGACGAGCGCGCCGATCCAGACGCTCCACAGGAGCATCGCGCCGGCGAAGTGACCGACGGCGACGACGTCCTTGCGCAGCGTGAGCACGGTGAAGATGCCGAGCGCGACCTGCGCCGCCGCCACCACCGGCGCCGCCACCGCCAGCGCGCGCAGGGCCGGCCACGACGCCGCCCGCCGCCACACCTGCACGGCGGCGACGGTCGTAACGATCGCGGTCACGATGCCGAAGCCGCGGTGGATCATGTGGAGCCGCTGCTCGATGAAGGGCGACCACCAGCGGCCGTCGAGCGTGCACTCCGGCATGCCGATGCACGCGAGCGTGGCCTCGAAGTGACGCACCAGCGCGCCGAGCGCGAGCTGGACGAACAGCACGCCCAGGGCGAGCTCGATCCAGCGCCGGCCGCTGCCGAGCGCTTCGAGCCGGGCGCGGTGCCGGTGCTGCTCCTCGGGGAGCGGCCCGACCGCGGGGCGCGTCAGGTACACGATCCAGAGCAGCGTCGCGAAGTACAGCATCCCGAAGAGGAGGTGCGCCGTCGACACGTACCAGGGCAGCTTGAACGCGACGGTGAGCGCGCCGAGCGTGCCCTGCACGCAGACCATGGCGAGCGTGCCCCAGGCCAGCCCGCGCATGTCGCGCCGGCGGATGACGAGGAGCGTGGTCAGGATGATCTGGAGGAAGCCGATGCCCATGCCCCAGAGCCGGTGACCGTGCTCGTAGAGCACGCCGCCCGTCATCTCGGGGAAGAGCTTGCCGCGGCAGAAGAGGGTCGGCTCGGTGCACGCGAGGCTCGCGCCCTTGACGTTCACGGTTCCGCCGATGACGAGCATCAGGAACGTGAAGAGCGCGACCAGCTTGGCGTGCCGATGTTCGAGCATTGCGAGCGAAGCGAGTCAGCAGGTACCACGCCCGCTTGGTCCCGACGCCGCGATCGTACGTCGCTGCGACAAATTGCCGCCACGGCCGGCGTTCACCATGGGGGACGCGGAGTTAGGTGGGCCTCATTTGCCGCACCCGGCCCGGAGGACGTACCATCGTCGCGCGACCTTCGCCGGCGCGAAGGAGCGACGATGACGCCCCCACCCTGGGCGGAGAACACGCAGATCGGGCTACTGCGGGCGGATGACCTGCAGCGGCCGGATCTGGTGTTTCGGTACGGCCGCCACCTGTACCGCACGTGCGGCACGCACCTGGCCGCGGGCGGCATGGGCACGGTCTCGAACATGGAGCGCCGGCTCGACGGGACGGGTGGCGTCGAGGACGTGGTGGGCAAGACCTTCCAGACGACCTACCTGCAGCAGATCCGCTCCGACGACGTCACCCGCCGCGATCACCACATCAACCTGGCGGCGGTCGCGCGCATCGCCGCGCTCTCGCACCCCGGCCTCCTGCCGATGTACGTGGCGGCGCCGATCGCCGACAACTACCTCTTCATCACGCCGCGCATGGGCGGCACGCTGCTCGAGGCGACGACCCGCCACAAGGTGACGGCGCGCGCGCGCGTGCAGCTGCTGATGCAGGCGCTCGACGCGCTCGGCCACCTGCACGACGCCCGGCTCCTCCACCGCGACTTCACGCTCCGCAACGTGCTCCTCGACGACCGCGCCGCGGTCGCCTACCTCTTCGACTTCGACCTCGCGCTCTCGCTCGACGACGTCGTCGGCGGCAGTTACGCGACGCACTACCGCGGCCGCGTCTTCGGCTCGCCCGGCTACTCGGTGCCGCCCGAGACCGTCGATCCCGGGCTCGCCGAGCTGCCGGTGACGACGGCGCTGGACGTGTTCGCGGTCGGCGGCGCGCTCCACGCGCTCTTCACCGACGAGATGCCCTACGGCAAGGCCGACGACATGTGGGGCCTGCTCATGCGCATCGGCGACGGCATCGTGATCGGCGGCAAGTCGAGCGTGCACTACCCCGACAGCGTGCCGCGCCCGCTCTATCCCATCATCGAGCGGTGCCTCGAGCGCGATCCGACCGCGCGGTACCCGCGGGTCGCGTCGATCATCGCCGACCTGCGCGCCGTGCTGCCCGAGCTCGACGATCGCAGCACCGACGCCCGCTTCTACTTCTCGGCGACCATGGGTGCGCCGATCGTCGACCGCGCCCAGCGCCTGCAGTCCGTGTACAACCGCCGCCGCGACGACAGCATCACCAAGGCGCAGGTCGAGCTCGCCGAGGCGGCGGTGACGACCTGGGGCTACGAGGTCCAGAAGTGCCTGGGCAAGGTGAAGGGCCACCCGATCTACGTGGCCGCCCCGCGCGTCGATCTGCTCGCCGCCGGCCAGTTCCCCGACGCGAACACCTTCCCCAAGCTGGTGACGATGATCGATCTGCACCAGCTCCCCGATCCGCGCGGGCTCGTCGACGCGTGGACGCAGGTGTACTGGCCGACGCTCAAGAAGGTGCGGCGCGGGATGATGACCACGCTGCACAAGGTCATCCTCGACACCAACACCGGGTCGCTGCTCCTGTTCAGCGAGTTCATCGACGACCCGCGCTTCGGCAGCCAGCTCGCCGATGTCGACCTGAACGTCGACGGCGCGCTCGCGCTCGGCTTCCTCATCACGCGCCAGGTCGCGCTGCTCCACGAGAACGGGATGGCGCACAACAACATCCACCCCGGCGCGCTGCTCTTCAAGGCGGCGACCGAGACCCGGATGGCGCAGCCGGCGATGATCGGGCTGGTCGAGCCGTCGCTCGCGGCCGAGGCCATGGTCGCCGACACGCGCGCGATGGCCGGCATGGTGCTCTCGTGGCTACGGCCGGCGCGCATCCTCGCGCTCAACGCGCGCACCCGGCCCCACTTCGACGACGTGCGCGCGCGCCTGTCGGCGCTGGCCACCGATCGCACCAGCGAGGCTCGCGTCGACGAGCTGCTCGCCGCGATCTCCGACGGCCTGGCGCTCGTCGACTTCAACTTCTCGGTCCTGCGCGACGCCGGCGGCGATCTCGAGGAGCACGCGCAGCTCGTGCTCTCGCACCGCGCGTACCACCTGCTCTGGCCCGAGCACCGCTGAGGCGCGACGCGGCCGCGGACGCCGGCGTCACTCGGCGACGAGGAGCGCGCTCCGCTGGAGCGCGAAGGCCTGGCCGGGGGTGAGCAGCGTGCCGTCCTCCATCAGGTTGTCCTGCCCGGGCGTCGTGTCGTCGAGCGGGTCGGAGTACGTCTGGCCCGACACGCCGGTGTTCTCGAGGTGCTGCAAGGCGAGGAAGTGCGAGACCTCGTGGGCGACGACGCGGGCGGCCTGCGTCGAGCCGAGGCCGGCGCGCCAGAGCACGCCGTAGTAGTAGCTGCCGCGGAGCGGCGGGCCGGGGGTGCCGAGCGACAGGCCGGCGATCCCGGCGGGCAGCGACTCGACGTAGAAGAGGTCGAGGCCGCCGACGACGTGCGCGCCGACGAGCCCCGGCAGCATCGCGGCCTGGCTGTCGGGCGCCTCCTGCGGCTCGGTCGAGATCGTGATCTGCGCGAGCGCGGTGCCCGACAGTCGCTCCATGTGCGCGACGCGCACCGTGATGCCCGCCTGGGCGAGGATGCGCGAGAGCTCGGTCGTGAACTGGTCGGTCGCCGGCATGGGCAGCGTGTCGGAGACGACGAAGACGTTGAGCGGCAGGACGCGCGCACCGTTCTCCTCGGGCATGATCACGGTCACGCGCACGGGCCCCGGGGTGTCGGACGCGACGCGCAGGCTCGCGACACCGGGGACGAGCGCCTGGTCGGGGCGGTACGGATAGACGTGCGTGAACGTGCCCAGGCGGATCGACTGGAGGAGCCCGCCCGGCATCTGCCCGATCTGCTCGTCGCGGTACATCGCCTGCATCCCCGGGCCGGGGGGGCCGGCCGGCAGCCCGACCTTGTCGACGCCGTCGGCGAACGTGAGCGCGCCGAGCGCATAGAGGGCAGCGGGCGCGCCCTCGACGATGATCGTCACCGAGCGCGTGGTGTCGGGCAGCGTGAACGTCACCCCGGGTGACATGCCCGACGCGTCGACCTGGGTCTCGAGCACCTGCAGCCGAGGCGGTGGCGCCGCGTCCGCGTCGGAAGCGGGCTCGTCTCCACACGCCGCGAGCGTGACGGCGATGACGGGGAGGGCGAGGAGGCGCCGGTGGGGCATGCGAGCTGCACTGTAGTGAACCGCGCCCGCGGCGTCATCCAGGGCGCAAGCCGTGCGCGAATTCACGCCCAGCTTGCTGGCACCGCCCGTGCAGCGTAGCTTGGCATCGTGAGGCGGCCCCTGGTCCTCTTGCTCCTCATCGCCGCGCTGGCCCCGACCAGCGCGATGGCGAGCGACTGGATCCGCTGCCGCGCCGACGGCGAGGCGCGCCGGGCGTGCTGCTGCCCGGCCGACGAACGCGAGGAAGATCCGGCCCGTCCGCCCGAGCTCGCGGCGACGTCGTGCTGCGACGTCGACCGGCTCCCGGGCCGCTCGCTCGACGCCCGGGCGATGCCCGACGTGCCCTCGCTCGCGCTCGCGCCGCCGGTGCGGACCATGGTCCGCGTCGCGCCCGTCGAGCGTTCCGTGATCGCCGTGTCCCCGCAGACGGAGGTCGCGCAGCCGCGCGGGCCGCCGTCCTTGCTCTCACTCGGCTGTCTCCTGCTCGTCTGATCGTCCGGCCGACGTCCGTCGCCTGCGACTGACTCCGGCCGCGCCATGGCTTCGCCGTGGCGCTCGAGAGGACGATCATGAGGAACTCCGCGTCTGCGTCTCCGTCTGCATCTGCGTCTGCGTCTGCGTCCGCGTTCGCGTCTGCGTCCGCGTTCGCGCTTGCGACCGCGATCACCGTCCTCGCGACACCCGCGTGGGCCGACGAGCGCGACCCCTTCGCCGGCGCCGCTCGCCTCGAGCGCGCCGCGCTCGTCGAGGAGGTGCTCGCCCGCAACCCCGACGTCGACGCCGCCGAGGCGGCCGTCGACGCGGCCCGCGCCCGGGCCCGCGCCGCGGGCGCCTGGATGGACCCGATGCTCGGGTACGCGGTGGCGCCGCGCTCGATCGCCGGCGACGCGCCGTTCGGGCACCGGGTCGAGCTGCGGCAGCGCATCGAGTACCCCGGCAAGCGCGGCGCGGCGCGGGCCGTCGCGGACGCCGCGGCCGACGTCGCCGCGGCGGCGCGCGGGAGCGTGCGCCTCGAGCTGGCGCAGCTGGCGTCGGACCTCTACGACGCCTACTACGTCGTGGGACGCGCCCAGGCGATCAACGAGCACCACCGCGCGCTGGTCGCCGAGATGGAGGAGAGCGCGAGCGCGCAGTACGTCGTCGGCCGGGCGTCGGCCCAGGATCCGCTGCAGGCGCGGAGCAAGGCCGCCGTCCTCGCGCGCGAGCAGGTCGAGCTCGCGGCCGAGCGCGAGCAGCTCGCGGCCGAGCTCAACGGCCTCCTGCACCGCGCGCCCGCCGCGCCGCTGCCGCCGCCGCCCGACACGCTGGTCGCCGCGCCCGCGCCGTCCGGCACCACCGACGAGCTGGTGGCGCGCGCCCTCGCGCGTCACCCCGAGCGCGCGGTCGTCGGCGCGCGCATCCGCGGCGCGCGCGCCGAGATCGCGATGGCCCGGCGCGAGCAGTACCCCGACCTCGAGCTGATGGCCTCCTACGACTCGATGTCGCCGATGCCGGAGCACCGCTGGATGGTCGGCGTCATGATCGAGCTGCCGATCGTGCGCGGCCGTCGGCGGGCGGCGATCGACGCGGCGCGCGCCGAGACGCGCCGCATGGAGCGCGAGGACGACCGCCTCGTCGACACGCTCCGCGTCGAGATCGCGCGCGCGCAGAGCCAGGTCGCCGCCGCCGAGCGCCTGCTCGCGCTCGACGACCAGGACGTCATTCCCGCCGCGCAGGCGCGCCTCGAGGCCGCCCGCGCCGGCTTCATCGCCGCCCAGAACGACTTCCTCGTCGTGATCGACGCCGACGAGGCGCTGCGCGACGCCGAGCTCCAGCGCGAACGGACGCGCGCCGAGCTCTCGCGCCGCCGCGCCGCGCTCGCCCGCGCCGTCGGGCTCGTCCCCGGTCTCGCCCAGGGAGAAGCGCCATGAAGCGCCGCCTCGTCCCCGTCATCGTGATCGCCGCGGCGCTCGTCGCCGCCGTCATCTTCCGCGGCGAGCTCGTCGCGTGGTTCAGCCCCGGCGCCGAGCACGGCGACCGCGCCGGCGGGAACCCCCACGCCGGCCACGGTGGCGTGGCGCCGCCCGCGACCCCGGCGACCGCGCCGGCCGAGCAGCCGGTGGC
>DDTA01000252.1 GCA_002344285.1 Myxococcales bacterium UBA2376
GCGTGCGCGACCTCTTCGAGCAGGGCAAGAAGAACGCCCCGTGCATCATCTTCATCGACGAGATCGACGCGGTCGGCCGCCACCGCGGCGCCGGCCTCGGCGGCGGGCACGACGAGCGCGAGCAGACGCTCAACCAGCTACTGGTCGAGATGGACGGCTTCGAGTCCAACGACGGCGTCATCATCATCGCCGCGACCAACCGGCCCGACGTGCTCGATCCCGCGCTCCTGCGCCCGGGTCGCTTCGATCGGCGCATCGTCGTGCCCCGTCCCGACCTGCGCGGCCGCATCGGCATCCTCAACGTCCACGTCCGCCGCGTGCCGCTGTCGGCCGCGGTCGATCTCGACGTCATCGCGCGCGGCACGCCCGGCTTCTCCGGCGCCGATCTCGAGTCCCTCGTGAACGAGGCGGCGCTCATCGCCGCCCGCCGCGACAAGGACAAGGTCGACATGGAGGACTTCGAGGAGGCCAAGGACAAGGTGCTGATGGGCACCGAGCGCCGCTCGATGATCATCTCCGAGAAGGAAAAGCGGACGACGGCGGTGCACGAGGCCGGTCACGCCCTGGCGGCGCGCTTCGTCGCCGGCCCCGGCGGCGACGAGGCCGATCCGGTGCACAAGGTGACGATCATCCCGCGCGGGCGCGCCCTGGGCCTCACCCAGCAGCTCCCGACCGAGGACCGCCTGAACATGACGCGCGAGTTCGCGCTCAACCAGATCGCGATCCTGCTCGGCGGACGCGTGGCCGAGGAGATCATCTTCGCCAAGAAGACGACGGGCGCCGGCAACGACATCGAGCGCGCGACCGAGCTGGCGCGGGCCATGGTGACGGAGTGGGGCATGAGCGACGAGTTCGGCCCGCTCAACTTCGCCGGCAGCAAGCAGGAGGTGTTCCTCGGCCGCGACTTCGCCTCCAGCGAGCGCCACAGCGAGGACACGTCACGGCGCATCGACGCCGAGATCCGGCGCATCGTGATGGATCAGTACGAGCGCGTGACCGAGATCCTCCGCGCCCACCGGGACGACCTCGAGCGCATGACCGAGGCGCTCCTCGACTACGAGACCATAGACGGCGACGACATCGACATCCTCCTGCGCGGCGAGAAGCTGACGCGTCCGCTGCCGGCGGCACGCCGCAATGCGGAGGGCACGAAGGACGAGCCCAAGGACGAGAAGAAGCGCCCGGCGCTGATCCCGCCGATCAAGGGCTCCGACCCGGAACCCGAGCCCGCGTGAGGTGGGCGGTGGAGCGGGGGCAGCGGCTGCGAGACGACCCCAGACGGGCGTAGCGTTCGTCGCGGGAAGACCACGCACGTGATCGCGCCCATTGTCGTCGCTTCCCGAGAGCTTCGGTGGGAGCGGCCGCTCATCATGGGCGTGGTGAACGTCACGCCGGACTCGTTCTCGGACGGGTATCCGGAGGTCGAGCGGGCGATCGCGCACGGGGTGCAGCTCGCGGCGGACGGGGCGGACATCCTGGACATCGGGGGTGAGGCGACCAACCCGCGGGCGCAGGGGGTGAGTGCGGAGGTGGAGCTGGCGCGGGTGGTGCCGGTGATCGAGGGGTTGCGGGGCCGGGTGGACGCGTGGATCTCGGTCGATACGACCAAGGCCGAGGTGGCGGCGGCGGCGATCGCGGCCGGCGCCCACCTCGTGAACGACGTGGCGGGCGGGCGCTTCGATGCGCGGATGTTCGAGGTCGTCGCCGCCCGCGAGGCGGCCTACGTCTGCGGGCACCTCC
Organism: Myxococcales bacterium UBA2376; assembly: GCA_002344285.1. Classification (GTDB taxonomy): domain Bacteria; phylum Myxococcota_A; class Polyangia; order Haliangiales; family Haliangiaceae; genus UBA2376. The sequence continues at coordinate 1,741 of DDTA01000252.1, forward strand.
GGGGCGAGCGGCTGGCGGATGTGTTCGCCGCCGAGGCGCCGGTCGGGTGGCGGGAGGTCGCCGACGACCTGGCCGCCCGGCTCGACGCGATGCCGCCCGGTCTGCGCGCTCGTACCCTGGTCGACCCGGGGCTGGGGTTCGGCAAGGGCGACCACGCCGCCAACGTCGAGCTCGTCGCGAGGAGCGGCGACTTGTCGCGGGCGCTGGGTCGGCCGGTGCTCGTCGGTCCGTCGCGCAAGCGGTTCGTCGCGCGCATCACGGGTAGCGCCGAGCGCGCCGCGCTCGACGCCGGCACCGTCGGTGCGTGCCTCGCCGCCGTCGCCGCGGGCGCGCACGTGCTGCGCACCCACGATGTTTCGTTGCTTCGTGCCGCGCTCGCGGTGTACACCGAAATAGAGCGCGCGCGTCATCGCTGAGGCCTGCCCGCGCTCGCGGCGGCGCACATGGAATCGGCCCTCACCAGCATCCTCGACCGTCTGGGCTCGCGATCGCTGCTCGTGACCGCGATCGACCTGGTCGTCGTCTACTACCTCATCTACCGCCTGCTCCTCATGATCCGGGGCACCCGGGCGGCGCAGATGGTCGTGGGCATCGTGCTGGTCGGCGCCGCCTTCTTCGCCAGCGAGCGCCTCGAGCTGATCACGATCTCGTGGCTGCTCGACAACGTGATCAACTACTTCATCATCATCGTGATCGTGGTGTTCCAGGAGGACATCCGGCGCGCGCTCGGCCGGATCGGGCAGGGCGTCATGCCGTTCGCCAAGGCCGGCGACGCCGGCGAGCTGCTCGACGAGGTGGTCGGCGCGACGACCCAGCTCGCGCGCGCGCGCCTGGGCGCCATCATCGTGATCGAGCGCGAGGCCGCGGTGGCGCCGTTCGTCGAGGACGCGACCCGGCTCGACGCGCGCCTCACCCGCCAGCTCCTCGTCAGCCTGTTCGTGCCGTCCTCGGAGAACGAGCTGCACGACGGCGCGGTCATCATCGGCAAGTCGCGGCGAGTCGAGCTGGCCCGGGCGCTCCTGCCGATGTCGCGGGCCACCGACCTCGGCCCCGAGCTCGGCACCCGCCATCGCGCCGCCATCGGCATCACCGAGGACACCGACGCGGTCGCGCTGGTCGTCTCCGAGGAGCGCGCCACCGTCTCCCTGTGCTTCCACGGGCGCGTCGCCCAGGACCTCGATCCGGTGGCGCTGCGCGGCGCCCTGGCCGGCCTGCTCACGGGGCGCGACGCCGTCGAGACCGCGGCCGCCGCCGAGCTGGGCCGCGCGGTCGCGTCCGTGGGCCAGCGCACCAGCGCCGTCCGCGAGGCCGTGACCGTACACGAGAGGGCGCAGTGACGGGCCGGAGCGAACGACCATGACCCTGCGGCCCCGGAGGGACACGGTCGGCGCGTTTCGCGCCGCGGTGCGGCCGGACGCCGAGCCGCAACCCAGGCGGTCGCTCGGGGCGTGGGTGCGCGGGGCGTTCACCGAGCACCTCGGCCTCAAGGTGCTCGCGCTGCTCCTCACCCTCACGGTCCTGCTCCTGGTCGGCGCGTACGACGAGGAGCGCGAGATCGCGGTGCGGGTCCCGGTCGGTTACGTCTTGCCCGAGGGCAAGGAGCTCGTGTCCGAGCGCATCGACGAGGTGCGGGTCATGATCAAGGGCCCGTGGCGCCAGATCAAGCGCTTCGACGAGCGGGAGCTGGCCGAGATCAACATCGACGTCAGCGACGTGCGGGGCGGCGAGGTCGCGATCACGCCCAACCTGGTCCGCCTGCCGGAGGGGCTCAAGGTCGTCGACATCTCGCCGCGCTCGGTGCGGGTGGCCTTCGAGGACACCATCGAGAAGGAGGTCGAGGTCCACCCGGTCATCACCGGGCGGCCGGCGCCGGGCTACGCCGTGGTCGCGGGCGCGACGGTGACCAACCCGACGACGGTCGTCGTCCGGGGACCACGCGGCGTGGTCTCGGCCATGAGCCAGGTGCGCACCCAGGACATCGCGGTCGACGGCCGCACGCGCGCGCTGGTGTCCGAGGTGACGCTCCTGCCGCCCGAGGGTGTCTCGGTCGACTGGAAGGGCACGGTCGGCGTCGCCGTGACGATCGCCGGCCGCTGGGTCGGCACGGTGGACGTGGTGGTCGGCGGTCCCGAGGGGCTGGCGCTCTCGCGACTCGTCACGGAGCCGGTGCAGGTCGAGGTCGAGCTGACCGGCGCGCGGGATGCGATCGATCGCCTCGTCGCCGCCGGGGTGCGACCGATCGTGCGGGTCGACCGGGAGGCGTTCGCGCCCGCGGGCGCGAGCGCCCAGGTCGCCGTCGACGGGGTGCCCTCGGGTGTCCAGGTCGTCGTGCGGCCGGCCGAGGTGCGGGTCGGCCCCCGGCGCTGAGTTGTGGTATCGAGCAGCATGGCAGAACGAAGGCTGTTCGGCACCGACGGTGTCCGCGGGGTCGCGAACCTCGACCCGATGACCGGCGAGACGGTGATGCGCCTCGGCATGGCCGTCGCCGCGCGCCTCAAGCAGCCGGGCCGGCACACGCGCATCGTCATCGGCAAGGACACGCGGCTGTCGGGTTACATGTTCGAGACCGCCCTGGCGTCGGGCATCGTGTCGATGGGCGCCGACGTCTGGCTCACCGGCCCGCTGCCGACCCCGGGCATCGCGTTCATCACCGCGTCGATGCGGTGCGACGCCGGCGTCGTCATCAGCGCCTCGCACAACCCGTACGAGGACAACGGCATCAAGCTGTTCGCGCGCGACGGTTACAAGCTCCCCGACGAGGTCGAGCTCGAGATCGAGGGGCTGATGTCGTCGCCGGAGCTGCTCGGGCACCGCGCGGGTTCGGGCGACATCGGCTACAGCCGCAAGATCGAGGACTCGCGCGGGCGCTACGTCGTCTACTGCAAGAGCACGTTCCCGGCGGATCTCACGCTCGACGGGCTCACCGTCGTCGTCGACGGCGCCAACGGCGCGGGCTACCGCGTCGGGCCGTCGGTGTTCGAGGAGCTGGGCGCCCGGGTCATCCAGCTCCACTGCAACCCCAACGGCAAGAACATCAACGACAAGGCCGGCGCGCTCTCGCCCGAGGCGATGTGCGCGGCGGTGCGCAAGCACGAGGCCCACGTCGGCATCGCGCTCGACGGCGACGCCGACCGCGTCGTCCTGTGCGACGAGCGCGGCGAGGTCGTCGACGGGGACGCCGTGATGGCGCTGTGCGCGACCCGCATGCTCGCCGAGGATCGGCTCGCCAAGCGGACGCTGGTCGCGACCGTCATGTCGAACATCGGCCTCGAGCGCGCGATCCGCGAGGCCGGCGGCCAGCTCGTGCGCACGCAGGTCGGCGATCGCTACGTCGTCGAGGAGATGCGCAAGCACGGCTACAACCTCGGCGGCGAGCAGTCGGGCCACCTCGTCTTCCTCGATCACGCCACGACCGGCGACGGCATCGTGGCCGCGCTGCGCGTGCTCGCGGTCATGGTCCGGGAGGGTCGGCCGCTGTCGGAGCTCGCCCGGGTGATGACCCGCACGCCGCAGGTGCTGGTCAACGTGAAGGTCGATCGCAAGCGTCCGCTCGAGGAGCTCACGGACGTGCGTGGCATGATCGAGGGCGTCGAGCGCGAGCTCGGCGGGGATGGCCGCGTGCTCGTGCGCTACAGCGGCACCGAGGCCAAGGCGCGGGTCATGATCGAAGGGCCCGACGAGGGCCGGATCAAGGCGCAGGCCGAGGAGATCGCGGCCGCGCTCGTGACCGCCTGCCGGAAGTAGACTGGCTCATGCTTCCGGTTGCCACCGCCGCGGAGATGCGCGGGCTCGATGCCGCGACCATGGAGGACATCGGGCTGCCCGGCGCGGTGCTGATGGAGACCGCGGGGCGCGGCGTGGCGGCGGCGGTGGCGGCGCGGACGCCGGCCGGTGGGCGCATCGCCGTCGTGTGCGGCGGCGGCAACAACGGCGGCGACGGCTTCGTCGTGGCGCGGGTCCTGCGCGCGGGGGGACACGACGCGGTCGTGCACCTGGTGGCGCCGCGCGCGCGCATCGGCGGCGACGCCGCGCTGCACCTCGCCGCGTACGAGCGGTCGGGCGGCGTGCTGTTCGAGGCGACCACCGCCGCTGACCTCGTCACCCTGGGCGAGGCGCTCGACGCGGCGGCGGTGATCGTCGACGCGGTCTTCGGCATCGGCCTCGATCGCGCGGTCGACGGCCACCTGGCCGCGGTGATCACGCGCATGAACGAGGCGCGCGGCGTGCGGGTCGCGGTCGACCTCCCGTCGGGGCTGTCGGCGGACACCGGCCATCCGCTCGGCGTGGCGGTGGCGGCGCACCACACGGTCACGATGGCGGTGGCGAAGGTCGGCATCGCCGGCGCGCCCGGCGTGGCGTACGCCGGCACGGTCGAGGTCGTCGACATCGGCATCCCGCGCGCGCTCGCCGAGGCGCAGACCCGCGCCGCGCTGGTCGAGCGCGGCGACGCGCGCGGCTGGCTGCCGGCGCACGGCGTGCTCGCGCACAAGGGCCGTCGCGGTCACGTCGCGATCATCGGCGGCTCGCCGGGCAAGCGCGGCGCCGGACGGCTGGCGGCGACGGCGGCGTTGCGCGCCGGCGCCGGGCTGTGCACGCTGGCCGGGCCGGCCGGGGCAGGCGAGGGCGGCCAGCTGGCGGCGCCCGACGCCGTCATGACCGCCGTGCTCGACGGCGCCGATGACGTTCGCGCGCTGCTCGGCGGCAAGGCGGCCGCGGTCATCGGTCCCGGGATGCCCGACGACGCGCGCGGGCGGGCGTGGGTCGACGCGGCGCTCGACGCGAGCGTGCCGCTCGTGCTCGACGCGACCGCGCTGGCGCATCTGTCCGGCCGCCTCGCCGACGTCGCCGGGGCGCGGGCGAGCTGCGTGCTCACGCCGCACCCCGGCGAGGCCGCGCGGCTGCTCGGCGAGACCGTCCTGGCGATCCAGGCCGACCGCATGCGCGCGGTGCGGGCGCTCGCGGCGGCGAGCCGCGCCGTGGTCGTGCTCAAGGGCGCCCGCACGCTCGTGTGCGACGGCACGCTCGGCGACGACTTCGTCACGATCAACCCGACGGGCGGCCCCGGGCTCGCGACGGGTGGCACCGGCGACGTGCTCGCCGGCGCCATCGGTGCGCTGATGGCGCAGGGCGTAGCTCCGGCGAGCGCCGCCCGCCTGGCGGTGTGGCTGCACGGCGCCGCCGGCGACGCCCTGACCGAGCGGCTGGGACCCTCCGGCCTGATCGCGAGCGATCTCCCCGAGGCGGTGGCGCTGGCGATGCGAGATCTCCACCCGTGACGCCGACGCCCTCTGCTTCGGGGACCTGACGCCTGATCATTCAACACATCGTCGTTCGCGCGACGTATGGCCTCGTGAGGGCCACCGCCAGCGTCAGCGCGAGCTGATCGAAGGTTCCCTCCGAGCACCGGAACGGGTGCACCGGGGTCAGGACGGCGAGGGCGGCGCGCACGCGCGCCTCCAGCGTGGCCGCCGGCGCCCCGGTGGTCGCGGCCATGGCACGTCTCACCTCGGCCGCCGCGAAGCCCATGCCACGCAGCGCGAGGGTGACCTCGGCGTCGAATGGGCTTTCCCCGGCGGCGCCATCAGGCGTGTTGCCGGCGGTCTCCTCGGCGGTCGAATGCCCGGGCGGTGGCTCGGTCGGCCGTGGGTCCGTCGTGGACCGTGCGTCCGTCGTGGGCGCCGCCACGACGCCCCGGCGCTCGCGCGCCTGCTGGCGCTTCGCGCGCATGAAGTCGGCGCCCAAGAGACGCTCCGCCTCGTACTGGTTATGGGGCGCGCAGAGCCATCGCATCCCATCGGCGGTCGGCTTGCCACCACGGCACACCAACGTCCGGTGGTCGAGCTCGAGGAACCCGCGCTCCGTGCACCGCACGCCGTCGTCACTCAC
>DDTA01000037.1 GCA_002344285.1 Myxococcales bacterium UBA2376
GTGAGTGACGACGGCGTGCGGTGCCCGGAGCGAGGGTTCCTCGAGCTCGACCACCGGACGATGGTCTGTCGCGGTGGTCAACCGACCGCCGATGGGATGCGATGGCTCTGCGCGCCCCATAACCAGTACGAGGCGGAGCGTCTCTTGGGCGCCGACTTCATGCGCGCGAAGCGCGAGCAGGCGCGTGAGCGCCGGGGCGGCGGGACGCCCACACCGGATGCACGGCCGATCGAGCCACCGCCCGGGTGTTCGACCGCCGAGGAGACCGCCGGCAGCAGGCTTGATGGCGCCGCCGGGGACAGCTCGACGCCGGTGCACCCGTTCCGGTGCTCGGAAGGAACCTTCGATCGGCTCGCCCTGACGCTGGCGGTTGCCCTCACGGAGCCACACGTCGGGGCGAACGACGATGTGTTGAATCGTCAGGCGCCCGATGCCTGACGCCTTCCTTGCGTGATGGGCGCCTCAGCTCCCCGATCTTCCGTACCTACCGGTGGCCGCCGTGCGGCACGCCGATCTGATCCAGGTACGCCGTCACCGCGTCGCGGATCTCGTGGGCCGTCGGCAACACGACGATCCGCTCGACCAGCTTCTCCAGATCGACGAGGGTGGTCGCGCGCAGGACGCCCTTGACCTCGGGGATGGCGACCGCGCTCATCGAGAGCTCGGTGAACCCGAGCCCGACGAGCACGGGCGCGACGATCGGGTCGGCCGCCATCTCGCCGCAGATGCTGACCGGGATGCCCGCGGTGTGCGCGGCCCGGGCGCAGTCGCGCAGGAGGCGGAGGAGCGCGGGGTGGAGCGGCTCGTACAGGTACGAGACCAGCTCGTTCACGCGGTCGACCGCCATCGTGTACTGGATGAGATCGTTGGTGCCGATCGAGAAGAAGTCGCACTCGCGCGCGAGCAGGTCGGCGATCACGGCCGCCGACGGCATCTCGATCATGATGCCGACCTTCACGTGCTCGTCGAACGGCTGCTCGTGCGCCCGCAGCTCGGCCTTGACCTCGTCGAGCACCGCCTTCACCGCACGCAGCTCGCCGACGCCGGAGATCATCGGGAACATGATGCGCAACGGGCCGAGCGCCGACGCGCGCAGGAGGCCGCGCAGCTGCGCGCGGAACAGCTCGCGGCCGAGATCGGCGAGGCACAGCCGCGTCGAGCGCAGGCCCAGCGCCGGGTTCGCCTCGTCGAGCCTGGCGGCCTCGAGGAAGCCCGCGAGCTTGTCGGCGCCCAGGTCGAAGGTGCGGATCGTCACCGGCCGCCCGGCCATGCGCCGGAGCACCTGGCACGCCGTGTCGTAGTGGAGCGCCTCGTCGGGCACCACGTCGCGGGTCATGAACAGGTACTCGGTGCGATAGAGCCCGACGCCCACCGCGCCGTGCTCGACCGCGTCGTCGACCTCGTCCGGGCCGTCGATGTTGCAGAAGAGCTGGACCTCGGCGCCGTCGCGGGTCCGCGCCGGCAGGTCCTTGTTGCCGAGGAGGACCGCCTCGATCGCGGCCTGCTTGCGCTGCTGGTCGCGGTACAGCGCCACGGTGGGCGCGGTCGGGTTGATGATGACGACGCCGTTGACGCCGTCGACGATGAGGAGGTCATCGTCCTCGACCACCTCGGTCACGTCCTCGAGCCCGACCACCGCCGGGAGCTCGTGGGCGCGCGCGATGATCGCGGTGTGCGACGTCTTGCCGCCGGCGTCGGTGATGAGGCCGGCGACCGCATGCTTGTGGAGCTGCGCGGTGTCGGCCGGCGACAGGTCGTACGCGACGACGACGGCGTCGGGCGGCGGCCGCAGCGGGCCGGTCTCCTTGCCCAGGAGGTTGCGCAGGACGCGCTCGCCGACGAAGTCGATGTCGCTGCGCCGCTCGCGGAAGTAGTCGTCCTCGATCGCGTCGAAGACGCCGCGGATGTCGTCGACCGCCTTGCGCAGCGCCCACTCGGCGTTGATCGACTCCTCCTTGATGTAGCCGACCGCGGCGTCGACCAGGTGCTCGTCCTTGAGCATCAGCTGGTGCGCCGTGATGATGTGGAAGTCGCTCTCGCCCTCCGACGCGGCCAGCTTGCCCTTGATCTTCTCGAGCTGCTTGTCGGACGCCGCGATGGCGCGGTGGAAGCGCGACACCTCGGCGTCCGACTCGTCGGGCTCGACGTGGTAGCGCGGCTCCTTGATCAGATCGCGGCCGACGAGGAACGCGCGGCCGATGGCGATGCCCGCCGAGACCGCGACGCCCTCGCGCCGCAGCTCCACCTTGCGCGCATCGTCGCTCGACCGCCCCACCACTCGCCTATCGTTCCTCGCCGAACCTGTCGTCGACCAGCTGGGCCAGCGCGGTCACCGCGGCCTCCGCCTGCGCGCCCTTGCCGCCGATCGTGATGGTCGTGCCCTTGGACGCGACGAGCATGAGGACGCCCATGATGCTCTTGCCGTTCACCTCGTGCCCGTCCTTGGTCACCGTGACGTCGCAGGGGAACTTGCCCGCCATCTGGACGAACTTGGTCGCGGCCCGGGCGTGCAAGCCGAGCTCGTTCTTGATGACCACGGTGCGCTTGGCAACCTGCTCTTGCGACATACCGCTCATTCCCCCCTGTCGACGTCGCGATGCCGGACGAGGACGTCCCACGCACCGCCGAGCCGCCGGCGCAGCTCCTCGACGATGGCCACCGAGCGGTGGCGGCCGCCGGTACATCCGACGGCGATGGTCACGTACAGCTTCCCCTCTTTCTGGAACTGGGGGAGCGAGAAACGCAGGAGGCTCTCGACCCGGTCGACGAGCTCGCGACCGGCCTCGGGCTCGCACACGAAGCGCGCGACCTCGGGATCGCGCCCGTCGAGGTGCGTCAACGTCGGCTCGAAGTACGGGTTGGGGAGGAAGCGGACGTCGAACACGAGGTTGAACTCGACCGGGAGGCCGTGCTTGAACCCGAACGAGACCAGCGTCACCGCCAGCTTCCCGGTGCCGCCGTAGCGGTCCTGGATGATCGTCTTCAGCTGGTGCAGGTTGAGGCTCGACGTGTCGATCACCGCCGCGCCGTTGCGCAGGTCGGCGCAGATCTCGCGGTCGCGGCGGATGCCGTCCTGGAGGTCGTCGCCCGACAGCGGGTGGCGGCGCCGCGTCTCGGAGAAGCGACGGAGCAGCACCTCGTCGTTGGCGTCGAGGAACATCACCTCGAGGCGGTGGCCGGCGCCGCGCAGCTGCGCGAGCTGGTCGCGCCACTCGGGCAGCCACTTCTTCTGGCGGGCGTCGATCGCGACCGCGAGCTTGTCGGCCACGTTGCCCTGCGCCATGTACTCCACCAGCTCGGCGAAGAACGGCAGGGGCATGTTGTCGACGCAGTAGAACTCGACGTCCTCGAGCGCGCGCAGCGCCGTGGACTTCCCCGCGCCCGACAGTCCGGTGACGATGACGATCTGCATCGCCTACTCGATCCCGTCCACGTCGAAGCCGCCCTGCGGGCGGGCCTCGGCGATCGCGCGGTTGAGACGGTCCTGGAACTCCTTGGCGGAGTTGTGGCCCTGCAGCTTGAGCAGCTGGTTGCGGGCGGCGACCTCGATGATGGTGGCGATGTTGCGCCCCGGACGGACCGGCAGCTTCACCATGGGCACGACGATGTCGAGGATGCGGTAGTGCCGCTCCTCGAGGCCGAGCCGGTCGTACTCGTCGTTCTCGGCCCACTCGACCAGCTCGACGACGAGCTCGAGCTTCTTGGTCTCGCGGACCGCGGCGATGCCGAAGAGATCCTTGATGTTGATGATGCCGAGGCCGCGGATCTCCATGTGGTGACGGATGATCCCGGACCCGGAGCCGAAGACGAACCCGGCCTTCTGCCGGATGTGCACGATGTCATCGGCGACGAGGCGATGGCCACGCACGACGAGGTCGAGCGCGGTCTCGCTCTTGCCGATGCCGCTCTTGCCCAGGAGCAGGATGCCGATGCCGAGCACGTCGAGCAGCACGCCGTGGATCGACGTCGCCGGCGCCATCTGTTCCTGGAGCCACGCCGTGACCCGGATGATGAGCTCCGCGCTCGCCAGGCCAGAGACGAAGAGCGGCACCTCGGTCTCGTCGCAGCCGGCGATGAGCTCGAGCGGCGGCTGGAGGCCGCGAGACACCACGATGGCAGCGGGGTGCGCCGACAGCATGGTCGCGACGGCGAGGGCGCGCGACTCGGGGGTGACCGCCTCGAGATACTGGAGCTCGGTCGCGCCGAGGACGAGGAGGCGCTCCTCGTGGAGCTGCTCGTCCCAGCCGGTGAGCGCGAGGCCCGGCTTCTGGATGCGGGGGGCCGAGATGCGCCGCGAGAGGCCCTTGGCGCCGGCGAGGACGCGCAGGTCCAGACGGACGTCGGGGGCCACGAGCTGGGCGGCCGTGACCTGCACCGATCGGACCTGGCGCGACGTCGACATGGCGCTCAGTACTTCGCGTCCTCCTCGGCGATCACGCGATACATCGCGTCGACGTCCGGCGCGTCGAGCAGACGCTTGCGGAAGGCCTGATCCTTGAAGACGCGGCTGATCCGCGCCAGCGCCTTCAGGTGCGCGCCCGTCGAGGATTCGGGCGCGACCAGGACGAAGAAGAGGAAGGTCGGCTGCTTGTCCATCGAGTCGAAGTCGACGCCGCCGGGGGCACGCCCCAGGCAGGCCACGATCTCGCTGACCGACGGCAGCTTGCCGTGGGGAATGGCGACGCCCTCGCCGATCGCGGTCGAGGCCAGGGCCTCGCGATCGACCAGGACCTTGGTGAGCGCGGCGCGATCGATCCTCGGGTGCCGGACGGCGACATGGCCGGCCAGCTCCTCGAGGATTCCGCGCTTGTCGGCCGACGCGAGCGCCGGCACGATCATCTCGCGAGCGATCAGATCGACGATCTTCATCCGTCGCCGCCCAACCTATCACAGACGGCCGGAGCCCGATCGGTCAGGCGTGGGTCTCGATCAGCCCGAAAGATCCGTCCTCGCGGCGGTAGACGACGGCGACCCGCCCCTGGGCCTCGACCGACCGGAACACGAGGAAGTCCTCGTGGGCCAGGTTGAGCTGCACGATCGCATCCTCGACCGAGAGCGGGTTGGCGTGGAACTTCTCGGTCCTGATCACCTTGAACTGCGGATGACCGTTTCCGTTCCCGTTCGCGGGCTCGGCCGACGCCGCGCGCTGCGGCTCGGGCGCGAGCCCATGGAACGCTTCCTCGACGATGGAGTGCGACCACGGTAGTGGCTCCACGTGGTGAGGCCGCTGGCGCTGTCCGTCGAGCTTGCCCTTGTACTTGCGTACCTGGCGCTCGATCTTCGCGATCACGAGGTCGATCGACGAGTACATGTTCTCGGTCGTCTCGTGGCCCGCGATGGACAGGCCGTTGTGCAGCTGGAAGTTGACGTCGATTCGGTGGTTGTGACGCTCGGTGCTGAAGACGACGTGACAGGCGATGGGGTCCGGCAGGTACTTTCGGATTCGATCCATCCGTTCCTTGGCGTAGGACTTGAGTGCGTCCGTGGGTTCCATGTGCCGGAACGTCACCGAGAATTGCATGAGCCCTCCGTTGTCACTGTTCTGTGATCAGTCTACCGCCGCCCCGTCGATCTGGCGGCCCGGAAGTGAAATGGTCATGCACCCACGCGAAACCGTCGCCTACCTGAGGAAAGAGCGCACGCCGGGCTCGATCCCGGCGGCGGATCGGCCTACGATCGCCCCCGCTCGGGGGCGAAACGCCGCGCCGCGCGACCCGCGCGAGCTGCTGTGCCGGACCTGTCGATCCCGGATCACGCACGAGGATCACCGCATCGAGGTCAACGGCGCGCACGCGCACACCTTCGTGAACCCCGGCGGATTCGTCCACCGGATCGGTTGTTTCGCCGTCGCGACGCACCTCGGCGAGGTCGGCCAGCCGGACCCGTCGTTCTCGTGGTTCCCCGGCTTCACCTGGCAGATCGTCGTCTGCAAGTCCTGCCGCACCCACCTGGGCTGGCTCTACCGCTGCGCGGAGGAGCGCTTCAGCGGCCTGCTCCTCGACCAGCTCGTGCCGGGCGGCGGCAGCCCTTGATCGTGTCGAGATTCGCACGCCGCGAGACGACCGTCCGTCGCACACCGACCCGAGCCGTGCCGTCCGTGGCCGGGTCTTGCCACGATTCCACTCATGAAGCGCCGCTCGCCGTCACGGCACGGCGGTCGCCACCCTCGCGTTCGCCGCCCTCGCGCTCCTCTCGGCGAGCCGTGTTCCCCATGCGCGGGGCGACGCCCCTCGTGCGTCCGGTCCGCCCGCCCCGATCGAGCCGAGCGAGATCGGCGGGCGCATCGGCGTCGGCGTCTCGCTCGGAAGCAGCGGCCCGCACACCGCGCTCGAGCTCGGCGCGCGCGCGGACTGGATGTACGGCTACCTGACGGGCGCGATCGAGATCCCCGGCAACCCCCAGACGCGTGGCCTCGGCGGCGGCGTCGATGGCATGTGGGGAACCCAGCGGCGAGCGCTCGGCTTCACCGGCCCTACAGGGATGCGCATCGACACCGAGGGCGATCGCGAGTCGCCGGCCGTCGTGCTCGGCTGGCGGCTCGGCATCGAGGCGCCGATCCGGTCCCGCGTCGGCCTGCGCGTGTGGTTCACCGCGGGCATCTCCAGCTTCACGCTCGACCAAGGCGATGGCATCCGCGACGAGACCATCCCCTACGGGGCGTTCGACCTGGCCATCGTCTACGGCGTGCCGACGACGAGGTAGCGCTCAGAAGACCTGCTTGCGCTTGGACGAGCTGAGGATGCCCATCTGCTCGCGGTACTTGGCCACGGTGCGGCGGGCGATGTCGATGCCGCCCTTCTTGAGCAGCTCGACGATCTTCTGATCCGAGTGAGGGCGCTTGACGTCCTCGCTGTCGACCAGCTCCTTGATCTTCGACTTCACGGCCTGCGACGCGAGGTCCTCGCCGTTGGTGCGCGAGATGCCCGAGTTGAAGAAGAACTTCAGCTCGAAGATGCCCTGCGGCGTGTGGACGTACTTGTTGGTCGTCACGCGCGAGACCGTCGACTCGTGCATGCCGATGTCCTCGGCGATGTCGCGCAGGATGAGCGGCTTGAGGCAGTGGATGCCCTTGTCGAAGAACTCGCGCTGGAACTTCAGGATCGACTCGGTGACCTTGATGATCGTGCGCTGCCGCTGCTGGATCGAGCGGATGAGCCACTGCGCCGAGCGCAGCTTGTCCTGGACGTAGTCCTTGGAGGCGGCGCCGTTGGCCATCGCGGCCCGGTAGAAGTTCGAGAGCTTGAGCTTGGGCAGACCGTCGTCGTTGGGGACGACGAAGAACTTGTCGCCCACCTTGTGGATGTAGACGTCGGGAGTGATGTAGTGCGCGTCGTCCGACGCGTACTGGCGCCCCGGCCGCGGATCGAACTCCATGATGACCTTGGCCGCCTCGTAGATCTCGTCGAGCGGCTGCTTCAGGTCACGCGCGATCGCCTGGTAGTTCTTCTTCTCCAGGTTGCCGAGGTGCGACCGGATCATCTTCACGCACAGGTCGTCGTCCTGACCGGCGTGGATGCACTGGATGAGCATGCACTCGGCGAGCGAGCGCGCGCCGATGCCGACCGGATCGAAGGTCTGGATCTTCTCCAGCACCTTCTCGACCAGCTCCTCGGAGACGCCCTCGTCGGCGGCCAGCTCGGGGACGGTCGGCTCCTTGAAGTAGCCGTCGGCGTCGATGTTGCCGACGATGATGAGCCCGATCTCCTTCTCGCGGTCGGTCAGGTCGGAGAGCTTGAGCTGCCAGGCCAGGTGGTCGTGGAGCGACGGCGGCCGGGTCAGCGTGGCCTCGAGCGACGGCATCTCGTCGCTGTCGCCGCGATAGGCCGGCATCGGCGGGCCCATCGTGTAGTTGTCGAGGTAGTTCTCCCAGTCGATCTCGCCGACCGCCGAGGCGTCGGCCTTCACGTCGGTCTGATTGGCGTTCTCGACCTGCGGCTGCTCGAGCGGCGTTTCCGTGTTCCCCGCGCGCTCCGCCTGGAGCGCGGCCTGGTCCTCGCTGCCCAGGAGCTCGCGCTCCTTGGACCGCTCGGCGGAGACCTCGAAGTCGTCCTCCAGGATCGGGTTCTCCAGCATCTCCTCGTGGACCATGTCCGCGAGCTCCATGCGGGAGAGCTGCAACAGCTTGATGGCCTGCTGCAGCTGGGGCGTCATCACCAGCTGCTGCGAGAGCCGCAGCTCCTGGCGCATCTCCATGCCCATCAGGAAACTCCTTGATGTTCGTGTAGTTGAGCCATGAATCCGAAGTTTCTTACCCGGGCGTGCGAATTGGCACGCCTCGTGTATGAGGGACGATAGCCCACGCCCAGGCGTTTGTAAAGCCCTCGTGCACTCCATGGCCTGGAGTTTGCTTTACTGGGATTTGCCGTTCTGGAGGCGGACCAGGCGCCACGCCCACGGGGCTGCGGCAGCGACGGTGAGCGCGGCCGCGAGGCCGGCGCCGACGAGCAGATGCGGCGCCACGCGAACGGTGGCTGACACCGTCATGGGGACGTAAGCGCCGGTCGCGACCTCCCAGGCCAGCGGGGCGTGGGCGAGCGTCACGACCGCCAGGGGGAGCCCACCGAGGACCGCCAGGAGGACCGCGAGGCCGCGGCCGAGCAGGAGGAGGACGCAGACCGCGGCGCCGCCGACGAGGCCGGCGGTGATCCACGGGGGCACCGGCTGGCCCGCCGCCACGAGCTGGTAGCGGACGTAGTAGAGCATCGCGACCGTGAGCGCGACGCCGTGCACGAGCAGCGCGAGCCGGCGGCGGTCGCGACGCGCGAGCTCGCGCCAGAAGTTGGCGCGCGACGGCGCGTCGTCGAACGTCGTGACCAGCGCGCGCCCGCCGAGCACCAGCGTCGCGCAGAGGAAGTAGGCGATGGCGAGGAGGTCGCGCGGGTGGCCTCCGCTCTTCCAGGCGTACGCCACGTGCAGGCCGGCGGCGGCGACGGCGACCGCGGTCGCGATCACGCGCATCGCGAAGAAGCGGGCCGCGAAGCCCGCCGCAACCGCGGCGAACGCGACGGCGTTGCCAGGATCGCGCAGGCCGTGCTCGCGCACCGAGCTGATCGCGGTGGCGGCGGCGACGCCGATGATCAGGAGCTCGCGCGGCGTGCGGCACAAGACGGGCACGGGGCGATCGACGAGCGCGAGGATCCTCATCCCGCCTGGAACGCACGACCGCTGCCATTGATTGCCGTTCGTGATTCGCGGCTACGCGGTGTGGTGCGAACGACGAGTCACACCCGGCGCGTCCGGCGCCACGCAGCGCGTCCGCGCGCCGTGGCACGAGCGGTGCACTGGGGGCCGCAACCGTCCAATGGAGCTCTTCTCGATGCGACGCCTCCCTCGCCTCCTCTATTCACTCGCCACCGCCACCACCATCCAGCTCGCCGCCTGCGGCGGCGACGCCGAGCCCGCCGAGCCCGCGCGCTTCGCCGAGGCCACGGAGCTC
>DDTA01000126.1:0-9024 GCA_002344285.1 Myxococcales bacterium UBA2376
CGCCAAGGAGCCGATCTCGCTCGAGACGCCGATCGGTGAGGAGGAGGACTCGCACCTCGGCGACTTCATCGAGGACAAGAGCATCACCTCGCCCAGCGAGAGCGTGATCTCGGTGAACCTCGCCGACCAGACCCGCAAGGTGCTGGCCACGCTGACGCCGCGCGAGGAGAAGGTCCTGCGCATGCGCTTCGGCATCGGCGAGAAGAGCGACCACACCCTCGAGGAGGTCGGCCAGGACTTCGAGGTGACGCGCGAGCGCATCCGCCAGATCGAGGCCAAGGCGCTCCGCAAGCTGCGCCACCCGTCGCGCAGCAAGCGCCTCAAGGCCTTCGTCGAGAGCTGACGTTCGTTCGCCCTGAGCGAGCGGAGCGAGTCGAAGGGCGCGCTACGCGCAGGCGCCGCCCGCGGTGCACGCGAGCGCCAGCTTCTCGGTGAGGAAGTCGCGCACCAGCCGGACCCGGTTCGGCAGGTGCCGCGACGGGTGAACGAGCGAGTGCAGGCCGCCGGAGGCCGCGAACGCTGGCAACACCGGCACCAGGGGCGGCTCGCGATGCGCGAGGAACGCGGGCATGAGCCCGATCCCGTGGCCGAGCGAGACCGCCTCGTACACGAACGAGAGGTGATCGCCGGAGATGGCGCCGGTCACCTCGACGCGCTCCTTGCCGCGCGGCCCGTGCAGCTCCCACGTGCGCTGCCCGCGGTAGAGCACGCACGCGTGGCGCGCGAGGTCGGCGACGTTGCGCGGCTTGCCGCGGCGATCGACGTACGCACGCGACGCGAACAGGCGGTGCACGGTGCTGCCGAGGCGCTTCACGATGAGCGCCGAGTCGTCGAGCGGGCCGACGACGATGGCGACGTCGACCTGCGTGCCGACGAGCTCGGCGCCGCGCGCGGTGAAGGCGACGTCGATCGACAGCCGCGGGTAGCGCGCGAGCAGGTCGGCGAGCAGGGCGGCGAGATGTCCCCCCATCTCGGGCGGCGCGGCGATCCGGACGAGCCCCTGGGGCTCGCGCGCGGCGTCCACGGCGAGCGCCGAGGCCTCGTCGAGGCCGGCGACCGCATCGCGCGCGCGCTCGAAGTACGCGCGGCCCGCGTCGGTGAGCGAGAGCTTGCGGGTCGTGCGCTCGAGCAGCGTCACGCCGAGCTCGTGCTCGAGCTTGGCGACGGCGCGGCTCACCGACGACGGCGGCAGGCGGAGCGCGCCGGCCGCGGCCGTGAAGCTGCCGGCCTCGACGACCCTGACGAAGGTGGCGGCACGGTTCAGGTCCATGTTGTCTCCAGAGCAATAATCCCTTGCCCGATGGAAGACTAGTGCACGAGGGGCATGGCGGCCATGGTGCGCGTCGGAGGAAACGAACCATGCGCACGCTCACGATCATCCTGCGAAATCTGCTCGGCCTGGCCTTCGTGGTCTTCGGCGCCAACTACTTCCTGCAGTTCCTGCCTCAGCCGCCGCCCGAGCCAGCCGCGGGCGCCTTCCTCGGCGCGCTCGTCACCGGCAAGGTGCTCGCGCTGGCGAAGCTGGTCGAGATCGCCGCCGGCGTGGCGCTCCTGGCCAACCGCTTCGTGCCGCTCGCGCTCGCCGTGCTCGCGCCCATCGTCGTGAACATCAACCTGTTCCACGGCGTGTTCGCGCCGGACGGCCTGCCGCTCACCCTCGGCATCCTGGCCATGGAGCTGTACCTCGCGTGGACCTACCGCCGCGCGTTCCTCCCCATGTTGCAACCGCGGAGCGAGCCGGCGGTCGCATTCGCCGCTGACACGGGCGGGGAGCGCGATACGCTTGCGGCATGGCCCCGGCGTTGATCATCCTCGTGGGCATGGCGGCGATGGTGCTGCTGGTGCTCGGCGGCATGAACGTCATCGACGACGCCAACCGGCGGCACGGCGGCGAGCCCTCGTGGCTGCCGCCGGCGCGCGTGCACGATCCACGGCGACGCGGATCGCCGAGGATCCCCACCTTGCCGATCTACGAAGGCCGCCGCCCGCTCGCGCTGTGGACGGGACGCGTGGCGGGCTTGCTCGTCATCACGGTCGGCGTGGCCTGCGCCGTCGTCGCCACCGGCGTCGCGATCGTCGCCAGCATCGTCGCTAGCGTGTCCTGACGCGCGTCACTTCGCGGGCGCGGCCGTCGCACGCTTCGGCCTGTACGGACTGTCGGGGTCGGCGGTCTTCCCCTCGGGCAGCTCGAACCGGAAGCCGGTCGTGTACGCGGGCAGCTGGCGATCGTTCTTCATCGCCGCCATCGCCTTCGTGGCGGTCTCGGCGTAGACCCGGCGCGCCTCGTCGACGCTCTTGCGCCCCTCGGCGATGTCGGCGGCGAGGTTGATCGCGAGGAAGTTCATGGCTTCCTCGCCGCAGCGCGCGGAGACCTCGCCGTTGGTGCGCATCGCGATCACGCTGCCGTCATAGGCCGCGAGGTCGTCGAACTTCTCGACCGGCACCTGATAGTCGATGAACTGCTCGATGATGTCGGTGTGCGGTACCGGGAAGTCGTGCGCCACCGGCTCCCGGTGCACGATGGTCCGCTTCCACGGTCCGCTCTCGTTCCAGATCAGCATGGACGCCGTCGCCTCGTCGGGCTGGCCGTACTTCTTCATCATCTGCTTGGCCGCGGTGACCGACGCCTTGGGCCAGCCGGCGAGGTCGACCTTCGGTGACGACTCCGCGCGCTTCTCGCGATCGTCGGCGCTGACCGCACCTGCGGCGACGAGGAGTCCCGCGCCGATGGCGCCGACGACGTGTCGCGGGCGAAGGATACGCTTCGTGTTCATCGGATTCTCCAGGTTGAGTTCGGTCATCGAACGTGCATCCTCCGTGCCCCGGGGCTCGCGGACCGTCCAGCGGTTCGCCCAGCCTGGCATGCTCACGCGATGAGCACGTCACCTCGTCTGGTCGTCCTCGCGAGCTGCCTCCTGATCGTGGCGTGCACGCCGCGCGCGTTCGGACCAGCCGACGAGCGTGCGGTGCGCGCCGTGCTCGCGGCACAGCAGACGGCGTGGAACGAGGGCGACCTCGAGGGCTTCATGGCGGGCTACGCGCGCCAGGAGGCGCTCGTGTTCACCAGCGGCGGCAAGGTACGGCGCGGCTGGCAGGAGACGCACGACAAGTTCGTCGCGACCTACGGCGCCGCCAGTGAGACGATGGGGCGGCTCGTGTTCGAGGTGCTCGGCGTGCAGCCGGTGGGCGCCGACGGCGCGGTCGTGCTCGGGCGCTGGTCGCTCGATGGGCCCAACGCGGGCGCGGGCGTGTTCTCGGTCGTGCTCGAGCGGCAGGATGGCACGTGGAAGGTCGTGCACGACCACACCTCCTCGGATCCCGAGCCGCCCCCCGCCGCGCCCTGACATGTCATGATGAGCACCATGCGACGGAGGCTGCAGCTCGCGCTGATCGCCGTGGCGCTGGCCGGCGGCTGCGACCGGAAGAAGGGCGCGCCGCCGGCGTCCGGGGTCGGCGACGCCAGCGCGACCGCCGACGCCGGACCGACGTACCACGCGAGCGGCAAGCGGCCCACGAACGCGCGTCGCACCGCGCCGCCGCCCGAGATCGCGAAGGCGCTCGACGTCGGCGCGAAGGCGCCCGCGGTCCAGCTCGCGAGCGTGCGCGGCACGACGCGCGGAACGTTCGACCTGTCGGACGTGCTCGCCAAGGAGCGCGCGCTGATCGTGTTCTACCGCGGCGACTGGTGACCGTACTGCCGCACGCAGCTGGTCGAGCTGCAAGGAGCCCTGCCCGAGCTGGCCCGTCGCGGCGTCGCGGTCGCCGCGATCGCCGTCGATCCGCCCGAGGTGAGCGAGAAGCTCGCGGCCGCGCACGCCTTGACGCTCCCGCTCGTGTCCGATCCGGCGCACACCGCGATCGACGCGTTCGGCGTGTACGACGCCGAGAACGAGGTCGCGTGGCCGGCGGTGTACCTCGTCGCGCGCGACGGCACGATCGCGTGGCGCTTCCTCGGGGACACGTACAAGGTGCGCCCGACGATCGCCGAGCTCCTGCGCGCGCTCGACGGTGGCTGACCGCGCCCCGCGCCCTTGGACCGTTCGCCCCGAGCGAGCGAAGCGAGTCGAAGGGCGGGAATGGCGCCCGGGCGCGCGCGGTTCACGGGGCATGCCGGTGCGGCGGGTCCTTCCCTACCTCGCGATCGCGATCACGCTCGTCGGGCTCGCGGCGGCGGCCGCCTCGCTCGCCGACGCACTCGCGCCCGCGCCGGCGTTCTGCGCCGCGGATGGCTGCGCGGCGGTGCGCGCGTCGGCGTGGGCGAGGCCGCTCGGGATCCCGCTGCCCGTCGTCGGGATCGGGTTCTTCGCGTCGCTCCTCGCGCTCTGTCTGCTCGGGCTGCCACGCACGCGGCGCGCGGTCGCCGTCGCCGGCGCGCTCGGCGCGCTCGGCTTCCTCGCGCTCCAGGCGTTCGTCATCGGCGCCTGGTGCACGCTGTGCCTCGTCGCTGACCTCTCCGCGCTCGCCGTCGCTGCCCTCGTCGTCGCCGGCGGGCGCGCCTGGCCCCCCGTGCCGCGCGCCCCCGCCCTCGGCGTGCTCGCCGTCGCCATCCTCGCGGTCGCGGGACCGCTCGCGTTCGCGCCGGTTGGCGACGTCACGCCGCCCGCGCCGACGCCGCCCGCCGGCGTCGCGCTCCCCGAGGTGATCGCGCGCGAGCAGGTGCCCGGCAAGGTCACGGTCGTCGACTTCATCGACTTCGAGTGTCCGCACTGCCGCGCGCTCCACGACCGCCTCGAGCGCGCGATCGACACGGCGAAGCGCGCCGGCGTCGACGTCCGCGTCGTGCGCAAGATGGTGCCGCTCGCCCGCCACCCGGGCGCGCTCCCCGCCGCGATCGCCTGGTACTGCGCCGATCGGCAGGGCAAGGGCGACGCCATGGCCGACGCGCTCGTCGCCGCGCCCACACACCAGCTCACGCCCGACGGCTGCGAGCAGCTCGCGCGCGCCCTCGGGCTCGACCTCACGCGGTACCAGCAGGACGCCGCGAGCGACGAGGCCGCCGCTCACATCGCGCGGGACCAGGCCGAGGCGCGCGCCACCGGCGTCCGGTCACTCCCCACGATCTACGTCGGCGCCACGCCCTTCGTCGGCGCGGCCGCGAGCGTCGACGACCTCGTCGCCGCGCTGACGCGTCAGTAGCGCACGCCGCCGGACGGCGGCGGGGGCGGTGGATACGTGGGCTGCGGGCTGCCGTACGCCGCGCCGCCGTACCCCCCACCGGGCGGCGGCGGGGTCGTGGGCTGGGCGTTGCGCCAGCCGGACCAGTCGCCCTGGCGATCGCGGTTGTTCGTCCACCAGCGCCCGGTGAAGCGCGAGCCGTTGGGATCGAACACGAGCCAGCCCTCGCCCTCGAGCAGCGGCGCGCCCGCCATCGGCTGCCCCGGCTCGCGCCACGTCAGGCGCAGCACGTTGCCGTCGAGCGTGCCGCCGAAGTACCCGACGGCCTGCGCGCCCTGATTGTCGTAGGTCCAGGCGCCATGGACGCTCGTCGGTACGCCCGGCTCGCTCGGCTCGATCTTCACCGCGCCGAACGTGCTCTTCCAGAGCCCGGTCGCCGCGCGTGGGTCCATCGGCTGCGATTGCGGCGGCTGCGCGTTCCACGCACCCGCCGGCTGGGGTGGCGGCGTGCTCTGGCGCGAGCTCGCGGACGCCGCGAGCGCGGCCAGGGCGGCGGCGAGGAAGAGGGGTCGGAGCGCGGCGGAGCGGATCATCGCTCACAGGTTACCACCGGGCCGCTTGCCGTCGCCGGCCCAGGGGGGTAACGTGCCCGTCGCTGTAACCTCCGCCACAGGGCCCATAGCTCAATCGGTAAGAGCGGCCGGCTCATAACCGGTTGGTCCCTGGTTCGAACCCAGGTGGGCCCACGAGCTTCGCCGGCGGATGACAACCTGAGGACGTCGCCTTGAAAGACCAGCTTTTGTATCTGCTCGAGCTCCAGACCATCGACACGAAGGTCAAGGAGCTCGAGGCCGCCCGCCAGAGCCTCCCCGCTCGCACCGAGCCCCTTCGCCGGGATCTCGCCAAGCTCGAGGGGATGCTCGGCGGCGAGCGGCAGAAGCTGGCGGAGACGGAGGCCTGGAAGAAGCAGCAAGCGGAGCTGCTCGCGCGCGAGCACGAGGCGCTCCGCAGCGCCAAGTCCAAGCTCCAGGGGTCGAAGACCGGCAAGGAGTACAACGCCGCCAGCCGCGAGGTCGACAACAAGAAGAAGTCGATCCACGACCGCGAGGCCGAGCTGAAGAAGGTGACCGAGGCGCTCGGCGCGTCGAGCACCGTCATCGGCGAGCGCGACGCGGCCATCGGCCAGCTGCGCGAGCAGCTCGCCGCCGAGGAAGCCCAGGTCGCGGTCAAGGTCGAGGAGCTCGGCAAGCAGATCGCCGAGGCCTCGGCGGGGCGCGACGATCTGCGGGCCAAGATCGACAAGACCTGGCTCAAGACCTACGACACGCTCGCCGGCAAGCGCGGCTACGCCGTGGCGCCGGTCCTGTCGGGGACGTGCCAGGGCTGCCAGATGCGCATCCCGCCCCAGCTCAACAACATCCTCGCGCGCATGGAGTCGCTCGAGATGTGCCCGCGCTGCGGACGCATCATCTACCGCAAGGAGATGACGGAGCAGGGCGACGCGAAGCCGGGCGAGACGCCGCCCGCCGCGACCTGATCGGAGCGTCTCAGGCGGCGAGCGCGCCGTACGCGCCGCGCCGCAGGTTGCGCTTGATCGTGACCGCCTCCTTGATGACCTTCCACAGGTCCTTGAGCGGGTTCACCTTCGAGCGCTCGTCGTCGGTCCACAGCACGCCGACCTCGGCGACCTCGTGGCCCGAGCGCTTGGCGATCGCCAGCACCTCGAGGTCGAAGGCCCAGCCGTTGATCGTCGCCTTGGTGAAGAGCTCGTGCGCGGCGACCGCGGTGAAGGCCTTGAAGCCGCACTGGGTGTCGCGCACGCCGGGGACGAGCGCGGCCTGGATCACCTTGTTGCAGAGGCGGCTCCACGCGCGGCGCCAGCGCGGCTGCGTGTGCTGGGCCGCGCCCTCGACGTAGCGCGAGCCGATCGCGATCGTCGCCTGGCCGGCGGCGATGGGCGCGAGCAGCTTGGGCAGCTCGGTCGCCGGCATCGAGCCGTCGGCGTCGCACATGACGCGCACCGCGCCGCGCGCGGCGAGCATGCCGACGCGCACGGCGTGGCCCTTGCCGCGGTTGGGCGAGGTCGCGATGACACGCAGGTGCGGGATGCGCTCGGCGAGCTCGCGGCAGAGCGCGACGGTGCCGTCCTTCGAGCCGTCGTCGACGACGACGATCTCGTAGCGGTAGGGGTGGGCCGACAGGAAGGCCGACATGAGCTCGAGCGTGGGCGTGATGCGCTGCTCCTCGTTGTACGCGGGGATGATGATCGAGAGGTCGCGGTCGACGTAGAGCGGGGTGTGCTTGGCGAGCAGATGATTCGACATGACGGTTCTCCTGAGGTAGCTGCGCGTGATCACGCGGGGGAAAACACGAAGCGGCGCTGGACCGGGTAGCTCCAGCAGACGAACACCACGAGGCCGCACAGGACCTTGGCGGCGAGGTACGGCAGGTGGCCGTGCACGCAGGCGAGGTGCATCGACACCGCCATGAAGAGCGCGGTGCCGAACGCCACGCCGGCGAAGCCGAGCACCTGGCGGACGTCGATCGGGCGGTGATCGCGGAAGGCGATGTACTTGTTGAGGAGGAAGCAGACGACGGCGCCGGCGGCGGCACCGAGGAAGGCGGCGAGCGCGACCGCCATCCCGGACTCGACCAGGATGGTGAGGACGATGATGTCCACGGTGGTCGACGTGAGACCGCCGACCGAGGCACCGAGGACGCGACGCTGACGTTCCGACATGATGGCCGGACTATGAGCAGCCTCCGTGCCACTGGTCCGACCTTTTAGCTTTCGGCTATTTGGCCGACGCGGGCCGTGTCAGGGACCTGACGCCTGTTGTCGAGGGAGCGAAGGCTCCGACACCCCGCGGAACCTACACGGTACCCGCGTGACGTCTTACACGATTCCGGAGATGGTCACCACAGCTCCTTGCGCGTCTGCTTGAGCCAGTCCTCGAGCGCGGTGATCGAGGCGCCGGTCGGCTCCTCCGGCAGCACCGAGGTGATGACGGCGCCGCCCATGTCGGCGATGGCGCGATCGAGCACGCCGCGCCAGTGGCCGAGCTCGTCGCTGGAGAGCGTCGCGCGCTCGCCGCTCTGCTTGCGCGCCTTGAGGTCGGTGATGTCGGGCCCGTACTCGGCCGCGAGCTGGTTGAGATCGGTGACCAGCTCGCCGGTGCGCAGGAGGTGATAGCCGGTGCGCGCGGTGCGCAGGACGTAGAGCACCTTCTTCGCGGTGGGCGCGACCTCGGCGGCCTTGAGCTGCGACGACGCGAAGCCGCCGTAGTGGCGCACCACGCGCCGTGAGAGCGTCGCCTTGACCAGCGGGCGCAGCGCGAGCAGCCGCGGCACGTCGGCCTCGATCACCAGCTCGCCGAGCAGGCGCTCGAGGTAGTTGCCGTTGCCCTTGAGCACGCCGCGCAGGACCTCGCCGAGCTCGTTCGAGCCGTAGTCGATCTCGACGCCGTCCTCGACGAGCATCACCTCGGCGCCGCCGGGGCGCGGCACCAGCCCGACCAGATCGGACGTGCGCGCGATGTGCACGCTCTTCAGATCGAGATCCGAGTCGGGCGACGGGAAGCCGTAGGCGTGCGCGCCGGAGAGATAGATGACCAGGTGATGACGCTCGCCCGCGCGCCTGGCGAGGTAGTCGCGCGCGACCCTGGCCTGGTGCTCGGTGAGGACATCGTGGCGCAGCGGGAAGTCGGCCTGCTCGTTCATCTTGGCGATGAGGACCATAGCTCAGTCGTCGAAGCGAGCGATCGGCGGCGGCGGCGCGTCGGCGCCCCAGGGCCCCGGCGCGCCGGCGAGCGCGCGGCGCGCGGCCTCGGCGCGGATCGCGCGCAGGACCTCCTCGGCGCGCGCGATGTCGGCGTGGCGCGGCAGCGGGCTCGACGCGCGCGCCGCCTC
>DDTA01000126.1:9073-10232 GCA_002344285.1 Myxococcales bacterium UBA2376
GCGAGCCAGCGCGTCGCCAGATCGAGCAGGCGGACGAGGTTGTAGGCGTTCTTGGGCCGCAGGTCGCGCGGTGGCTCGAACGCATGGCCCCGCTCCCGCGCGAACGTGCAGAGCGACGACCACTCGGCGGTCGCGAGGTGACCCTGATCGTAGAGCGAGCGGTAGAGCTGCTTCAGGTAGTCGCGCGCACGCCGCTGCGCGTCCTCGGGCGTCGGACCGGGGACGGCCGCCGCGGCGGCGAGCCGCACCGCGACGGTGTCGAGGTCGAGCGTCGGATCGGCGACCAGCCACTCGAGCACCAGCGCGCGGTGATCGGCCAGCCGCTGGTTGTGCTCGAGGCGCTCGAGCTGCGACAGCGCGTAGCGCCCGAAGCTGCCGTAGATCTCCTGCGAGACGAACGCGTCGCGGAGCTCGAGCAGCATGGCGCCCATCGGATCGCGCACGGCGCGCTCGTCGGCGGCGAACAGCATCTCGAGCGTGTTGGGGTCGGCGCGCAGCGCCTGGCGGATCGCCTTGCCGATCTCCCAGTACGCGTGCGAGCCGTCCAGCGACTGGAGATCGAGCGGCGGATCGGCGAGGCCCGTCGTCCAGGCGAAGGGCAGCACGAACACGCCCCGCCGGTCCTCGTCGCTGCCGGCGTGGTCGAGCCCCCACGCGCGCGATCCGACGATCGCGTCGAGCACGATCGTCGGCGCCAGATCTTCCCATGCGTCGGCGCGTCGCCGCGCGTAGCGCACGAGGCCGAGCTTGCGCGGCACGACCTCGCTCCGCAGGTAGCGCACGCGCCCGACACCCACGACCTCCACGTCGACGTGCTCGCCGTCCACCGCCGCGACCCGGCCGACCGCGCCCTGCTGCACGACCCTCTCCCCCACCGCCCGATCGACGCGCGTCGTCACCTCGGTCCCCGGCGGCACCGGCACCGCGAGCGGATCGACATCCCCCAGCCCACCCAGCCGCAGCGCCATCAGCCCCTCCCCGGTTCCGTTTCCGATCCCGATCCCGACTCCGATTCCGATCCCGATCCCGTCTCCGTCTCCGTCTCCGACCCGTGCCCGTGCCCGTGCCCGTGCCCGATCATCCCTCTCCACGCCCTCAGCACCCTCTCCACCATCTCCAGTCTCCTTCTCCCTCTCCCTTCTCCCCTCTCCCTCTCCCT
>DDTA01000050.1 GCA_002344285.1 Myxococcales bacterium UBA2376
GGCTGTCGCTGCCGATTGCTCGATCTCCTCGATCAGGCGGCTGCCGACGACGACCGCATCGGCGATCCGGGCGACGGCAGCCGCGGTCGCTGCATCGCGAATGCCGAAGCCGACGCCGACCGGTACGCCGGTGCGTGCCCGGATTTCGGGAATGCGCTCGGCAACCGCAGCGACGTCGAGCGTCGCCGATCCGGTGACGCCCTTCAACGAGACGTAGTAGATGTAGCCACTGGCGAGGGCGCCCACCTGCGCGATGCGCGCATCGCTCGAAGTCGGCGCCAGCAGGAAGATCGGGTCCATCTCGTGCCGCTGCAGGGCGTCGGCGAAGGCGGTGCTCTCCTCCGGCGGGTAATCGACCACCAGCACGCCATCGACCCCGGCAGCCGCGGCGGTGGCGGCAAAGGCCTCGACGCCCATGGCCTCGATCGGGTTGGCATAGCCCATGAGAACGATCGGCGTCTTCGGGTCCTCGGCGCGGAAGGTGGCGACCAGTGACAGGACCTGGCGCAGGCTGACGCCCTTCGCCAGCGCGCGTTCGGATGCACGCTGGATCGTCGGGCCGTCGGCCATCGGATCCGAGAAGGGGACACCAAGCTCGATGACGTCGGCGCCAGCGCGCACCAGCGTGCGCAGCAAGGGGACGGTCAACGCAGGGTCGGGGTCGCCGGCGGTGATGAACGGGATCAGCGCCTTGCGGCCTTCACCTTGCAGACGCGCGAAAGCTTGCGAGATCCTGCCCATGGTCAGAACCTGATTCCCGACTTGTCGGCAACGGTGTGCATGTCCTTGTCCCCACGACCAGAAAGATTCACCAGCAGGATGGCATCCCGCGCCAGCGACGGCGCCAGTCTGCTGGCGTAGGCGAGCGCATGGCTCGACTCGAGCGCCGGCATGATGCCTTCGATGCGGCAGAGATCGTGAAAAGCCTGCAGCGCTTCGGCGTCGGTGACGCCAACATACTCCGCGCGGCCGCTGTCCTTCAGCCAGGCGTGTTCGGGCCCGACACCGGGGTAGTCGAGACCGGCAGACACCGAGTGCGTCTCCATGATCTGGCCGTTCTCGTCCTGCAGCAGATAGGTGCGGTTGCCGTGCAGCACCCCGGGCCGCCCGGCGGTGAGTGAAGCGGCATGGCGTCCGCTGGCGATCCCCTCGCCCGCCGCTTCGACGCCGATCAGACGCACGCCGGCAACCGGCAGGTAGGGGTGGAAGATCCCCATCGCATTCGAGCCGCCGCCGACGCAGGCGATCACCGCGTCGGGCTGACGTCCGCATTGCTCCTGCATCTGCCGGATGCATTCACGGCCGATCACCGACTGGAAGTCACGCACCATCATCGGGTACGGGTGCGGACCCGCGACCGTGCCAATGATGTAGAAAGTGTCCGCGACGCGTGTGACCCAGTCGCGCATCGCTTCGTTCAGGGCATCCTTGAGCGTTCGCGAGCCGCTGTCGACCGGCACCACCGTCGCTCCGAGGAGCTTCATGCGATAGACGTTCGCCGCCTGCCGCCGGATGTCCTCGGCACCCATGTAGACGACGCACTCCAGGCCGAAGCGTGCGGCAACGGTGGCCGTCGCCACGCCGTGCTGACCGGCCCCCGTTTCGGCAATGACGCGTGGCTTGTGCATGCGCCGGGCGAGCAGCGCCTGGCCGATGCAGTTGTTGATCTTGTGCGCGCCGGTGTGGTTCAGGTCCTCGCGCTTGAGGTAGACGCGCGCGCCGACCGCCGCGCTCAGCCGGTCCGCCCGCGTGAGCAACGACGGCCGTCCGACGTAGTCCCGCAGGAGCCGCCCCACCTCGTCGCCGAAGGCCTCGTCCACCCGCGCCGCGCGCCACGCCGCCTCGAGCTCGGCGAGCGCCGGCATCAAGGTCTCGGCGACGTACTGGCCGCCGAAGGGGCCGAACCGACCGCGCGGTCCGGGATCATGAGACGTGGCGAGCTTCATGCGGGGCTGACTCTAGCAGTACGATGCGGCCGTGAGCGACGACTCCACCCTCGCCGCGATGGCGAACACGACGCCGGCGTGCGACGCGCCCGCCGACGTGGAGCTGCCGGGTGGCACGATCGTGGCCGATCGATGGACGATCGTGCGCTTCCTCGCGCGCGGGGGGATGGGCGAGGTGTACGAGGCTCACGATCGTCTCCTCGACGGGCCGGTCGCGCTCAAGACGTTGCGCCGGGGGATGGCGCACGATCGCTTCGTCCGGGAGATCCAGCTCGCGCGCAAGGTCAGCCACCCCAACGTGTGCCGGATTCACGACGCCGGACGCCACGGTGACCTGTCGTTCCTGACCATGGAGCTGCTCGCGGGCGAGTCGCTGGCCGAGCGGCTTCGCCGAGGCCCGCTGCCGATCGCCGAGGCGCGGGTGATCCTCGCGGATCTGGCGGCGGCGCTCGACGCCGCCCACGCGGCCGGCGTGATCCACCGCGACTTCAAGCCCCACAACGTCATGCTCGTGCGCCGCGCCGGCGCCACGCGCGCGGTGGTCACCGACTTCGGCATCGCGCGCCCGGCCGACGACACCGGCGACGCCGCCCTGACCGCGGACGGCGAGCTCGTCGGCACGCCGGCGTACATGGCGCCCGAGCAGGTGAGCGGCAAGCCGATCACCGCCGTGTCCGACGTCTACAGCTTCGGCGTCGTGGCGTACGAGCTCGTCACCGGCACCCTCCCCTTCGCCGGCCAGAACCCGCGCGAGCTCGCGACCGCGCGCCTGACCGAGACGCCGCGGCCGCCGCGCGACCTGGTGAAGGACCTCGACCCGCGGTGGGACGCCGCGATCGTCGCCGCGCTCGCGGTCGACCCGGCCGCGCGCCCGGCGAGCGCGAGCGCCGTGCTCGCGCTGACCGACGCGCCACCGCCGCCGACGCCGGTCAGCACGGATCGCGCGCGCGTCGTGCTCCTGTCGGCGGCCGCCGCGGGCGTGCTCCTCGCCGCGCTCGTCCTCGGATTGCTCCTGACCGGTCGCCTCGGCTGGCCCACGCCAGTCGCGCACATCGACGCCGCCACCACGGCCGAGACCCAGCGCACCCCGCCCCTCACCTACAACATGGCGCAGGCGTACCGAAGGAAGGGCGACCTGCATCAGGCGCTCCACCACTTCCGCCGGTTCGTCGTGCTCGCCAGCGACCCGGACTCCGCCGCGATCCGCGCGGACGCGCAGCACTACATCTGGCAGCTCGAGGCGGCGCTCGCCGCCGATGGAGGCGTCGCGCCGTGAACCTCGTCGGTCAGCGCATCGGCAGCTACGTCGTCGAGCGGGAGCTCGGCGCGGGCGGCACCGGCACGGTGTACCTGTGCAAGCACACGCTCATCGAGCGCGACGTGGCGGTGAAGGTCCTGCACGACGACCAGGCCCGCGATCCCGATCAGGTCGCGCGCTTCTTCCAGGAGGCCAAGGCCGCCGCCGAGATCGGGCACCCGAACATCATCGTCATCATCGACTTCGGCACGCTCCACCAGGCCGACGGCGACCGCAGCTACCTGATGATGGAGTGCCTCGAGGGCATGAGCCTCGACAAGCGACTGCGCAAGGGCGGCCTCCAGCTCGCGGAGATCCGGCACGTCCTCGCCCAGATCTGCTCCGCGCTCACCGCCAGTCACGCCAAGGGCATCATCCACCGCGACCTCAAGCCACCCAACGTCTTCCTCTGCGACCGCTCGTTCGATCCGCTGTTCGTCAAGGTGCTCGACTTCGGCATCGCCAAGCTGACGACGCCGGCCCCCGGCGTGCGCAAGACGCAGTTCGGCATCGTCATCGGCACGCCGGCGTACATGAGCCCCGAGCAGTGCGAGGGCAAGGGCGCGATCGATCACCGCACGGACATCTACTCGCTCGGCTGCATGCTCTACGAGATGCTGACCGGGACCCTGCCGTATCCGGGCGAGGTCGCCGACATGTTGCGCGGCCACCTCTACCAGCCGGTGGAGCCGCCGCGCGCCCGCAACCCCTCGGTGCCACCCGAGTGGGAGGCGCTCTGCTTGCACATGATGCAGAAGGAGAAGTCGGCGCGCCTGCAGTCGATGGTCGACGTCGCCCACGCGCTCGAGGATCTGCGCGCGCACGCCGACGCATTCGAGGCGACCAGCGCCGCGCGCGCGATGAGCGGTCACTCGGGCCACACCGCGATCCTGCGCTCCGACGACGGCGCTGCGCCGGCCAGCGACGCCGCGGCGCAGCCGACCTTGCACGTGGCCATGCCCGCCGACGTCCCGCCGGCGCCGGTCGTCATGCCCGACATCTCGAGCGGTCCGTTCGTCGCCGTCCCGCCCGCGCAGTGGCCAGCCGCCAGCGACCAGCTCCCCGCGCCGTCGCCACCGGACCCGGCAACGACGGCGTGTACGGCGCTGGTGACGGACCCGCACAACGCCGCCTTCCTCGCGACCTTGCTCGTGCGCCCGCCGGGGCGCTGGTCGGCGGTCGCCGAGCTGTGCACGACCAGCGGATGCGCGCCGTCGCCGACGCTCCCCCGCGGCCCGCTGTTCGTCACCTGGCTCGACCACCCGTACCTCGATCCGAGCGTGTGCGCGGTCGTCTTCCTGGCGCTGCGCGACGGCTGGAGCACCTCGCTCCTGTGCGCGCGCCGCCGCCTCTGAGCGCCAGCCGCGAGGAGTGGGTCCGCGCGCGAACAAGAACGACGACGGTGACGGCACGGAAACGGGGCTGAAACGCGCGGTCCGGAGCGGGCGTTCTGGCCATCGCGCGCTTGATGACGCCCGGGGACAAGAGGCACCTTCCTGGTCCGGGCATGCGCCTCCTCGTCCAGCACCGCAATCACTACGCGTATCCCCGTGCGGCTGCGCTCGGCCCGCACCTGGTGCGGCTAAGGCCCGCCAACCACGCCCGCGCGCGCATCGAGAGCTACCGGCTCGCGATCACCGGCGAGCACCGCCTGCACTGGCAGCAGGATCCACACGGCAACCACGTCGCGCGCGTGACCTTCCAGGTCGGGCAACGCGTCCCCGCCCTCGAGCTGCTCGTCGAGCTCGCGATCGACATCAAGCCGGTCAACCCGTTCGACTTCCTCGTCGATCCCCGCTGCCGGGAGCTGCCGTTCGCGTACCCCGACGGGCTCGAGCAGGAGCTGGCGCCCTTCCGCACGCTCGACGATCCCGCGTACGCGACCGGCGCGCGCGTGCGCGCCCTCCTCGACACGGTGCCGACCCACGGCAACGTCGTCGACACGATCGTGGCGCTCAACCAGCGGGTCGCCGCCGAGGTCCGGTACGTGATCCGCGAGGAGGCCGGCGTGTGGACGCCGGAGGAGACCCTCGAGCAGGGGCGCGGCAGCTGTCGCGACTCGGCGGTGCTGCTGGTCGCCGCGCTGCGCAGCCGCGGGCTCGCCGCGCGCTTCGTCTCGGGCTACCTGGTCCAGCTCGTGGACGAGGGCATGATCCCGGATCAGCCCAAGGGCGTGAGCAGGGACGTCGTCGACCTGCACGCGTGGGCCGAGGTGTTCCTGCCCGGCGCCGGCTGGATCGGCCTCGACGGCACCTCGGGGCTGCTCACGGGTGAGGGCCACGTGCCCCTGTGCGCGACGGCGTCGCCCGCGCTGGCCGCGCCGATCGAGGGCACGAGCGACGTCGCGGCCGAGCGCGTCGAGTTCTCGACGACGGTGCTGCGCCTCGGGCACGAGACGCGGCCGACCGCGCCGTACACCGAGGACGTGTGGACCGCGCTCCTCGACGGCGCGGATCGCGCCGACGCCGCGCTCGACGCGGCGAACCTGCGGCTCACGAGCGGCGGCGAGCCGACCTTCACGTCGCGCGAGGAGCCCGACGCCCCCGAGTGGAACGGAGAGGCGCTGGGTCCGTCGAAGTGGCAGAAGGGCCACGCGCTCGCCGCCGCGCTGCGCGATCGCCTCGCGCCCGGCGGCGTGATCGTCGAGCGCATGGGCAAGCACTACCCGGGCGAGCCCATCCCGCGCTGGTCGCTCGACATCATCGCGCGCCGCGACGGCGCGGCGGTGTGGCAACCGCGCCAGCTCGCGGCCCAGGCCTCCGCCGAGGACGCGCAGCGCCTGGCCGCCGCGATCGCGCGCGAGCTCGGCCTGCCCGCGTCGCTCACGCCGGCGTTCGAGGACCCCGTGCGCTTCCTGCACGACGAGGCGTCGCTCCCGCTCTCGGCCGATCCGCGCCGCGCCGGGCTCGACGATCCCGACGAGCGCCGACGCCTCGCGCAGATCCTGGATCGCGGCGCCGGCGCGCCCGTCGGCTGGGTCCTGCCGCTCGCGCGTTCGACCAGCGACACGTGGCTCACCGAGCAGTGGACCTTTCGCCGCGCGAACCTCTTCCTCCTGCCGGGTGATTCGCCCGCCGGGTTGCGTCTGCCCCTCGCCTCCCTCGGACCGGGGCTGCCCCCTCCACCTGCCCTCGATCCGTCGCTCGACCCCGATCGCCCCTTCGATCCCCGCACCGCACCCGTCGACGTCGACGTCGACGTGAACGCTGACGTCGACGACGGCGACGTGAACGTGGACGATCCGGAACCTCCACCCGGCGCCGACCCCGCGCTCCGCGCGCGCTGGGTTCTCCGCCGCACGCGCCGCCAGCTCCGCCTCGACGCCTCCGATCACTCGCGCGAGCGCGCCGCGCTCGAATCGCCGCAATCGCTCACGATCGCGCCCTCTCCCTACCCGCCGTCCACCCCCATCAACCCGGTCCCCTACGCTCCGGGCATCCGCACCGCGCTCGTCGTCGAGCGCCGGCACGGCGCGCTCCACGTCTTCCTCCCGCCGGTCGCGCGCTTCACCGAGTGGCTCGAGCTCGCCGCCGCCGTCGACCGGGCGCGCGCCTCGGTCGGCGTCGACGCGCGCCTCGAGGGATACCCGCCGCCGCCGGCGCCCTCGCAGCTGCGCTTCGCGGTCACGCCCGACCCCGGCGTGCTCGAGGTCAACCTCCCGCCGACGGCGCGCGGACGCGACCACGTCGCGCTGCTCGAGACCGTCTTCGACGCGGCGCTCGCCTGCGGGCTCCAGTCCGAGAAGTACCAGCTCGACGGGCGCCTCGCCGGCTCCGGCGGCGGTCACCACATCACGCTCGGCGGGCCCACGCCGCTCGCGTCGCCGTTCCTCCTGCGACCCGACATGCTGGCGTCGCTCATCACGTTCGCCCAGCACCACCCGTCGCTCTCGTACCTCTTCACCGGGCTCTTCGTCGGTCCCACGTCGCAGGCGCCGCGCGTCGACGAGGCGCGCCACGACTCGCTCTACGAGCTCGAGCTCGCGCTCGACCGCGCGTTCGCGAACCGCAGCACGCCGGCCTGGCTCGTCGACGGGCTCTTCCGCCATCTCCTGTGCGACGTCGCCGGCTCGACGCACCGCGCCGAGCTGTCGATCGACAAGCTCTACGATCCCCAGACGCCGTACGGACGCCAGGGGCTGGTCGAGATGCGCGCGTTCGAGATGCCGCCACATCCCCGGATGGCCGCCGCGCAGGTGCTGCTCGCGCGCTCGCTCGTCGCCGCGTTCGCCGGCGCGCC
Source organism: Myxococcales bacterium UBA2376 (assembly GCA_002344285.1). Lineage (GTDB taxonomy): Bacteria > Myxococcota_A > Polyangia > Haliangiales > Haliangiaceae > UBA2376. The sequence continues at coordinate 7,483 of DDTA01000050.1, forward strand.
GTACCGCGGTCCGCTCGTGCGCTGGGGCCAGGGGCTGCACGATCGCTTCCTCCTGCCCTGGTTCCTCGATCGCGATCTCGACGACGTGCTCGGCTTCCTCGCCGGCCGCGGCCTGGGCTTGCCGGCCGAGGCGTACCGTCCGTTCACCGAGCTGCGCTGCCCGCTGGTCGGCACCGTCGACGCCGGCGAGGCCCGGCTCGAGATCCGGAACGCGATCGAGCCGTGGCACGTGCTCGGCGAGGAGGTCTCCGCCGGCGGCACCGCCCGCTACGTCGACAGCTCGCTCGAGCGGGTCGAGGTGCGCGGGTACGGGCTCGTGCCCGAACGTCACCGCGTGCTGGTCAACGGCACGGTCTTGCCGATGCGCCCGACGAGCGCGGCCGACACGAGCGTCGCGGGCGTGCGCTTCCGCGCCTGGTGCCCGCCGCACAGCCTGCAGCCACACCTGGGCGTGCACCACCCGCTGCGCTTCGAGGTCGTCGACACGTGGGCGAAGCGCTCGATGGCCGCGGGCTCGTATCACGTCTGGCATCCCGAGGGCCGCGCGTTCCTGTCGCCGCCGCTCACGCGCTTCGAGGCCAGCGCCCGCCGCTCGCAGCGCTTCACGCACGACGGGCTCACGCCGTATCCGGTGCAACCGCGCGAGGCGCGCCCGAGCGGCGATCAGCCGTACACGCTCGACCTGCGCCGGCTCGATCTCGACCGCGCGCTGCCGCGCCTCGAGGACTGGCCGGACGAGGAACAAGGCTGAGGCGGGGCGGCGTGGCGCAGTCGGAACGTTCGGAGAATCTCGAGCCGGCGATCTGGATCGGCGCGGAGCCCACGTTCACGCGACGGGATTCGAGTGACGGCGCGTGGCTGTGGCAAGCCGACCCGGACGGCGAGCCGGGAGACGACAAGCGACGGCGCGCCGCGGTGCTGGCGGTGAGCCTGGCGCGGCGTGCCGGCGGCGGGGCGGCGCGGCGGCTGGTGGGCCGGCAGTACCCGGACGAGGCGCGGCCGAGGTTCTGCTTCGGCGTGAGGCTCCCGGAGATCGGGGGAGACGGAGAGATCGGGCACGGGCACGGGCACGGGCACGGGCACGGGTTGGAGGATGAGGCGAGGGAGCTGATGGGGAGCGAGGCGGTGGAAGGGAGAGATGGGCGGTGGGCGACGGTGACCGCGGACCCGGGCGTGGTCGAGGTGAACACGGCGCCCTGCCCCGACCTCGAGAGCTTCGGCGCCCACCTGGCGGACATCTGGGCCGCCGCGGGGGACGCCGGGCTCTCGAGCTTCCGCTGGCGCTACAACGGCGACGAGGTCGACTCGGGCGGCGGCGGGCAGCTCACGCTCGGCGGGCCGACGGCGGAGGCGAGCCCGTTCTTCGTCGCGCCCTGGCTCCTGCCGCGCTTGATCAAGTACTTCCATAACCACCCCTCGCTCTCGTACTGGTTCCTCGGCGAGTGCGCCGGCTCGGCATCGCAGTCGCCGCGCGCCGACGAGGGCACGCGCGAGCGCTGGGAGGAGCTCCGCCTCGCCTGCGGGTGGCTCGAGCACGAGGCGCTGCGCGGGCGCGTCGGGCCCGAGCTCCTGTGGTCGACGCTCGCGCCGCTCCTCGTCGACGCCGGCGGCAACTCGCACCGCGCCGAGCTGAACGTCGAGAAGCTCTGGAACCCGCACCTCGCCGGGCGCGGCAAGCTCGGCGTCGTGGAGCTCCGGGCGTTCCGCATGCCGGCCCGGCCCGCCGGCATGGTCGCCGCCGGTGCGCTCGTCCGCGCCATCGCCGCGCGCTGCGCCCGCGCACCCTACCCGGAGCCGATGATCGACTGGCAGGCCGAGCTCCACGATCGCTGGGCCCTGCCCTGGTTCCTCGCCGAGGACCTGGACACCGTCCTCGACGATCTCGAGGCGCACGGGCTCCCGCTCGACGCCCACCACGCAGAGCTCCGCGCCTTCCGCCGCCAGCCGCTGGGTAGCGCACGCGTCGGCCCGTTCCGCCTCGAGCTGTCGCGCGCCGTCGAGTTCTGGCCGCTCGTCGGCGACGTCGCGTCGCAGGAGCGCGCGACCTCGCGGCTGGTCGACGCCTCGAGCGAGCGCCTCGAGCTCGTCGCCGACTGCGAGGGCGACCTCCCCCTCGCGGTGCGCATCGGCGACCACCGCGTCGCCCCGCGCGTCGAGCGCGACGGGGCGTGGCACTACCACGTGCTCGGGCTCCGCCGCCGGCAGTACGCGCCGGTGCCCGGCCTCCTCGAGTCGTTGCCGCCGGACGAGCCGCTCGAGCTGGTCGTCGAGGCCGGCACCGAGCAAGGCGGCGCGGCCGCGGCCACCCGGCTGTCCTGGTACGCGTGGCGGCCCGGCGGCGGCGCCTACGAGGGCCTCCCCACCGACGCCGACGAGGCCGCGCGCCGGCGCGCCGAGCGCCTGGTCGTCACCCCGGTCGATCCGGCGCCGGACGCCGACGCCGCCCCGCAGCAGCTGACCGCCTGGACCCTCGACGTGCGCGCACTGCGCGTGCGGGCTGGAGCACAATAGAGTCGTGACGCTGTTCGCCGATTACCGCCCGCTGGCCGGCACCTTCGACGAGATCCTCGCGAACGACGGTGCCCGCCCCGCCTTCCGCCGCGTGCTCGAGCAGCTCGACCGCATGAGCCCCGAGGAGCTCGCGCGCCACCAGCAGCTCGCCGAGCTCGCGCTCCTCAACCAGGGCGTGACCTTCTCGGTCTACTCCGACAACCGCGGCACCGAGAAGATCTTTCCCTTCTGTCTGGTGCCGCGCCTGGTCTCGGCCGCCGACTTCGCCCACCTCGAGAAGGGCCTGGGCCAGCGCCTGCGCGCGCTCGGCGCCTTCCTCGACGACATCTACGACGGCCAGCGCATCCTCGCCGCCGGCGTCATCCCGGCCGAGATGGTGCTCGGCTCGACCACGTACCGCCCGATGCTGCGCGGCGTGAAGCCGCCCGGTGGCGTCCGCATCCACATCGCCGGCATCGACCTCATCCGCGATCCCGACGGCACGTGGCAGGTGCTCGAGGACAACCTGCGCACGCCTTCGGGCGTGTCGTACGTCGTCGAGAACCGCGTCATCTCGAAGCGCATCTTCCCGCGCGCGTTCGACCTCGCCCGCGTGCACCGCGTCGATCACTACCCGACGCGCCTCGCCGAGACGCTGCGCTCGGTGTCGCCGGTCACCGGCGACGACACCACGGCCGTCGTCCTCACCCCGGGGCCGTACAACTCGGCCTACTTCGAGCACAGCTTCCTCGCGCGCACGATGGGCCTCGAGCTCGTGCAGGCGCCCGACCTGTTCGTCGACGGCGACGTGGTCTACGTGCGCACGACCCGCGGTCCGCGCCGCGTGCACGTCATCTACCGCCGCACCGACGAGGACTTCCTCGACCCCGACGTCTTCCGCGCGGACAGCGTGCTCGGCGTGCGCGGCCTGATGAAGGCGTACGCCGCCGGCAACGTCGCGCTCGCGAACGCGCCGGGCAACGGCGTGGCCGACGACAAGGCGGTCTATCCGTTCGTCCACGACATGATCCGCTTCTACCTCGGCGAGGAGCCGGTGCTGGCGCAGGTGCCGACGTTCGTGTGCGCCCGCGACGACGACCGGCGCTACGTGCTCGAGCACCTCGAAGAGCTCGTGGTCAAGGCCGTCGACGAGGCCGGCGGCTACGGGATGCTCATGGGCCCGCAGGCGAGCGAGGCCGAGATCGAGGAGTTCCGCCGGCGCATCGTGGCCACGCCACGCCGCTACATCGCCCAGCACCGCATCGAGCTGTCGACCTGCCCGACGTGGGTCGGCGACAAGAAGGTGGTCGCGCCCCGCCGCGTCGACCTGCGGCCCTACATCCTCACCAGCCGCGAGGGCCCGTGGGTCCTGCCCGGCGGGCTCACGCGGGTCGCGCTCGTCGACGGCAGCTACGTCGTCAACTCGAGCCAGGGCGGCGGCAGCAAGGACACCTGGGTGCTCAAGGGTGACGGCCCATGACGCCGCGCGCGGCTCACTTCTTCCTCCACGGGTCGTCGTCGGACTGCTCGCCCCAGCCGCTGATCAGCCTGGCGATCACGATCGAGGTCGCGGTCACGCTCGCGAGCGCGATGACGAGGACGACGATCAGCCGCGAGCGCTTCATGGCGGGAAGGTACCAAGATCCATGATCTCCCGCGTCGCCGATCACTGCTTCTGGTTCGGCCGCTACGTCGAGCGCGCCGAGTCGACGGCGCGCTTGCTCGCCACCACCCACAACCTCGCGCTGGACGCCGAGCTCGAGCCCGCCGCCTGCTGGCGCCCGGTCGTCGTCGTCGCCGGCGAGGAGGCGGCGTTCCTGGCCCGCTGGGGCGACGACGCCGCCACCTTCGCCGACGGCGAGCGCGTCGAGCAGGCGCTCACGTGGGACGACGAGACCGCCGCCTCGATCCAGCGCTCGGTCCGCGCCGCCCGCTGGAACGCGCGCTCGATCCGCGAGGTCGTCTCGCTCGAGGCCTGGGAGAGCACCAACGAGCTCCACCTCTACCTCGGCCGCGAGGCCGCGCGCGCCGACTTCGCCGAGCGCCGGTTCGACTTCTACCGCCACATCCGCGGCGGCACCCAGCTGGTGCTGGGCCAGCTGCGCTCGACGATGCTCCACGACGACGCGCTCGACTTCATCTGGCTCGGCGTGATGCTCGAGCGCGTCAGCCAGACCGCGCGCATCCTCGACGTCCACCACCACGCGATCACGACCGGCGGCCGTCGCCACGACGTGGTCGTCACGTCGCTCTGGCTCTCGCTCCTGCGCTCGCTCTCCGGGTACGAGCCCTTCATGAAGCGCCATCAGGGCCGGGTCGGCCCCGACGCGGTGGTCCGCTTCCTCATCGGTGAGGATCGCTTCCCGCGCTCGGTCGCGTACTGCGTCCACTCCGCCTACGACCGGCTGTGCGCGATCCGCCCACCCTCCGCCACCGAGCTCCCCGGCGGCCAGACCCTCGAGCGCCTGCGCATCCTCGACGAACTGGTGCGCCGGCAGCGCCGCGAGCTCCACGACGGCGAGGACGTGCACGAGCTCCTCACCACGGTCGTCGACGAGACCCACGCGATCTGCGACTCGCTGGCCAAGGAGGTCCTCGGCCACAGCTGAGGATTCCGTGTAGTAGAGTTCTCTCGTGCCGAACCTCCTCGCGATGTCCTTCGAGGGCGAGCTGGCGCCGTCGTTCGATCTGAAGTGCCTCGAGCCGGGCCACGCGCTGCCCGACGGCTGGGGCCTCGGCTACTACCCGGGCGGCGAGCCGTCGGCGACCGTGCTCAAGGAGCCGGCGCCACCCCAGGGCTCGATCCGCGGCCAGCTCGCGCGCGCGTGGGAGCACCTCGAGTCGTCGCTGTTCGTCTTGCACATCCGCAGCGCGCGCTGGGGCGCCATCACCGACGCCAACACCCAGCCCTTCGTGCGCAGCTGGGGGCGCCGCGACTGGATGTTCGGCCACTCGGGCAGCCTGACCGCGCGCCCCGACGACAAGGCCGATCGCGGCATCTTCGAGCCGGTCGGCTCGACCGACACCGAGCAGCTCTTCTGCATCCTCATGTCGCGCTTCGCCGAGCGCGGCTGGAAATCGATCGCCGAGTGCGACCTCAACCAGGTGCGCGAGTGGCTCGACCTGCTCGATGACGACGGCGGTCTCACGATCGCGCTCACCGACGGCCGCGACCTCCTGGTCTACGCCGATCGCGATCAGGACTCGGCGATCTGGATCGGCCAGCTCTCGCCGCCGTACGAGCGCTGCGTGATCGGCGACGAGGACCTCGTCGTCGATCTCGGCGCCCGCGGCACCAAGAGCCGCAAGGGCGTCATCATCTCGTCGGTGCCGCTCCAGGTCGTGGAGCCGCCGGCGCCTCCCGAGGGCGAGACGCCCGCGGAGCCGCGCCCGCCGCCGCCGTCGATCACGTGGACGCAGCTCTCACCCGGCCACGTCGTGATCGTGCGCCAGGGCGCGGTCGTCAGCGACATCGGCCCGCCGGCCGCCGGCGCGACCCCGCGGTCGTCGCTGGTGAACCCGGCGGTGCAGGCGCGGGCGGCGATGGCGTCGGTCAAGCGAGCGCCGATCCAGACGTTCGACGTGCGCCACCGGACCGTGTACCGCTACGCCAAGCCGATCGAGCGCTCGACGCACCTGCTCCGCCTCTCGCCGCGCGTCGACCGCCTGCAGGAGGTGCTCGAGCACACCCTGTCGGTGTCGGTGCCGTGCCAGTCGGTCGACTTCGAGGACGTCTTCGGCAACCGCGTCCGCCGGCTGCTCATCGAGCACCCGTGGACCGAGATGGTGATCGAGTCGACCAGCAAGGTGCGCGTGTCCGACGTCGCCCCGCTCGACTTCCGCACGCTCAAGACGCGCTCGACCATCCCGCTGGTGTGGATGCCGTGGCAGCGCCAGATCATGGCGCCCTACCTCCTGCCCCCCGAGCTGCCCGAGAGCCAGCTCGACGAGCTCACCGAGTACGCGATGAGCTTCGTCAAGCGCAACGACTTCGATCTCCTCGACACGCTCCTCGACATCAACGCGTCGATCTTCAAGGAGTACACGTACCGCCAGGGCTCGACGACGGTCTTCACCACCCCGTTCGAGGTCTACGCCAACCGCCGCGGCGTCTGCCAGGACTTCACCAACCTGTTCATCTGCCTCGCCCGCCTCCTCGGCGTGCCCGCGCGCTACGTCTGCGGCTACATCTACTGTCCGCCGCCGGACGCGCCGCCCGAGGCCGGGACCCAGAAGGCCAACACCGTGCAGAGCGAGGCCTCCCACGCCTGGGTGCAGCTCTACCTGCCCCACGTCGGCTGGAAGGGCTTCGATCCGACCAACGGCATCCTGACCCAGACCGAGCACATCCGCGTCGCCGTCGGCCGCAACTACATCGACGCGACGCCCACGTCGGGCACGATCTACGTCGGCGGCGGGCCCGAGACGCTCGAGGTCGACGTCAAGGTCGTCCGCTCGTCCTGATCGAGCGAACGCAAGAAGGACCGTCTCCATGAAGCTCTACTTCACGCCTGGCTTCTGCTCGCTCGCGCCGCACATCGCGCTGCGCGAGCTCGACCTGCCCTTCACGCTCGAGCGCGTCTCCAACCGCACCAAGCTCACCGCGAGCGGCGCCGACTACCGCGCGGTCTCGCCGCTCGGCTACGTCCCCGCGCTCGAGCTGGACGACGGGACCGTCCTGCTCGAGACGGCGGCGATCCTCCCCTACCTCGGCGACCAGCAGCCCGAGGCCGGCCTCGTCCCGGCCCCCGGCACGGTCGCGCGCTACCAGCTCCACGCCGCCCTCAACTTCATCGCGAGCGAGCTGCACAAGCCCTTCTCGATCCTGCTCTCGCCCGACACCCCGGAGGAGATGAAGACGATCCTGCGCGCGAAGCTCGGCTCGCGGCTCGCGCACCTGGCGACGAAGCTGGGTCCGGACGGGTTCGCCGCCGGCCCGACGTACTCCGTGGCCGACCCCTATCTCTTCGTCGTGCTCGGCTGGGCCGGTTTCGGGAAGATCGACCTCGCCACCTGGCCCGACCTCGTCGCCTATCGCACCCGCCTCGCCTCGCGCCCCGCGGTCAAGGCCGCGCTCGCCGCCGAGGCGCACCGGTCACCCTGAGCGAGCGCCGCGGGTCGAAGGCGCGATTTCCGCCTCGCCCCGTCACAAACCGGCCGGCAACTACTCCATCCTCCACCCATGGGGGATCAACCGGAGAACACGCCCGAGCAGGACGTCCAGCTCGCGCGCCAGGCGCTCGCCGGCGGCGACCTGCCACACGCGCTGCACCACATCGGCTGCGCGCTCGCGTCCAACCCGATGCACCCCGAGTGGATGCAGGTGCTCAACCAGATCGTCGGCGCGGCGCCCGATCCGATGAAGCTGGTCGAGCTGGAGGGCAACACCAGCTTCGTCGACGCCGCCAACCGCGCCTACGTGCTCGCGTGGATGCGCCGCTGGGACGAGGCGCTCGACCTCGTCACCGACGTCGCCGAGATCCGCCCCGACATCCCCTACATGCTCTGGTGCGAGTGGTGGCTCTCCCAGCCCGGCGTGCTGCAGGGCATGACGCTCGATTCGATCATGGGCGGCATCGTCGTCGACATCATGAAGATCGCGGCGTCGTGCCCGGTGCCGACGCCGCAGGACGACCCGCGCATGCCCACGCTCCAGTCGTCGGCGCGCATCATGGCCGGCATCCGCCAGCTCCACCCCAGGGAGGGGATGCTCTGGTTCGGCAGCTCGATGGTCGCGCGCCGGCTGGCGCAGCCGGCGGAGGCCCAGCAGTTCGCGCAGCACGCCTACCAGGTCGATCCGTCGTGGAAGTCGGCGATCGGGGTGGCCAACGCGCTGCGCGACGCCAAGCAGATCGATCAGGCGGCGCAGTGGTTCCGCAAGGCGCTCGACCACGACAAGACCGACGTGAGCGCGCACCTCGACATGGGCGACATGTTCCTCGACGCCGACCGCCTCGACGACGCGATGCGCGAGTACGAGCACGCCGAGCGGAAGCAACCCGATCACCCGTGGGCGACCGCGTCGATGTACTACATCCGCTGGAAGCGGAACGGCGATCCCAACCAGAAGATCGCGCTCCTCCGCCTCACCGAAGGCGACCAGCGCAACGATCGCGCGCGCCAGCTCTGCGACCGCATCGATCCACCGCAGCTCTTCGTCAACCGGCTCCCGCACCCGGCGGACGCGTCGTCGAACGCGCTCGACGACATCTTCCACCAGATGTTCCAGAACCCGGCCAAGCACCACGGCTCGACGGTCAAGCTGGAGATGTCGCACGTCGAGTCGCCGAGCGTCGTCGCGTCGTTCTGGCTGCAGATGGAGATGTGGGGCCCGCAGGTCGGCTTCGACTACCAGGTCCGCAAGATCCAGGAGCCGGATCCGCGCCAGCCCAAGGCCAACGTCCCCTTCGTCATCTGGAACTGGGAGGGCACGCAGCCGCGGCCGAACGTGCCGCGGCCGAACGGCTCGATCGTGATGGCCGTCCACGAGCTCGCGAGCGAGCCGTACAACCTCGACACGTGGCTGCCGATGGCGCAGCGGATCGCGCAGCGCCTCGGCGCCGGCGCCGTCCGCGACCTCCTGGCGACGATGGTGTTCCCGCCGCGTCCGCCCGGCTCGAACTGGCGCGTCCTGCCGTGGGTGCAGCGCGCGCAGATCGCCTCGGCGCTCATCGTGTCGCAGCTCGACGCCGGCTGGCACGGCAGCACGCGCCAGCAGGCGCTCATGTCGTTGCTCTACGGCCCGACCGACTGGTCGACCGGCGCGGCCGCGGTCGCGCTCGGCGTGCTCGCGCGCCAGGATCCGCAGATCCGCGGCGAGGTCACGCAGGCGTTCACGTGGATGCTGCAGCAGGTGCCCAAGGAGGGCTTCTGCTGCTGGGAGCTGCCGATCGTCCAGACCTGGCTCACGTTCCCCGACCTCGACGACGTCACGAAGAAGCGGCTCGAGCAGCACAAGCAGCGCATCTTCGACAACGAGGTCGGCGTCTCGACGGTGCACATGTGCCAGATCGAAGCGAAGCAGTTCAACCAGGCCGAGGAGATGCAGAAGGCGCAGGCGGCGCAGCAGCAGCTCGCCGCGGGGGGCGGCGGCGATCCGGATCCGGTCGTCTTCCCCGGCCAGCGGGTGGCCCGGCTCTCGGACTACGTCGGGCTGATGAAGGGCATGCAGAGCGGCAACATGATGGGCGCGCTCGGCCAGTACGGCCTCGACATGATGGGTTACGCGGGCGTCGCCACGCAGTGGGGCCAGAAGCTGGCCCAGGACCCGACGCTCAACGCCAAGTTCTCCGCGATGATGCAGCGCTGACCCTGGCTACTCGAGTTGCCACGGAACCGCCGTTTCAAACCGCGTTCACGCTGCGCTTTGTCGTCGGGACGCCACACGTGCGTGATACGGGTGAACGATGCGCTGTTCGATCGTGACTCGCCTGGCTTCGGTATCGCTCCTCCTCGCCGCCTGCGCGGAGGAGCCCGCGGACTCGAACGATCCGCTGCCGCCACCGCCCGAGGGCACCGGCTTCCAGATCTCGATGGACGTCACGGTGCCGGCCGGCGAGGAGGTGTGGCTGTGCAAGGTGTCGCGCCTGCCGACGCCCGAGTACACCGCGGTCAACCACGTGCGCTCGGTGCAGAGCGACGGCATGCACCACATGGACGTCATGGCGCTGGCCTTCGCGGGCGTCGACATCGCCGAGGGCACGCACGCGTGCGACGTGCTCTACCGCGACTACCCGGCGCTCATGGACGACGGGCTCATCCTCTACGCCGCGCAGCAGGCCGATCAGTCGATCACGCTGCCGCCCGGCACGGTCGCCAGCCTGCCCGGCAACCTGCTCGTCATGCAGGAGATCCACTACGTGAACACCACGTCGGAGCCGATCGACGCGTTCTCGAAGATCAACATCTACGAGTATGGCGAGCCGATCACCGACGAGATCTGGGGCAGCGCGGTGCGCGACACCCACCTCGAGATCCCGCCGGGCGAGTCGGTGCAGTGGACCCGCTGCGTGATGAACGAGCCCATCGACCTGCTCTTCCTCTCGAGCCACACCCACGCGCTCGGACGCAAGGTCGAGGTCCGCACCTTCGACGGGCAGAACCCGGGCGAGCTCATCTACGAGAACCGCGACTGGGCGACGCCGGCGCTCAAGGACTTCGGCCAGACGCCGCTGCACATCCCCGCCGGTCAGGGCTTCGAGTTCCAGTGCCACTTCCGCAACCCGGGCACCGAGACCGTGCGCTGGGGCTTCAACGCCTCGGACGAGATGTGCCAGATCGCGCTGGTCTATACGCCCGGCGTCGCCTCGCGGAAGTGCGAGGCGGTGGAAACCTCTGACGGTTTGGGCCTCTGAGCGATCCTGATCGCCGAGCACCGAATGGGGCCGTTCTCCCTTCGTTCTCCTGGCGCCGTGCTGAGGATGACGGGGCTCGGGGGCTCGCCGGCGGGTGTCGATCGTCTAGTTGGCATCCGCCGCGGGCATGGCAACGAGTGCTAGCTCTAGTTCGTCGTGGGGCTGTAGGTTGCTGAGCTCTCCGATCGCGGCACCCAGGATCGTGAGTACCTCTTCGGCGTTGGGGCTTCGCCCGCCGGCCATGCTGCCGGGCACGATGTTGACCGTCACCAACGGCTTGCCGCCTGGGTTGTAGATCACCCGGATTACCTCGCGCCCGTCCACCTGGATCTCCACCGTCCTCTTGCTGCTCATGGCCGCAGCTTACGCCCCTTTGCACCCGCCGCGGCTCCTACGCCGACAGGCCGTTGAGCGCGACGACGGGCGCGGGCAGTGCGCCCGGTGCGACGAAGCGCACGCGGCCGTAGTCCTCGGCGAACGCCTCGGGCCTGAGGTGCGCGTAGAACCGCTCGGTCACCGTCACCGAGCCATGGCCGAGCACCTTGGACAGCCGCCAGATGTCGCCCCCGTTCATCACCCAGTGCGAGGCGAACGTGTGTCTGGCGTCGTGCACGCGCAGCGCCGTGTCGAGGCCGGCCTTCCTCAGTGCGAGCTTGAAGCTCTCCCTGACGCTGCCCTGCGCGCGCAGACGGCCGTCTCGCCCGGGGAACACGAGTTCGCCCCGCTGACGCCGGAGAGCGAGCCGACGGAACAGCGGCAGAACCGAGTCCAGGATCGGCACCCACCGCAGCTTGCCGCCCTTCGTGGGCCCCTTCCGGCCGCGGTGGACGCGGATCAGGCGCGCCGGCACGTCGATGTCGTCGGCACGCAGGCAGAGCAGCTCATCGAGGCGCATCCCGGTACCGAACGCAGCCGCGAACAGGTCGCGCACCTCCGCGGCGCTCGCGTCGATCAGCCGCGTGATCTCCTCGCTGGTCTTGAGCCACACGTACGTGCGCGGCTTCGCCTCGACGATCTCGACGCCCCGGCACGGGTTCGCGGCGACCCACTGCATCTTGACGAAGTGCTGAAAGGCTGCGGAGAGCGTCATCACGGCGCTGTTGACGGTGAGCGGCGCGACCCTGGGCACGAGTTCGTCCCTCAGCGCCATCACGTCGCGCGCGCGGATGCGATCCACGGGCAGGAGCCCGAGCCTCGGCGTGATGTAGCGGCGGAATCGGTCGCGGTGGATCTTGGCGCTCCTCGAGCCGCGGCGATCGAGCGAGTCGAGCCAGTCCGCTGCAGCCTTGGCCAGCGTGCGCTTGTCGTCCACCTCGGGAGGAAGGTCGCCGCGCTTGATGGCGCGCTGCTTCGCCTCATGGTCCTGGAGGCCCTCCTTCGCTTCCCTGTCGCTGGCGAACGTGCCGACGTACTTCTTTGCGCCGGTCACGCGGCTGTAGACCTGGAACGAGACCGAGCCATCCTTGGCGACGCGCCTCTTGATCACGGCGCACCCGAACCCGTCACCTCGCGCACGAGGCGGTATCCCTCCTGCCCGTCGTACGGGTCGGCGAGCGCCACGATCGCTGCCCCCATGACACGACGCACGTTCTCGTCGAGTGCCAGCCACGCGGCCGTGATCTCGCGCTCCGTCGCGACCGGCCCCGCGAGCACACGAGCCAGCGACGCCTTCGCCGATGCGAGCAGCGGCGCCGCGCGCTGCAGCTCGTCCGCCGACTCCTGGTCGGCGTCGACGGCGTTGCAGGTCGCCTCCTCGATCGCCGCCAGCTCGTCGAGCACCGCGCGGATACGCGCCTCGATCGCGGGGCTCACGAGAGCACCTTGCCCTTCGGCGCGGTCCCGGCGCACATCCGGCCCAGCTCGGCCCACGTCGCCGACACGTTGTCCGACGCATCGACCACCTGGATCGGCGACGACACCAGCTTGCGGCACGGGGTCACTTCCGCACCTTCCCGCCGCTCCCCTTGCGAGATGCCTTCGCCCCGACCGGCTTCTGACGCTTCCGCGTCACACGCGGCGCCTCGCCGATCGCCGACAGCACAGCGCCGTTCCCGCCAGTGTGGAAGGAGCCGACGCCTCCCGGGCAGAACGCCTCCTCGGCGTAGGCCGTCGCGATGATGTGGCGCTGCATCGCCAGCCACACGCGGCCGTCGCCGTTCTCGCGCAGTCCGGCGAGCGCGGCCTCGAATTCCTCCTCACAGGAGGCCGGCCCAGCAAGGAGGCGTGCGAGATCCGCTCGCAGGTGCTCGATCAACTCGAGCCACCGCAGGGCCTCGCCGTGCACGCTCGGACGGTACTCCGCGCACACTGAGTCCTGCAGGCGTCCGACGTCGGACGCCAGCGCGTTGACGTCGCCGAGGATCGCGCGTGCCCGTTCGGCGAGAGGCACCATCTCGGCAGGCAGGATGGCCGCCGGGAGCGCGTGGCGGGCACGCTCAGCGATCTGGCGCTCGTGGTCGTTCGTCTCGCTCGCGGTCGTCTTCTCGTTCAGCATGTGTCTTCCCTCGATCCCCTCGGTTGTCAGGTTGGTAGAGATGACCGCGCGGCGTCAGGGTGAGGGGGCAGCCCACTGCCGAGAGCGACCCGGCAGGCGAGCCGCGCGGTCGAAACGTCAACGCCGATGGCGCCAGCTCCGGCGAGGCCGGCAGACGGCTCGCGGTCGGTCGCCCAGCGGCAGCGACAGTTGCGCCGCCGGTGGCGCCTTCGGCCGACGGTGCGGGGGCGGCGGGGTCACAAGCGGCGGCATCATGGCGACGCCCGCAGCCATGAGCTCGTGCGCTTCCACGAGGCGCAGGAACGCGTCGAGTGAAAGCTTCCGCTCGAGAACCACGCCGACGAGTCGCCAGCGCTCGCAGAGCGAGGCATCGGCAGGTGGCGACGGCAGCGGCATCAACGTGACGGGCACGGGCTTGCTCATGGTGCGATCCTTCGGCTCGAGCGAGTGCTGCGGCGATGCCGAGTGTACCAACCATTGGTACACTTGTGACTCCGCGCAAGCCCTGACCGGAAAAGCGCATGCGCTACCGGCGCTTACGCTCGGCCTGGAGGCCGGCTCGCCACGTGGGATGGCTCGGCCCGCGCACGGGCAGCACCGGCGGCGGGATTGGCGCGCCGTCCGGATCGAGGTCCATCACAGCGCGGCGAACGCGCTCCGCCGCGTCGATCGTTCCGCTCGGCTGTCCCTGCGGCGCGTTCAGCAGACGCCACAGTGTCATGCGTCCCACCTTCGCCTTGACCGCGACCCTGCGGAGGCCGAGCGCCTCGCACCGTCGCGCGAGCTCGCGTCGGTACGCGGGATCGATCTCGAGCTTGTAGTCGTCGGCACGCCGCGGGGCCATGGAGCGTCGCATCGTATCCCGGGCCATGCCCGGGCCGTCGGTGTCGGGATCGCTACGCGCCGGGGTCGGTTCGCTCATCGGGCTTCCTCCTCATGCCGCTCGGCGTTGCAGAGCTGGGCGCCAGCCGGCGCGGTAGCTGTCGTTGAGGTCCTTATGGGGTCCGAAGTCGACCGCATGTACCCGGGCGACAGGCTCGCCGGCAGCATCGGTACTGACGAGCCCCGCCTCGATGGCGATGGCCATGGCTTCGTCGCCTCTCTCCTGCCCGACGCCCGGTTGACCGTCCTTCCGGGGCGGATCGTTGTGCGCGCAGATGAACAGCTCGCCGCCGAGCTGGGCCACGCGTGGGGCGGCCACCTTGGCGATCGTGGGCATCTCGGCGGCACCGTGGGCCCCGAGCACGACCGCGTCGGGCCACGCCAGGCAGGCGGTGAGGGTGTCAATGACGCCTTCGGCGATCACAACGGTCGTGCCCCGGCCGATGCCGCCGACGCAGCCGACCAGCGTTCCGGACGTCGGGCACGCCGGCCAGCCGAGCACCTTCGCGTCACCGCGGAGACAGCGCCTCACCACGTTGCGGACCTCGCCGCCGCTCGACCAAAGCGCGACGTAGACGTCACCGGCATCGCCGAAGCGCACGAGGTCGCGCGTGATGAGCTCGTCGGCATCGAGCCCGCGCGCGATCGCGAGGTAGCGCTGTCCCTCAGGATGCAGGCGCCGGAGGTCCTTCCACACGCACCCGGCGGTACGCATCGCTGACTCCTGTCGGCGGGCACGCGCTTCCTCTGCCGCCCGCTCCTCCGCGGCCCGGCGCTCGAGCACGCGCCGCGCTTCCGCAGGGTCGGCGTCGGGCGTCACCCCCGCGATGGCCGCAGCCATCTCGAGCACGCGCGGGAAGTCGCGGCGGATGTCGAGCTGGTTCACTCCAGCGATCAGTTCGAGCAGCGCCCCGGAGCACCCATGCGGCAGGCAGCGCCACCGGCCGGTGACCACGTTGATCGACACGGCATCGCGTCGGGTCCGCGGCCCACAGGCCGGGCAGACGCCGGTCCGCAGCTCGTCGCCCTGGCGTCGTCCCTGGATCTGGTACGTCGACAGCACGTCCTCGGGGCGTAGCGCGGCGAGCACCGTATCGCGGTCCAAGCGACCGGCCGTCATCGCGCGTACCGCTTGTGCAGCCGCGGGGCAGTTCCGACCTCCATCGCCAGGCCGGTGAGCTTGAGTGACTCGCCGGTCGGGGCCGCGAACGAGCCTCCGGCGGTGGGACCGAGATCGATCGTCCCTCCGGTGTTGCTGATCCGGATCGAACCCGGCGGACCGTTCGTCACGACATCGAGCAGGAGCGAATCCGTGTTGATGGCCGAGACCACCTCGGACACCAGCACGTCACCCCCGGTCGGGACGGTGATCAGCACGCCGACGTTGTTCGCCAACTCCACCCAGGTCGCCGTCCCGTCCCACGTCCAGTGGTCGCGAACCGTGATGGTGTTTCCCGTCGCCGTGGCATCCTCGACGAGCGCGATCGAGCACGTGATGTCGTTGCCCAGGTCGCCGAGCGGGATCGCCGTGAAGGTCGCGTTCCAGTTCGACGTCCCGCCCTCGGGGATATCGACCTCGACATCGGCCGTCGTCGTGAAGGCCGCTTGCGTCGGCGTGCCGAGCGCCGTCAACCGGATCTTGATGCTCTCCAGCTTCTGCCGCGACGGGCGGATCGGGATCGTGATCGGGTCTCCCGCCGACAGGCTCGACGGGGGAGTCCACACCGACTCGTCGATCCAGTCGGGGTCGTAGTTGTAGGCCACTCGCACCCGGACGTGGTGCGTCGACATCCACGCCCCGAGCGCCTGGAGCTTCCGCACGCTGATGTTGCCCTGGAGGTCGTTGGGCTTGATCCACGCCGTCTCCACGTCGAGCCCGTAGCTCGCCGTGCCGAAGCTCGAGAGAGCCGCGTAGGGCCCGGCAGCGGCGAGGTAGTGATAGGTGCCCTGCCAGATCCCCGCGTGCACAGCCGACGAGATCGACCACTCGGCCCAGGTCCCAAGCCCCGTCGGACTCGGCGCCAGGTAGTCCCACACGAGCACGCGCGAGCCGGTCACGAAGCGGACCTGATGCTGCGCGGACATCACGTGGGCGGCGAGCACCGTCTCCGAGTCGTAGTCGGCGACGGGCAGGCCGATCGGCTTCATCGTCCAGCCGCGGGTCAGGAGGTACTTGCCCTTCGATGACTGGAAGGCGATGCCCTCGGGCGTCACCGCGATCGAGTCGGTGTCGCGGCAGCCGACGTCGTAGGAGATGACCTGCGGCGGGCCGTAGTTGGTCCCGCGGCCCGTGTTGTCGAAGCCCTCGCCCGGGAACATGTACGTGGCGTACTCGCGGAAGACCACGCAGATCCCGTTGAGGAAGGAGATCCCGGTGATGTCGCCGCCCTCCTTGGGCACGTCGAAGGTGAGAGCGTCATGGAACGAAGCGACGCGGCCGATCTGCCGGAGCTTCGAGTACCAGACCCGGTCCGGGTCGCCCGCGACGCCGCCGAGAAAGATCCGGGTGTCGGTGGCTGCGATGACGGTGGCGCCCGGCGGGGCTAGGTTCTCCAGCACGTCGCCGTTCTCGTCGTTCGTCTGCTTCGTCGTCAGTACGGCATCGGTGAAGTCGTCCTGAAGCTGCGACGTGAGGTGACTCGCAGGGGAGTTTTCAATATAGCGGTTCGGGTTCGACGTATCCGCCGGGTCGAGCGCGGTGCACAGGTAGAACGGGGCGCCGTCCGTCGGGTTCACTGCCGTGCGCCACACCTCGACGGCGACCGGCCTCGTGGTGAGCTTCCGGGTCGCGTTGAGCGGCGTGATGTCGATCGACACGATCTTCGGCCCCGCGGAGACCGTCAGCTCGCCGGTGGTGGCCGTCGTCGAGCGGTCGAGCTCGCCGCGCGCGTTTTCCCAGGCCCACGTGCACTTGTACGTGTACGTCCCGTCCGGGACGCTGCCGGCGCCGGAGCTTCCGGCGACGAAGTACCAGGGGTAGACGTGGAAGCCGACCTCGTAGAGCCCCACGCCGTCGTACTGGAGGATCTCGGCGCCGCTCACATAGAGCGTCTCGCCGAGCTTCACGCACCGCCGCGCTTCGTTCGAGTCGAACGTGAACGTGACATCGCGCGGGGCACGCTTGCCGAAGCTGGTCTGACTGCCGCCCGATCCCACCGGGACGATGCGCCGCTCGGTGGCGCACCACGAGTACGTCGTCGTTCCCGAGGTGAGCGCCACGCCGGGCAGCCGACCGACAGACGGAGCGAGGCCCCCGCCGCGTTGAGCGACCGCCTTCGCATGGATGCCCCCGTCGTCGCGATACAGGAAGAACGTATTCTGCAACTGCGCGCGAAAGGCGCCGGGCCCAGCGCCACCGAACGTGGACTCGCCAGCGAACACACCCCAGACGAACACCCGCCCGTCGTGGTCGAAGGCGCGGGAAGCGATGCCGATGCGATAGGCGAGCGCGGCCTCCGTCCCGATGGCGCCGGCCGTGTCGACGTAGTTGTACTCCGACTGCCAGTTGGTCGAGCCGGATGTCTCGTTCGAGGACCACCACACGTAGCAGCGGTACGCGCCGCCGTCGGTGACCGAACGGTACGCGGCCGTGACCTGGGAGAAGGCCAGGCCACCGGGGATGGACCCGAGCGCCTGGCCGGTCGTCACGTCGGTGAGCGGACCGGCGACCGAGAGATAGTCGCCCTGCAGGTTGGTTCCGTTCCCGCGCGCGATCTGGATGTGCGTGCCGCTCGGGTGCGAGGCCACGGCGATCGGCCCGTCGCAGGTCCGCGCCTTCGTCGATGCCGCCACCACGGGCGTCGATGCGTCGGTGACGGTGGCCACGGTGTAGCTCGTCGTGGTCGCGCGACGGGCCGCGAACGCGACGTTCGCCGTGCCCAGGATGCGGCATACGTCGTAGTACGAGCCGCAGCTCGCCGAGGCGAGCACGGTCACGCCGGCTGCGCCGAGGACCGATGACCACGTCGCCGGGTTCGTGGCCGAAGGGTCGAAGGCACGCACCGTGATGTCACCGGGGCTGGCGTCGGTGCCCTCGTGGACGAACAAGAGCACGTAGCTCGAGCACGCCACGAGCCGCGGGCGAGTGTGTGTCGAGCCGGTCACGACAGTCGGGGCGAGGAGCACGGCGCCCGACGCCTTGTCGATGGCCGCCAAGTAGACCTTGTCGGTGTCCGTCCACGCATGGAACACGATGCCGCTCAGCTCGGCGCGGTCGCAGTCGTACTGATCGCCCGGCGTGGCATGTACGGTCTCCTCCTCGGTGGAGATCGCCAGGTGCGTCGCCCGGAAGACCCACCGGCTCGCGTCGCTGTTCCACGCGTACACGCCGTCCTTCGTGAACATCGCCAGCTCGTTCCCATTGGCGACCATCCGGCGAGCCGTCGAGATGGAGCCGCCGCCGGCGATGCTCGAGCCAAGCGCGCTGAACGGCTTCCGCGTCTGCAGGCCGCCCAGCTCGTCGAACTGCACATCGACAGCGGCGGCGAGCTCAGGCGCCTGCAGGGCGCGATCGTCGGCCTTCAGGTTCACGCCAGCGGCGAGGGGGTACTCGATCTTGTTCCACTCCAAACCACGCATGATGAGACTTCCTTCCGGGTGCTCAGCCGAGCACCGATCGCGTCGCTCCGTCCGATTCCATCTTCCGCAGCTCGCGCATCACGACCTGGCGTTGCTCCGGGTCGAGCCGCCGCAGGAACGTGACCACCGCCGGCACGGTCATGCCCTTCGTGGCCAGCCGTTCGGCCTCGTCCGCAGCTCGCCGGAGCGCGCGATGCTCTGCGGAGAGCGTCGCGATCGCCCTGGCGACGCTCGCGGACTCGCGAACCAGCGCCGGAGTGACCTCGCCCTGCGCGAGCCCCGCCTCGACGGTGCCCAGGAGCCGATCGAGGTGCGCCTGTGCGCGCTCGAGCAACGTCCCAGGCACGGGCACGTCCGAGGTCGCCGGGACCGCAGGCAACCGCGTTCGCTTACCGCCCACGGACCGCCCCCTTGGCCTCGGCGCGGCAGACGTCCCGCGCCGCGCGAACCGCCAGGATGGCCGCGTCGGCCCACGCGAAGAGCGTCGCGACCTCCCGGGCCGTGTCGCGTGCCTTGACGGCTCGCTTGTGAGCACCGTGCGCGCGTTCGCAGTCCGCGACCGCCTGTTCCCAGCGTGCGCGAGCCGCGCCGGCCGCGATGGCAGCGGCCGAGAGGCGCCTCGAGCTCGGTTTCGTCGTCCGCTTCGTCGGTTTCATGGCGTCAGTCCTCCTGCTCGCGAAAAGTTGTGGGGCGAGGGCCCCAAAAAGCGCACGGACGCCGACTCGCACACGCCCATACCCGGGCCGCGAGCGGCCCTACCCTCCCGGGGGTGTCCGGCCGCCGGACGGTCATGGGGCCGCCTCCCGGTTGCAGGTGCGGCATACACGGCCCCCACCCGGCACGACGACCGCGTTGACGTTCATGGGGTGCCCCTTCGGGCAGTGCGCCAGGCGCGCCCTGTTGCGCCAGGCGCGACGATAGAGGTTCACGCTCTGAGTGACCGCCTCGAGATGGTGCACGGCACAGCACGCACGCCGAGAGCACCAGTGGTCCAACACCAGCCCGTCCGGCACCGGCCCGTGCACGGCTTCCCACGCGAGCAGGTGAGCTCGCCGCTGGCCGATGAGCACATAGCCGTCCTTGTCGCGACGACCGTGCGCGATGTGACAGCCGAAGATCAGGTCGACCTCGTAGGTCATGGCCGCCGCCCTCCTCGCGAGACCTGTCCCCGAGGCTCGGACAGGTCCCGACCTGTCCCTGTACCTGTCCCCTCTATAGGGGACGGGGACAAGTACAGGACTTGGCCCGGGGACAAGTCGGGGACAAGTGGGGACAAGTCGAGTTCACGCATCGGATCGCGCTCCCATCGGCACGGGGTCGATCCCCGCCGCCGCCGCCCGATCACGCGTCCAGAGCGGCCAGCATCCGCCTGCCTTGCGCCCGCGCACCTCGACCACGCCGGACGCCTCATCCTCGAGTAGTTGCCGAGCGGCGTCCCTGACGTCGTCGCGCTTGAGGTTGAGAGCCTGCCGCAACTCGTTCCGAGACATCGGCGCCGCGCTCGCGGCGAGCTTGCCGGCCATCGCCAGCCGGGCCGCCTCTACCCGCTTCCCGTTGTTCGCGGTCGAGCGCTCGGCGCGCCGCTGTGCGGCCGAAACCGCCGGGCCCACGATTGACCACAGGCCCGATCGCCCGTCGTACACGGCCGGTAGCACCTTGTCGCCGCCGCCGAAGCGCGACTTCCCGATGCTGATGTCGACGTCGGCGGTCCCGTCCTCGCGCTGCCGCAGGCCGCCGATCGCGATGGTCGCCGTCGCCATCCGCTCGATCTGCGACGACTCGGCGCCCGTCGTCGTGGTGTCGGCGCCCAGGAGGTCGCCATCCTGCAGGCCCTTGGACGATGCGCGGGAGGTCTGCGAGACCGCCAGCACGACCACACCGAGCCGCTGCGCCATGCGCCTGATGCCCTCGGCGATGTTGGCGACCCGGATCCGTTCCTCGCGACCGTCGCCCGGCAGGATCTGCAGGTAGTCGACCACCACGAGGACCGGCTGATCGGGGTGCTCGCCGCGGAGCGTAGCGATCGCCTGCTCGGCGTGGGCGAGCGTCGCCCGCTCCCCGTCGAGGATGATCATGCGGCGCATCTCGGCGAGGACGCCGGCCACCTGCTCGGCGGTGACACCCACGAGCGAGAGAACATCGGCCCAAGGGAGGCCGAGCGCCTGGCCCACGGCTCGACCTCCCATCACGTAGGCGTCGAGCTCGACCGAGATGTACACGACCGGCCCCGCCTCGATGCTGTGCAGGCGGGCGATCTGGATCGCCAAGCTCGACTTGCCCGAGCCGCTGGCGGCCGTCAGGGCGATCACCATTCCGGCGCGCGCGCTGGTCACCACGGAGTCGCCGAGACGCATGGGGATCCACGGTCGCGATGAGAACTTCGCGATCTCGGCGGCGAGGTCGGGCGCGCGATAGGGCAGATCCGGCGCGGACGGCGCATCGATCACCGCCAGCGTGGCCCGCGCGGCTTCCTGCTCGCTTGCCCGCTCGCGCTCGGCGATGGCGTCGATGGAGCGCTCGTCCTCGGTGCGTCGGCTTGCGCGGCGGCCGTTCGCTGGCACTGCGGCGGTCATGGGCCCGTCATCCTCTCGAGCCGCATCTGCATCTCCTCGAGATCCGGCACCGGCCCATCGCCGGCCAGGGCGAACAGCTCGGGCTCGCTCATGCGCGCGAGCTTCGCCACCGCGGCCGTCGTCGGCACGAGGAAGCCGGGGGTGCTCGCAGCGGCGCACACCGCGAACGCGTGGAACGCAGGTGCGAACGCGGACGGCGATCGGCCTGCAGCAGCGAGCAACGCCTTTCCGCCCGCCCGCCCCGGGTCTGGCGCGACGTTCACGCGTCGCCCATCGGGCATGTCGAACGTTCGTGGTCGCGCGTCGCGGGCGCCGAGCGCTTGCACGGCGGGCGTCAGTTGCCCATCGGCGAGGGCAGCAAGCAGCCCACGAAGCATCGCCGCCGCGTCCTCCGCGGCCGTGGCAGGCGGCAGGGCCGACCGAGTCATCACGCCCGCCCCCGCGGATCCTGGATTCGCTCGCCCGGGGGCGGCAGTTCACCCAGGTGCGCCACGGCGACAGGCCGCCACGAACGCAGGTGAGCGACCAGCGCGCCGATCACGCGATCGACCGCGGCCGGCTGTAGCGGCTCATGGTCGCGGAGCACCTCGAGCGCGTGAGCGATCTGCCGAGCAGCCGAGTTGACGCGCGCGTCGGTGCCGAGCGCCCCGGTGAGTTCGCCGAAGCCGCCGAGGTCGACCATCAGGCGCGCCACCTCGTGGCGTTGCTCGTCGCACGCGAGCCGCTCGAGCGCGGCGATGTAATCGGCGCGGCGGGCCGCGACGTCCGCGAGCGCCGGCTTCACTTGGCACCTCCGACGATCCGCAGCCCCGGCCCGGCAGGCGCCGCCGCCGGCACCGCGTGAGCGGCGAGATGCCGGTCCAGCTCGGCCGCGTCAAAGAGCACGAGGCGCGCGCTCAGGCGGACGTGCGGGATCTCTTTGCGCGAGACCATCGACCGCAACGTGCCGAGCTTGACGCCCAGGTGCGCAGCCGCCTCGGCGTAGCTCAGCATCCGCCGCGGGAGGTGCTCGGCGTCTCGCGCCGCGCGCGTCACGGCGTCGCTCCCTTCGCCGGCCAGCGCCCGAGCAGCCACGCATCGATGTCGCTGGCGCGCCCGTACCAATAGAGCCCTCGCCGAGCGACTACTCCGGCCTCGACCATGCGAGGCAAGAGCGAACGGCGCACGGTGTTGGCCGGGGTTCGCGTTCGCCGAGAGATGTCATCGGCGCGCCACCTCTGAACAGGATCGTCGTCGGGCGTCGGCATTCCCCCTTTTCCGACGATCGGCGGCCCCTGTTCACTTAGAAGTTTGCGCGCGCTCGACTGGCAGTCTCAACTAGAGGCCCACGCCGGGCTCGCGTTCCTCTCGCCGCTTCGCCTCCTTCGCGCCGTTCAGGTTCGAGACGATCCACTCCTCGAGCGGCGAGGCCCAGCGGTCCGCGGTCCGTGCGTGCTGCTGGCTTCGCTGGCGATACTCCCCGACGAGGCCCGGGCACGGTGGCTCGCGCCAGTCGTGTTCGCTGGCGAGGATGAGCTCTGCGACATCGCGGATGGACCAACGGGCGTCGGCGCGGATCTGCCCCGGCGGCCACTGCAGTCGGCACACCAGAGTGGTCAGCTTGTGTCGAATGCTCGCCGTGAAGTCCCGCCTGCCGGTGTCGTCGTGGCGGGGCCTCGCTTGTTGAGCGCGCTCGGCGTCGACACGAGCATCGCGAGCGATCAGCCGCGCGGTCGCCTCGACGAATCTCGCCTGTGCAGCCAACGCAGCGCGAACAGTGTCACCTGGAACGCTTGGCATCGTCGGCGGGGCAAGGCGCGTTCGCCGCGCCCAACGTTCCGGGTCTGTGGCAACAGCGTCAGCAAGCGCAGCCCTGAATGCAGCCGCGACATCAGCGGCGGTCTCAAGCTCGCGCCCGGCGTCACCAACCTCCTGATCCCCTGGCCCAAGCGTCGCCACGAGCTCGCCGGCCCAGGCAGCGAGTGCGTCGTGCAAGGCTGCACTACGCGTGAGGTCCTTGGCTCGCTTGGCCGTGAAGGACCTAAGCCCGGCGACCGCGTCGGTGGTGACGCGGTCAAGTAGGAGCAGGTGCCATAGCTCGGCCTCGCCACCGACGCGCTCGGCGGCGAGTCGCGTTAGGTTCGTCGCATATGGCCTGAGCCATTCGTGAGCCATCGGACCCGTCCTGCGGGGTCCTGGCTAGAAAGGGCGTGGGCTGCCTCGGCAGGACAGCGAGGCCCGGTAGCTACTCCGGTTGCCCACGGCCACACACTAGCGGGTGCCTCTGTCGCCTCAAAGGAATACCTACGGTGCCGGCGCCACTGCTATCCTCGGGATCGTGCGGATCAAGCTGGGCGTGGGAATCGCGGCATTGATGGCTGGTGGCTGCGCGTCTGACCCGCCGCCCCCGAGTTGTCAGCAGGCCATGACGCACTACTACGACTCGGGGTGCGCGCTGTTCGACCTGAGCACGAACCCGCCGACGCAGTACTCGCTCGACGAGACAATCATCGACTGCCAGGCAGTAAACAGCGCAGTCCCCGCCCGCTGCGAAGCGGAGTTCTACGACTTGCTGGTCTGCTTCAACAGCACTCCGTCGCCGGTAACATCGGACGCGGACTGCGACTGCTCGCAGGAGCGAGACGCGCTTGTGCGCTGCGGCTGAAGGTGCGCGACACGACGAGCACCCTCCATGACGAACGAAGCGAACGAAGAAACGCGACCACTGTGCCGCCCGTGCCTCGCCGCGCTCGATGAGACTGGTGGCACCATCGAGACCATCGAGAGGTGCGCACGTTGCGGGGCGGAAGGAGTCGCGACCCGCGATGTCGCATGGGACTCAACTCTCGATGCCGACGCGGCCTTTCTCGCGATGGCACGTTCCGTCGATGCGCTGCTGCAGGCGAAGCGCGTCAACAACGCTGAGACCACCGACATCTCCGTCGCGCGAGTGC
This sequence comes from Myxococcales bacterium UBA2376, assembly GCA_002344285.1. Classification (GTDB taxonomy): domain Bacteria; phylum Myxococcota_A; class Polyangia; order Haliangiales; family Haliangiaceae; genus UBA2376. The sequence goes on from DDTA01000050.1 coordinate 31,787, forward strand.
ACCGGAGGGAGCGCGAATCCCGGAAGTCTCTTGAGCTCGCCGCCTCGAAGCTCCGTCTTTGGCTCAAGGAGCGTGGGTTCGACGATGAGTAGGAGCGCGAGCGGAATGCTCGTGGGGGCGGCACCTTCCCTCGTGCCGAGGTTGCTCGTTCTCCGTCCGTTCTCCCTGATCGCGCGCAAGTCGAGCGGTTGCGAGCGTTGCCGACGTTGTGGCGTTCTGCCGATGTTGCCGACATGACACTCGGCCGCGATGTGCCAGATCGCTTTGGTGTACACGCCGGGCGTGGCGTCGCGGAAGTGCGAGACGGTCGCGACCAGCGACGGCCTCGGCCTCTGATCCTGCACCGGGTCAGCCGGCGACGTCGACGAGCAGCTGCTCGTGCTTGAGGGCGGACTCGCGCCACACCTCGATCGGGACACGATCGCCGGGCAACACCGGGCGGGCGGCGGACATCGAGGTGAGCCTCCGGTCCCAGTGCGTGCGCGGCGCGTCGGGCGCGTTCGTCAGCACGATGCCCGGCGCCAGGTGCGCGCGGAAGTACACGACGACGGCGTCGAGCCGGCCGGGACGCGTGACCACCAGCTCGTGCCGTCCGCTGGCCGCGCAGGCGTCCTCGTCGACGACGGCGAGGTCGAGATCGTGGAGCCGCACGGGCTCGGTCAGCACGTCGAAGGGGACGTCGCCGAGGTTCACGAGGAACGCGCGCGCCGGCAGCGCGGCGACCGCGGCCGCGACCGGGCCCAGGGCGTCCGCGATCGTCTCCACCGATGCCAGGGTCGCGAGCGCGCTCTCGCGATCGCGCGCGAACCCGCGGGTGTCGACGCCGACGCACATCACCTCGAGCCGGTGCGGCACCAGCGTGCCGCCATCGGCGAGCAGCCGCCGCCGCGCGTCGCAGATCGTCGGCAAGAGGCCCTCGGCGAGCGGGTCGCTCCCCAGGAGCTCGTGCACGATCACGTCCACGCGTCGATCCAGCTCCACGTCCCGGCTCGAGCGGCGCACGAGCACCACGCGCTCCTGGGCGGCGGCGAGCACCTGCGCCGCCAGGTCCGCGATCGCGCTCTCCTCCACCGCGATGACCGCGCTCGCGCCCGCGCGGGCCGCCAGGAGGGCGAGCAGTCCGGTGCCGGTCCCGACGTCGAGCACCCGCTTGTCGGGCGCGACCGCGGCCAGCGCCTGGCCGTAGGCGCGCACGCGCACGCCGTCGCCGAGCATCATCACGTGCCGCAGCACGTCGGCGAAGTGCCCGGTCACCGCCGGCGCGTCGCCGCTCGCCGCCGGCACCAGGAACCCGCACCGCATCAGGTGCTCGACCGAGTGCCCGAACGCGTCGCGCTCCACGCCGAAGCGCTCCTCGAGCCGCGCCAGCGCCGTCTCGCGGTCGACGCCGCCGGCGAACGCGAGCAGCGCGAGGAGGAGATCCGGGGTCAGCGCGACCGGCTCGGACGAGATCGAGGTCTGCGCGAGGAGCGCGCCCACCGGCGTGATGCGCAGCTCGAGCGCGCGCGACGGCGCGAGGTGAGCGGTTCGATCCACGCGTCGATGATATTCGGGATCGCGGCGTTCCACTTCTCGTGCGCTGACCGACATGTTGCCGCTCGCTGCCGCGATGCGCCGCTTCTACGTGGGCGCTCGACGCGATGACGCGTGTTACCGAGGTTTCGGGCCGTCCCGCCCGGAGACCAGATGACCATCAAGCCCTCCCCGTCGATCACCACCAAGCCCACCACCCTCTCCACCCTCCTCTTCGCCACCGCGGTCGCCACCGGCGCCGCGGCGTGCGGCGACGCCCCCGACGTCGACACCACCGGCGCCGACATCATCGGCGGCTTCCCGGCGCGCAGCCCCCGGCTCAACGCCGTCGGCGCGCTCGGCTTCGACCCCTGGGGCAGCGGCTTCTTCAGCCCCGTGTGCACCGGCACGCTGATCGCCCCGACCATGGTGCTCACCGCCGAGCACTGCGTCGACTTCGCGTCCGATCCGTCGGTGCAGTTCCAGTTCCTCATCGGGTTCGACGCCTCCAACCCGATCCGTCGGGTGCCGGTGCGCGGCGTGTCGATGGAGCAGTCGTCCTGGGGCGGCGTCGTCGGCCTCGGCATCGACGTCGCGATCATGCACCTCGCCGAGCCGGTCACCGACGTCACGCCGTTTCCCGTCGCCATCCCGAGCGACAGCCAGCTCGATCTCCGCTTCGCCGGCATCGGCTACGGCGTGCAGAACTCGCTCGGTGCGAGCGGCACGCGCATGACCGGCTCGATGACGTTCCAGGCGTCGAGCGGGCGCGTGTTCGAGGCGATCTACGGCACGTTCGAGGCGTTCGTCGCCGACGCCGGTCGCTTCGGCATCGACGGCAGCACCCCCGAGGGCCTCGCCATCCTGCAGCAGGCGTGGGACGAGACGCTGCTCCTCGGCGACGGCGTCGAGGGCTGGTTCGGCGGCGGCCGCAGGGACGCCCAGGCGTGCTTCGGCGATTCGGGCGGCCCGATCACCCGGGCGGTGAACGGCCAGCCCACGGTGTACGGCGTGGCCTCGTGGGTCGCCTACGCCGACGCGAACGACCTCTGCGAGCTCGGCGCGGCGTACTCGACGATGAACCCGACCACGCTCGACTTCATCGCCTACGAGACCGCGTGCCCGCTCGTCCCCCGCGCCGGCCACTGCCTCGATCTCGACACCGTCGAGCGCTGCGCGACGCCCGAGGAGGGCGGCTATCGCGTGCTCGAGACCGACTGCGCCGAGCTGGGTCTCATCTGCGGCCACGACGAAGCCGGCGAGCTCGGCTGCGTCGAGGATCCGTGTGAGGGCGTGACCGTCAAGGGCGCGTGCGAGGGTGACGTCGCGGTCCGCTGCACGGCGCCCGACGAGGGCCCGCGCCGCGTGGTCTCGCTCGATTGCGCCGAGCTGGGCCTGACCTGCGCGGCCGACGTCGACGGCGCCGAGTGCGTCGTGGCCGAGTGATCACACGGGCCGCGCCGGCGATGAGGTATGGTCCGCCGCGATGTCGCCGTCCGCGCTCGCGCTCGTCCTCGGCTTCGCCGCGACCCTGACCGCGTCCGCCTGCGGAGGCGGCGACGGCGACGGATCCGTCGACGCGGCGTCGCTCGACGGCGAGACCGTCGACGGCGGCGCCGACGCGCCGACCGACGCCGCCGACGTCGTCACGTGCCCCGATCCCGACGCCTGCGTGTGGCTCGACGGCTACCTCGCCGAGGTGCTCGGCAAGCTCACCGGCGTCGAGCCCGCCGCGCCCGGCGTCACGATCTCGCGCCGCGCCACCGCCGCCGAGCGCAGCGCCGCCCGGCAGTACCTGTTCGACGAGCTGACGCGGCTCGGGCTCGCGCCCACGCTCCACGACTACGGCAGCGGCAAGAACGTGGTCGTGCACCTGCCGTCGACCACGGGCTCGACGATGCCGCGCATCGTCGTCGGCGCCCACTTCGACGGGGTCATGGCGGGCCCCGCCGCCGCCGACAACGGCACCGGCACCGCGATCGTCGTCGTCGCGGCGCGCTACCTGGGCTCACGCCCGACGCGCGATCGAGCGATCGACCTCGTCCTGTTCGATCAGGAAGAGGCCGGCCTCATCGGCAGCACCGCGTACGCGCTCAAGCTCCGCGACGAGATGACGGCGGTCGACAGCGTCCACGCCTTCGACATGATCAGCTTCGACGGCGACGGCGACGGCGCGATCGAGCTGTGGAAGCCGCACGCCGACCTCGAGGCCCTCTATCGCGCGCACGCCGGCCCGCGCAACATCCCGGTCACCGTCAACCCGACGTTCGCCGGCAGCGACCACGAGTCGTTCGCGTCGCGCGGCTTCGTCACCGTCGGCGTCTGCGAGGAGTTCGCCGGCGGCGACTCGAACCCGAACTACCACCGGGCGACCGACACGTTCGCCAACGTACAGCTCGCCTACACCGCGCGCATGACCCGGTTCTTGCTTGCGATCCTGGAAGATCGCAGCCTCGACTGACACTTGCGCCGCGCCCACATCGCGCCACAGCGGGCCTGTCGGGCCTGCACGGGATCCCCGTATTATCGTATCCCGGAGCCGTCCCGTTGCGGTCCACCCCTCCCAGACCTGCGCGCGAGTCCGTCTCGGATGTCATCGACGGACGCTATCGCCTCATCCGCCTGATCGGCGAGGGCGGCATGGGCCGGGTCTACGCCGCCGAGCACACGGGCATCGGCAAGAAGGTCGCCCTCAAGATCCTGCACGCCGTGTTCGCCAACACGGCGGACGCCGTGGAGCGGTTCCGCGCCGAGGCGCGGATGACCTCGCAGATCGCGAACGCCCACATCGTCGACGTCACCGACTCGGGCACCACCGCCGACGGCCGGCTCTACTTCGTGATGGAGCACCTCGCGGGCGTCGAGCTCGGCGAGGCCATGCGCGACGGCAACCTGTCGCTCGAGCGCGCGCTGCGCATCACGCGCCAGATCGCGCAGGCGCTGGCCGCGGCGCACGCCCAGGGCGTGATCCATCGCGACCTCAAGCCGGAGAACGTCCTGCTCATCGATCGCGACGGTGACCGCGACTTCGTGAAGGTGCTCGACTTCGGCATCGCGCTCACCGTCGGCGGCGAGCAACCCCGCCGGCGCCTCACCCAGCCCGGGCTCGCCGTCGGCACGCCGGAGTACATGGCGCCCGAGCAGGCGATGGAGGCGACGGCCGACGAGCGGAGCGACATCTACGCGCTGGGCGCCATGCTCTACGAGATGGCGACCGGCCAGCCGGCGTATCGCGGCGACACGTTCACCAAGATCCTGCTCGAGAAGGTGCAGCACGACCCTCCGCGCCCCCGCGAGAGGCGCGGCGATCTACCTCCCGACGTCGAGGCGCTGATCGTGAAGGCGATGGCCCGCAAGCCGGCCGAGCGCCACGCGTCGATGGCCGAGGTCATCGCCGACATCACCGCTTGCCTCGACGCGCTGGCGGCGCCGGCGCGACCGCAACCGCCCGCCGCCGCGTCTCCGCCACCCACGGAGACGGTGACGGTGACCGAGACCTCCAGGTCGGCCGAGCGGGCCTCCGCCGCGGCGCTCCTCCTCGACCCGGTCGACCCCAACGCCGCCACCGTGGCGATGACGATCGAGCGTCCCACCGCCCGCAAGCGCGACGTCATCCCGCTCGTCCTCGTGCTCGCCCTCGTGATCGGCGGCGCCGTCGCGCTCTACCTGCTCGTGCTGCGCCCGTCGGGCGACGCGACCGAGGAGCCGTCGCCCTCGCCCGCCGTCGCCTCGGCGGCGCCCGAGGCCAGGCCGGCGAAGAAGCCCGCGCCCACGGCGACCGCGGCGAAGACGCCGGCCAAGGCAGAGGTCGCGGCGCCGGCGAAGCCGCGCGACGAGGAGGCAGCCCCCAAGGACGAACCGAAGGACGAACCGAAGGCCGCGCCGGCGGCGAAGACGCTCAAGCAGGCGCGCGCGTTCCTGGCGAAGGCGAAGACCGCCACGAAGAAGAAGCAATGGGACACCGCCCGCGAGCTCTACGATCGCGTCGCGCGCGGACGCTTCGTCACCGCGCAGGGTCACCTCGGCCTCGCGCAGGTCGCCATGGCCACCGGCGACGTCAAGGACGCGGCCAGGCACGCGAAGACCAGCGTTCGCCTCGGCGGTGGGGCTCCGGCCAAGCGGCTGCTCGCGCAGGCCAACGCGAAGCTGAAGAAGAAGCGCTGACGGCGCCTGGCGCCTGGCGCCTACAGCTCGACGGTCTTCCCGATCTCGAGCGCCATCACCTTCGTCGCGCCGGCGCCCTTCTTCCGTAGCGCCGCCCTGAACTGATCGACGGTGCCGGCCAGCACCGGGAACGTGCCGAAGTGCATCGGCACGACGTTGCGCGGCTTGACCAGCTTCACCGCATGCGCCGCCGCGGCCGGCCCCATCGTGAAGTGGCCGCCGATGCACGCGAGCATGTGCGTCACCTTGAAGTCCTGACCGATGAGCGCCATGTCGCCGAACACGTCGGTGTCGCCCGTGTGATAGAGGACCGGCCCGCCCTTCACGACGACGACGAAGCCGCCCGGGTTGCCGGCCGCCTTGACGCTGTGCTCGTCCTTGCCGACGGTCGAGCCGTGCACGGCGGGCACGAAGCGGATCGTGACCTCGCCGTCGAGCAGCGTCAGGTCGCCGCCGAAGTTGCCCTGGGTGTCGAACCCGATCTGGTCCTTGGGGAAGCCGAGCTCGTTCACCATCGCGCGCCCGAGGTCGAAGGTGGACACGAGCTTGGCCTTGGTCTTCTTCCCGATCGCCACCGCGTCCCCGACGTGATCGGCGTGCCCGTGCGTGACCAGGATGAGATCGGCCGCCGTGAGCTTCGCCAGCTCGTCCTTGCCGCCCGGGTTGGCCGGGTTCGTGAGCCACGGGTCGATCAGGATCACCTTCCCGCTCGGCGTGTCGACGCGGAACGCGGCATGCCCGTACCACGTGAGCTTGGTCTTCGCCGGCTTCGCGGGCTGCGCCACGGCCAGCGCGGGAACGAGGAGGACGGCGAGCGCGATCAGGTGGAGGTTCCGCATGCCGCGCATCGTAGATCAGCTCGACGCGAGCGCCGCATCGGCCTCGTCGCGAACCGCGCGCACGCGGCTCGCGCGCGCCGCCGTGCGCACACGCTCGGTCAGCCGCGGATCGGCCTTGAACGTCGCCAGCGCGCGCAGCGCCGCGAGCGCGTCGTCCTCGGCGCCGGACGCGACGACCTCGAGCAGGCGCGCGTTCCCGGTCTCGTCGCGCAGGAGCGCGAGCGCGAGGTATCCCACGCGGGCGCGCACGTCGGCGGCGACGCGCTCGCACCACGCGATCAGGATCGGGGCCGCCGCCGCGAGGCGGCTCTCGCCGAGCGCCAGGGCCGCGCCCTCGGCGCGCTCGTCGACGTCATCGCCGAGGAAGCCGGCGACGTACGCGAGCGAGGCCGTCGGCGCGAGCGCCAGGAGCGAACCGAAGCACGCGCCGATCACCGCGGGCTCGGGATCGCCGGTGCGGATCTTGAAGCGCAGGAGCGCCGTGGCGTCGGGGCGTCCGGAGTCTCCGAGCGCCTGGGCCGCCGCGGTGCGCGCCATGCGCTGGGGATCGGCGAGCAGCTCGGCCAGCACGTCGAGCGCGTCACTGCGCCCCGCGTGCGCGTACGCCAGGCCACACACGCCGCGGAGCTCGGCCGCGGTGTCCTCGCGACCACCCCACACCGGCTCCTCTTGCACATACGTCACGCCACGTACGAAGACCTCGTCCTCCCACCGATCGAGCTGGTGGAGCGCCCGTGCGATGGCGATCTTGCCGCGACACTGCGGGTCGCGCTCGACGGCGCGCTCCGTCAGGCGCGCGAAGGCTGGCGCGAGCTCGGGGTAGAGGGAGATCTCCTCCCGGGCGGCCACCAGCTTCGCCGCGCCGGCCACCAGGACGCCGATCTTCGCGCGCATCGCGTCGCGGATCTCGGCGACGGAAACGTCGGGCGCGACCAGCCGCGCGATCCGTTCCTCGAGCTTCCGCGCCGTCACGGCGACTCCCGCACCGCCCTTGTAGGACACCTGGGCACAGCTGGAATCTTGCACGCGCGGCGGGACACCACCAGCGCCGATCCGTAGAGTCGAAGCCGTGACCCACGGAGCTTGCGCGGGATGCAGCGGCGACATCGCCGTGTCCTCGGCGCGGCCCGTGATCGGCGCCGACGGTCGCGTGGTCCTCTACTGCGCGCGGTGCGCGACGGAGGGCCCGCCGGTGCGCGCCGCGACGGCCCCGGTCGTCGACGCCGCCGCGACGTCCCTCGACGCCGCCGCGCGCGAGTCCCGCCCGCGCCGCCTCGCGCGCTACGCGATGCCGGTCGTCGGCGTCGGCGTGGCGTTCGCCGCGATGCTCTCGAGCGCCGCGGTGACCATCATCGAGCGCGAGCCCGTGCGCGTGACCGCCAACGTGGGCGACCCGGCGACCGAGCCGGAGCACGTGGCCGTCCGCGTGATCGAGCCCGTGATCATCGAGGAGCAGTACCTCGAGGACGAGCCCCGGCCGCCGCGCACGACGACGACCGAGACACTCGAGCAGATCGAGCTCGACGGGCTCGAGGAGGAGCGCCCGAGCCTGCTCGACTGGGTGCACCCGGTGACCGGCAGCGAGGAGAAGGTCCCGACGCGCGGCACCCGCCGCTTCGGCGCACACCGCGAGGGCGTCTCCGATCCCACGCGCTGCGGCCAGGGACACTGCGGCGTCGATCTCGCGGGCCCGCGCGGCCGCCCGGTCGTCGCCGTCGCCTGGGGCACGGTCGTGCGCGTCGAGCACAGCGCGTCGGGACGCGACGGGCGCAGCGGCCGCTACGTCCGCATCGAGCACCCCGAGGGCGTGTTCACGTCGTACATGCACCTCGACGCGATCGCCGCCGAGGTGTCCGTCGGTGACGAGATCACGGCGGGCCAGGTGATCGGCACGCTGGGCAAGACCGGCATCCACAGCGCCGAGCCGCACCTGCACTTCGGCCTCGAGATCCAGGACGACGGCGCCCTCCGCTACATCGACCCGACGCCGTTCCTCGTCCGCGCCGAGATCCTGCCCGTGCCGATCGACGAGCTGCGCCTCGCGCCCGCCGATCGCTCGAACTGGTGACGCGGGTCAGCGCGCGCGTCCGCGCCGCCGGTCGCCCCAGAGGTGCCCGGCCACGACCAGCGACGCCAGCACGATCAGGATCGTCGCCAGGGTCGCATGCCGATCGACGACGAGGAGCGCGGTCGCCGCGCCGAGGAGCGCGGTGGCGAGGATCGCGGTGAACACCCGCCGCCCGAGCCGCTCGGTCGCCAGCGCGAGCTCCGGATCGCGCGACTTCACCTCGAGCTTGCCCGAGCGCAGGTCGTCGAGGATGTCGTGCACCTGCCCCGGCAGATCGACCGCGCCCGTGGTGAGCGAACGGAACCCGCGCAGGAGGTCGCGGCCGATCCGCCGCGGCCCGAAGCGCTCCATCACCAGCCGGGTGAAGTAGGGCCGCAGCTCGGTCCACACGTCGAGCTCGGGGTCGAGCTGCTTGCCCACGCCCTCGACGGTCATGAGCGCCTTGCCGACCATCAGCATCTCGACCGGCATCTCGATGTCGTACTTGACCGCGCCCTGCACGAGATCGCGAATGAGCGCCGACATCTCGACCTCCTGGAGCGGGCGCCCCAGGTACTTCTCCGAGAGCTCGGCGACCTCGGCGCGGAAGCGCGGCAGGTCGACGCGGCCCTTGGGCCGGCCCATCGCCAGGAGCGAGTCGGCGAGCCCGCTGGCGTCGCCCGTGACCGCGGCGAGCATGAGCTGGATCGCCTTGTCGCGCATGTCCTCGGACAGCCGGCCGACCAGCCCGAGATCGATGAGGCCGAGCACCGGCTCCTGCGCCGTGCCCATCATGATGATGTTGCCGGGGTGCGGATCGGCGTGGAAGAAGCCGTCCTCGAAGACCATCTTGGCGATGACGCCGAGCGCGCGCCGCGCGATGCGTGGCCCGGTCTGGGCATCGCCGGCCGCGACGAAGTCGTCGAGGTGCTGGCCGACGAAGCGCTCCATGACGAGCGTGCGCTTGCCCGAGGCCTGGCGGTACGGCGTGGGGAAGCGGACCTCGGGGTGCCCCTCGAAGTTGCGGGCGAAGCGCAAGGCGTTGTCGGCCTCGAGCCCGGTGTCGAGCTCGGCGGTGATCGCGCGATCGAACTCGCTCACCATCGCGATCGGCGTGAAGGTCCGGGTCTCGGGCACGTGCGCCTCGAGCAGGCGCGCGAGCAGGTAGAGGAGATCGAGATCGCGCTCGACGGTCGCGCGCGCGCGCGGCCGCTGCAGCTTCACGACCACGTCGAGGTCGGGCTCGCCTTCGCCGGCGCGCAGCCTGGCCAGGTGCACCTGGCCGATCGACGCCGACGCCAGCGGCGTGCGCTCGAAGCTCGCGAAGACCGCGTCGAGGCTGGCCCCGTAACCCTCGGCCAGGACCTCGTCGACCTCCTCCGGCGTCATCGGCGGCACGTCGTCCTGCAGCTTCTTGAGCTCGGCGATCACCTCCGCCGGCAGGATGTCGGGTCGCGTCGACATCACCTGGCCCAGCTTCACGAACGACGGCCCGAGATCCTGCAGCGCCTCGCGCAGGCGCACCGCGAACGTGCGCGGCGCGCCGCTCGGGGGCGGCGCGGGCGCCAGCGGCCCGAGCGGCAGGCGCGAGACGATCTCGCCGAACCCGTGGCGGACGAGGACCAGCGCGATCTGCGCCAACCGCTCGGTGTTCTTGACAGTCCGGACCACGGACACCATGGGCCGCGCGATCATGTCACGAACCGCCGGGCCACGTCGTCTCGTGGCAGGAGGAACGAGATGCTGAAGTGGTTCATCCGTCGGCGACTGATGGCGTTCGAGAAGACCTACGGCTACGACGCGAGCTACGCCCACGAGCTGCTCGAGGCCGACCTCGCCGCGGTGCTCGCCTTCGCGCGCATCCAGGCGATGGGCACCTACCGCAAGGGCGCGCCGAAGGCGGCCTGGTACGCGGCCAAGCTCGTCGGCACGATGACCGAGGACTGCGGCCCGTGCACGCAGCTGAACGTCACGATGGCGCTGCGCGACGGCGTCGACGGCAAGCAGCTGGCCGCCGTCCTCGCCGGCGACGAGCTGGCGATGTCGCCGGACGTCGTCCTCGCCGTGCGCTTCGCGCGCGCTTCGCTCGCCCACGATCTGGCGGCCGACGAGCACCGCGAGGAGGTCGTCCGCCGCTGGGGGGCGAAGGGGCTCATCTCCCTCGCCTTCGCGCTCACCGTCGCGCGCGTCTACCCGACGATCAAGTACGCGCTGGGCCACGGCAAGGCGTGTGCGCGCATCACCGTCGGCGACGAGCCCGTGCCGGTCGCGCGCCCGCCCCTCGCGAGCTGACCGTTCAACGCCTGCGCACGAGCCTTCGTCCGCCGCCCGCGCGTCTCGTCGGGAGCCGCGCGTCGTCGAGCATCCGCGCGACGAGCGCCACGGGATCCGCGCCGAGGCCCTCCTCCAGGATCCGGCGGACGTCGGCGGCGACGGCCGCGCCACCGGGCGCGGCGGTCCCGCGGCGCTCGACCTCGCGGAGGAAGTCGGCGGTCGAGTACGAGCCGCTCGCGCGCGCGTGCGCGATGACCGCGGCCCAGACGCCGAGCACCCCGCCCCGCCCGGCCAGCGCGCGATCGACGAGGAAGTGGACGAGCTCGCCGCACGCGTAGTAGCTGGCGTCCGCAGCCTCGGCGTGGAGCGGGCCGCGCAGCGTGGCGATGCAGTCGCTGGCCGCGGCGAGGATGCGCTCCTCGTGCGCCCGGGGCGAGAGCAGCCCGGCGTCGACGAGCGCCAGCCCGGCGACGTAGACCGCCGAGCCCTCGCTCAGCCACTCGTCGCGCTTGTCGCCGCCGCGGCGGGCCAGCTGCGCGTTCCACAGGTGGAAGGCCTCGTGGGCGAGCACCTCGAACAGGCGCGCGCGCCGGGCCGGTGACGCCCGCACCCACGCGCTGCCGATCGCCTCGACGTGGATGAGCCCGGGCAGCGTCTTGCCGCGGAGTGCGTCGTCGCGCCGGGTGGGCGAGGCGTAGGAAGCCAGCACCAGCGGGACGAAGTCGAGCGCGACGCCGGTCGCGTCGCCGTGGAAGGCGAAGAGCTCGGGCAGGAGCCGCGCCGTGTCGGCGGTGAGCCACGCGGGCAGGCCCGGATCGGCGACGAGCGTGACGCGCTCGTGCCTCGTCGGAGGGATCGAGCCGGCGTAGAGGTACGTCCCGCGCACGTCGCCGGCCGGCTCGTCCCAGACGAGCTCGCCGGTCGCGGCGTGGTCGAGGACGCGCAGGGTTCGACCGGGCGAGGTGTGGAAGTGCCAGCGGCGCGGGGCATCGCGATCGAGGCGCAGGCAGCGCGGCGCGCAGGAGAAGCCGTAGGCGCCGACCTGCGCCGTGAAGAGCAGCCGGCTGCCATCGGTGAAGCGGACGTTGAGCGACGGCGCGCGGCCGACCTCGCGGGTGTCGGAGGGGAAGGTCGCGGTGAAGACGCTGCGGGCGGCACCGTCGGCCGCGCGGATGACCTCGTAGTCGCCGCTCGGGTCGACGTCCCAGACGAGACCGTCGGCGAGGCGCCAGGTCTCGTGGCGGTTGGACGGGATGCGGCGGTCGAAGATGATGGCGGGGGCTTCGGAGGCGGAGGCGGAGGCGGAGGCGGAGGCGAGCGTCCAGGTGACGGTCCAGGTGTCGAGGTGAGGGTGCTCGGTGATGGAGATGGTGAGGGGAGATGGAGGTGGAGAGGGAGATGGAGGTGGAGAGGGAGAGGGAGAGGGAGAGGGAGAGGCAGATGGAGACTGCGTGGGCGCGGGGAGCGGCGGCGCCGTACACGCGACGAGGATCAGCGGGATGAGCCGCACCGCATGAGTATGCCTCGCTGCCTGGTGAGCTCATCTTCGCCTGGTGATGTGACGGGCGTGTCCCAGGCCACAGAGAAGCAAGCTTCTGGCGAAGACCCCCGCCTCGGGCCTAGGATGCCTCCATGCGCTCTCCGTCGCTGGCCGTGCTCCTCCTCTGCGCCACGGCCGCTGCGGCGTGCTCGTTCCAGCCCGGCGGGCCGAATCCCGGCGACGATGACCCGACCGACGCCGCCGTCGAGGTCGACGCCTGCGTCCCCACCGCGGAGACCTGCGAGGGCACCGACCAGGACTGCGACAACATGATCGACGAGGGTCTCACCGCCGGCGCGCCCTGCGACGGCCCCGACGCCGATCAGTGCCTCGACGACATGACGATCTGCGACGGCAACGGCGCCGTGGTCTGCGGCGACACGAGCGGCGACGACGACGCCGAGCTGTGTAACGGCATGGACGACGACTGCGACGGGATGACGGACGAGGGCTTCATGGTCGCGGCGATGTGCGACGGCGCGGACGCGGACCTCTGCCTCGAGGGCACGAACAGCTGCGCGCTCGACGGGATGGGCGTGGTCTGCTCGGACACCACGCCGACCAACGTCGAGGTGTGCAACGGCGCCGACGACGACTGCGACTCGACGATGGACGAGGGCTTCGACCTCATGGGCGACGAGGACAACTGCGGCGAGTGCGGCAACACCTGCACCAACCCCCGCGGCACGACCAGCTGCACCCTGGGTAACTGCGTGCCGAGCTGCAACAACGGCGCCGCCAACTGCGACGGCGATCCCGACAACGGCTGCGAGCTCCAGGACACCAACCCGACCTGCAACCCGGTGGCGAGCGTCGCCCTGACCGTCAACGGGGACGCCGCGCAAAGCGTCAACACGACGGGGACGACCGAGGCGATCGTGCGCGTGCGCATCCGCGAGAGCAACGGTCCCGCCGACATCCCCATCACGGCGCAGATCGCGCTCGCGAGCGGCGCCGGCGCCAGCTACGACCTGATCGTCTACTGCCTGGCCTGCGGCGCCCTCCCCCTCTCCGACTCGAGCGACCAGACGGTCGAGGTCGGCCGCGACGACGTCGGCGGACAGGATCGCGGCTTCGACGTCTGGGTCGAGGTCCGCTACAACGGCACGGTCCCGTCGACCACGTGCGCGCCCTGGACCCTCACGGTCACCGGCAACGTCCTCACCAACAGCCGTTGCGTGAGCGTCGGCGGCGGCCCGTGATCACTTCGCGTACTTGACGTTCAGGTCGATGTAGACCGAGTCGCTGATCGTCGGGTACATGCTGTCCGCGCCGGTCAGCAGGCTCGCGACGCCCAGGCCGCCGTGCGCGATGATCGGCCCGAGCTTCACGTCGAGCGCGCCACCGGCGTAGATGCGGCCGCCGTTCGACGGCTTGAAGGAGACGTCGTCGCCGGTGAAGACGCCGAGATCCGCCGATACCTTGATGAGCGAGCCGAGCGCGACGACGAGCGAGGTCGGCAGCTGCACCGCGCTGAGCGACTCGGCCGTGCCCGCCTGGTAGACGAACTTCGGCGCGAGCTCGAGGTCGATGACGCTCGACATCTTCACGCGCAGATCGAGACCGCCGGCGACGCCCGGCTTGAAGTCGCCCAGGAACAGCGGGAAGTCCTTCTCCGAGAGCAGCATCGCGCCCTCGCGCATGTACGCGCCGGTCAGGACCAGCGCGACGTCGGTGTCCTTGGCCCTGGGCGCGAAGGGCACGTCCCACCTGGGCAGGCGCGCGTCGAGCGTCATCGTCATGCCGCCGATCGTCCTGGCCTCGAGGCCGTCGATGTCCGGCTTCTTCACGGCGAGCGGGACGTGGCCGTTCACCGTGACCGTATCGAGGAGGTAGTACTTGCCCTTCAGGTCCGCGGCGATCCAGTTGAAGGTCGCGTACTGCCCCATCTCGTCCGGGCCGCTCGGCAGGCGCACCTGGCCGCCGGCGTCGAAGTCGCCGCGCCCGGGCTCCTTGGCGGCCTTCTCGCTTTCCGCCGACGGCTCGGCCGGCGGCTGATCGATCGGCGCGGAGATGGGCTCGGGTGCCGTCTGCGCCCAGGCGAGCGCGGTCGAGCTGACGAGCGTGGCGACGGTGAGCGCGGTGCGATGCATGTTCGTTCCCCCTGCGTCCAGTAGACGCCCCTACCTCCGTGAGGTGCCAGCCACGCCCCCGTGAGAGCGCCGTGAGGCGTCGGGTACGCCCGGTCAGCGCGCCCGATCGCGCGGCGTTCCCTCGAGGAGGATCGAGCGCTCCTTCATCCGGACCAGCCGGACGCCCAGGAGCCGCGCGTTCCAGTAGTCGGCGCCCTCGGACGTGGTCGCCTTCTCGCCGAGCTCGATCAGGAACTGGGTGACGACCGGGTCCTCGGTGTCACCCACCCGCAGAGCGTCGGCGGTCTCGCGGGCGATCGACGTCGCCGCCTGGAGGTCCGACACGTGCAAGGTGACGCTGCCCCCCATCGGTCCGGGCAAGGAGCCGACCATGATGGACGGGGCGGGGATGAACACGACCGGCGGATCCAGGTCCATCCCCTCGAGGCCGTGGAGCCGAAAGGCGAGCGCCTGGGCGTCGGCGTCGTACGACTCCCAGCCGCCGTGCTGGAACGAGACCACGAGCTTGCCCTTCGGCGGCGCTCCCCGGGCCAGGTCCTGCTCGAGCGTCCGGCGGGTGACCACCGGGTGCGCCCAGTCGAGGGTCGCGGGGATCACGGCGTCGGTGCGCAGGGCCACGGTCGACGGGCGAAATGGGCCGGGATCGCTCGGGCCCGGCGCCGGCGTCGGGGTCGGGACGACGACTTCGTCGCGCTGCGTCGAGCCCCTGGATACGTCCTTGGGGCAGGCGGGGAGGAGCACGAGAAGCATGAACATGCGGGCGCGAAACACGGCACCCATGGTACGCGAGCCCGCAAATTTCCGAGGCGGGGTCGGCACCTGCGGCCTCGGTTCAGCGACCGCGGACTGCCGATGTCATTCATTTTGGGGTAGCGGTGGGCCACCGCGCTGTGCTCAAGTCCGGCGCCATAACAGCGAGGTGCATTCGTTATGTCGAAGTCGTGGAGCTCGTTTCGCCTTCTGACCTTGGCTCTCACCGCCGCGGCCGTCGCCGCGTGTGGCCCCAGTGTGTCGGGGAGTGACGATGACGATGACGGCAACGGCGGCGTGGACAGCGGCAACGGCAGCTGCGTCCCCACCGGCGCGGAGGTCTGCGACAACCAGACCGACGACGACTGCGACGGCCGCTTCGACTGCGACGACCCCGACTGCCACACGCAGACGGCGTGCACGACCAACGAGAACTGCGGCGTCCTCGACTCGCCGTCCGGCATGCTCGCGCTGCCCGACGGCGCCTGCCCCGCGGACCTGACCCAGCCCTGCGCGGGCTACGAGAACGCGCTCAACTTCACCGGCTTCACCGACGGCCAGACCTTGCCGTCGATCCAGGGGCTCCGCGGCATCTGCGTGAACATGGAGCACTCGTGGATGCGCGACCTCGTCATCTACGCCGAGTGCCCGACCGGCACCCGCGTGATGCTCCACGAGTTCCCCGGCCGCACCGGCGGCCAGGTCTACCTCGGCATCCCCAACGACGCCGATGAAGGCAACCCGCAGCCCGGCGTCGGCTGGGACTACTGCTGGCGTCCCGACGCGGTGAACGCGGCGTGGATCCCCTTCGCCAACGCCAACGCCACGGGCCTCAACTACACGCTGCCGGCCGGCGACTACCAGTCGTCGCAGCCGCTCGACGCGTTCGTCGGTTGCCCGCTCAACGGCCTGTGGAAGATCCGCGTCGAGGACCGCTGGGGTATCGACAACGGCTTCATCTTCAGCTGGACCGTCGAGTTCGACGCCGGCCTCGTCGAGGACTGCGATAACTGGCCCGGCTGACGTTCGCGCCACGATCGACGCGGTCTGGCGCATGGAGTCCGCGCGGCTCCACGCCGGGCTCGCGCGGATGGTGCGCGACGTGGGCGTCGCCGAGGAGCTGGCGCAGGACGCGCTGGTGACGGCGCTCGAGAAGTGGCCGGAGACGGGCATCCCGGACAATCCCGGCGCCTGGCTCATGGCGACGGCGAAGCACCGCGCCATCGATCGCCTGCGCCGGAACCGGCGGATCGAGCACAAGCACGAGGAGCTGGCGCACGGCGCCACCCCGCGCGATCCCGCCGGCGAGCTGGTGGAGCGCCTCGACGATGACGTCGGCGACGACCTCCTGCGGCTGGTGTTCACGTGCTGTCACCCGGTGCTCTCGGGCGACGCCCGGGTCGCGCTGACCTTGCGCCTGCTCTGCGGGCTGACGACCGACGAGATCGCGCGCGCGTTCCTCGCGCCCGAAGCGACCATCGCGCAGCGCATCGTGCGCGCCAAGCGCACGCTCGCCGAGGCCGGCGTGCCGTTCGAGGTGCCGCGCGGCGAGGAGCGTGCGGCGCGGCTCGCGTCCGTGCTCGAGGTCGTTTATCTCGTGTTCAACGAGGGCTACGCCGCGACCGCCGGCGACGACTGGATGCGCCCCGCGCTGTGCGAGGACGCGCTCCGGCTCGGACGGATCCTCGCGGCGCTGGCGCCCGGCGAGGCCGAGGTCCACGGGCTCGTCGCGCTGATGGAGCTCCAGGCGTCGCGCGCGCGCGCCCGGGTCGGGCCCGACGGCGCGCCGATCCTCCTGCTCGAGCAGAACCGCACGCGCTGGGATCAGCTCCTCATCCGGCGCGGCCTGGCCGCGCTCGCGCGCGCCGAGGCGACCGCCGGGGCGCCGCCGGGATCGCCGGGACCGCCGGGCCCCTACGTCCTCCAGGCGTCGATCGCGGCGTGCCACGCGCGCGCGCGCACGGCGGACGAGACCGACTGGGTGAAGATCGCGGCGCTGTACGAGGCGCTCGCGCACGTCACGTCGTCGCCCGTGGTCGAGCTCAACCGCGCCGTCGCCGTGGGCATGGCGTTCGGGCCGGCGGCGGGGCTCGCGATCGTCGACGCCATCACCGCGCTCCCCGCGATGCAGCGCTACCACCTCCTGCCCGCGGTGCGCGCCGATCTGCTCACGCGCCTGGGTCGCGACGCGGAGGCGCGGGCCGAGCTCGAGCGCGCCGCGTCCCTCACCCGCAACGCGCGCGAGCGCGAGCTGCTCCTCGCCCGGGCGCGCGGCTAGACTGGGCGCCCATGACGAAGGCGCGCGGCAAGCGTCACCACAAGGAGCGCCACCGCTTCGCGCGCGTCGGCTGGCTGCGCGCGGCCGTGCTCGGCGCCAACGACGGCATCGTGTCGACGTCGAGCCTGGTGCTGGGCGTGGCCGCCAGCAAGGCCTCCTCGACGGCGGTCGCGGCCGCCGGCGTCGCCGGGATGGTCGCGGGCGCCATCTCGATGGCGGCGGGCGAGTACGTCTCGGTGCAGTCGCAGGCCGACACCGAGGAGGCCGACCTCGCCATCGAGCGCCGCGAGCTGGCCGCCGATCGCGAGGCCGAGCACGTCGAGCTGGCCAAGATCTACCAGGCGCGCGGGCTCGAGCCGGCCCTGGCGCGCCAGGTCGCCGACCAGCTCATGGCCCACGACGCGCTCGGCGCGCACGCGCGCGACGAGCTGGGCATCGTCGAGGCGCAGCGGGCGCGGCCCCTGCTCGCCGCCGCGGCGTCGGCGGGCACGTTCGCCGTCGGCGCCGTCGTGCCGGTGGCGCTCGCGCTCCTCGTGCCCCGCTCCGCGCTGTCGCCGGCGATCGTCGGCAGCGCGCTCGTGACCCTCGCGATCCTCGGCGCGCTCGCCGCCAAGGCCGGCGGCGCCCGGTTGCTGCCGGGCGCCGCGCGCGTGACGGTCTGGGGCGCGCTCGCGATGGCGCTCACCTACGCCGCCGGCGCGCTGTTCGGCGCCGCGGTGTAGACGGTCACGTCATTCGATGGTCGAGTCGGTCACGACGATCGGCGTGTCGTCGTGGGCCGAGATCATCGGGTACCGCGGATACCAGGAGCCGCCCGTGTTGCGCGTGATGACCGAGCGATCGATGCGGACGTCGCCCGTGTGGTTGTTGCTCACGAAGAAGATGGCCGCGCCATGCTGGACGACGTCGTTGTCGCGGATGGCGACGCCGCACAAGGACAGCGTCATCTCGTTGCCGTCGTTGTAGATCGCGCCGCCGCTGCCGCCGCCGGGCGCGCCACCCTGCGGTGGGTTGCCGCCGTTGCCGATCGCGCGGTTGTGCGAGAAGAGGCTGTTCACGATCGTCCACGACACCCCGATGCTCGAGAGGCCGCCGCCGTTCGAGCACGTGTTGCCGAAGCCGGCGGCGCCGCCGAAGGTCGTGTTGACGACGTAGATCGGGCGATCCTCGTACTGGTCGAACGCACGCACGGCGGCGCCGCCGACGTCGGGGCCGGTGTCGGCGCAGACGTTGCCGAAGAACCGCGTGTTGACCAGCTTGAGCTGACCACCGCGCGCCCAGATCGCGCCGCCGCCGTCGTACTCGCCCTCGTTCTTCGAGTTGCCATCGATGAACGTGAGGTTCTGGACGGTGAGTCGCGGATGATCCTGGTTGTCGCAGCTGGGCGTCGTCCAGCGCTGCTCGGGATCACACGTGTTCATGTAGAGGATGCGCGTCCGGCCGCCGCCCGAGAGCGTGACCTTGCCGCCGCCGTCGATCGTGATGTCGGGGCCGGTATCGTTGAAGATCTTGGCCGGGCGATCGAGCGTGATCGTCACGGGATCGGGTCCGCATGCGAACGTGATGACGCCGCCCGCGGCGACGGCCGCGATGACCGCGTCGCCGGTGCAGCTCGCGGAGGTGCCGTCGCCGACGACCGTGCGTGGGCTCGAGACGTCGGCGAGCCCGCCCGCCGCGGGGATCGCGCACGTGCCGTCGGGGTTGCCGGCCGGCGGCCCGTCCTCGGGATCGGTCAGCGGGTTGTCGACCTCGACGCCGCCGTCTCCACACGCCGCCGCCACGCCGGCAGCGAGGACGATCCCGAGGCCGAGCAGATGACGCATGCGCCGATCGTACACCCGCCGTCAGGTGACCAGCCACAGCGCGACGGCGGCGAGGGCGACGACCGCGAGCAAGGCGGTGGCCAGGAGCCAGGGGCGCCGGCGCAGCGTGGCCAGGCCGAAGCGCACGAGGCTGCCGCCGGCGAACGCCGTCAGGCCGTCGTGCAGGGCCATGACCGTCGAGGTCTCCGGCGCACACAGGTACACGGGCTCCCACGTGCGCGGTCGGAACCGGGCCTTGAAGGCGTGCAGCCCGCGGAAGTCGTACAGCGGCGCCGAGAAGCGACGTGCGAGGCGGAGGAGCGGCGCGACATCACCCGCCAGCGGCGCGAGCCCCAGCGTCACCCCCGCGTCGTCGCGAGCATGGGCCGCGCGCATCGCCGCGTCGACCAGGAGCTCGAGCGTGCCGTTGGGCGCACCCGGCGCGCGGAGCAGATCCTCGACGAAGAGCCGCCGGCGCGCGTAGACCGGCACCGCAGACAGGAAGCCGACGATCTCGTCGCCGCGTGTCGCCACGAAGAGCACGCGCTCGTCGGGGAAGCTCAGCGGCTCGAGCTGCACGAGGAACCGCATCGGCGCCATGCCCCGACCCTCGAGCCACGCCCCGGCCAGGCGCTCGACGGCGGCGTGCAGCGGCGACGCGCGATCGGCGACGGTCGCGGCGTCGACCTCGCGCACGCTGACGCCCTTCTTGCGGGCGCGGCGGAGCTGGTAGCGGAGCGAGGACGCCTGCGGATGGGCGAGCGCCGCGTCCCATTCCCGCGGGTCCCAGACCGGCTGCTCCCCGATGCGCAGCGCGGGCGCGCCGATGGCGTCGACGAAGCGCTGCTCGCACGCGAAGAAGGACGCGCGGCGCCCGGCCGCGCGCGCGGCGGCGACGAAGTCGTGCGTGACCTCGACCAGCCTCGCCGACGGCGCGATGGGCGGACCTCCCGCGACCCACGCGCCGCCGGTGTCGATGTAGGCGACGAACGCGTCGTCGCCGTCGAACCAGTACTCGAAGTCGGCCTCGAGGAGCTGGAACGACACCGTCGCCCAGCCGTGGCTACGGAGCAGCTCGAGCGCGCGCCGCCGCTGGTCGAGCCGGTCCATGGGAGCCACGCGTAGCACGAGCCGGCGGCGGGGCGCCCGCGACAAGTCGACCCAGCGGTCGATCGCGCGCGTCGGCCGAGGCTCAGGGAGCGAACACGAGCGGCGTGCGGAACGTGAGGCCGGCGCTCACCTGGAGCGAGCTCACGTCCTCCCCCAGCCCGCGGCCCGCCGCCTCGGCGTAGACGCCCACGGCGTAGGTCCCCAGGAAGAGCCCGCGGGGCTCGATGCCGACGCCGCTGGCGTACAGCTCCGCGCTGAGGCGGCCGGCGAGGCCGAAGCCCGCCTGCTCCTGCCCGAACGCGCTCACCCCCAGGTACTCGCCGCGCGCCGCGCCCCACGTGCGCCACCAGTCGCCCTTCGACAGCGTCTGGCCGATCTCGACGTAGCCGCCGCCGTAGAGCACGTCGTTCTCGGCGTCGGGCATGGCGTCGTCGGTCGGGCCGACCAGGACCGCGCCGAACACGCCGAGGCCGACGTCGAAGTTCGTCGGCTGCGGCGACAGCGACGCCCAGTGGATGCCGGCGCGGAGCTCGACGCCCGGCAGGTATCCCATCGAGGTGTTTGCGCCCGTCATGCCGAGGTCGACCTTGAGCGGCATCATGAGGCGCGGGCCGGGGCGCCGGCGGTAGCGGCGTTCGACGCCGGGCGACCGCTCGGTGCGGTGATCGCGGACCGAGGGGCCCTCACCGGGCGAGGCCTGGGCGGTTCCGACGTCGAGGGCGAGCGAGGCGGTGAGGAGGGCGAGGGAGGACCATGCGAGTCGATGCATGGGCCCCCTGGATTTCACGCCCCGTGCCCGGACGCCGCCGGCCTGTTCCCGCTGGGTTGCGCGCCGCATCGTGAACACCGGTTCGCGTCGCCCGACTCACCGCGACGTCACCGGGCCAGCGCGCCGAAGCCGGCCAGCAGCACGGCGACCTCGGCGCGTAGCCGCGCGCGCGGCGCGTCGCCGCCCAGGGCGAAGCCGTGCAGGAGGTCCACGTAGGCGTCGTGCGCGGCCCGGGCGGTCGCCGGCGAGAACCGGAGCGGGACGATCGCCGCGTCGAAGAGGGCGCGGAAGCGCGCGGTCGCCTCGCGCGCGGCGAGCGCGCTGCGCGTGAGGTAGCGCAGGAGCTCTCCGGCGCGGCGGAGGAGGTCGACGTAGGCCGCCGCGAGCGCGTGGAGCCGTCCCCGCCAGCCGCGCGCGCGGCGCGGGGAGAGTCCCGCGTAGACCCGCTCGGCGGCGGCGCGCAGGACGGCGTCGCGATCGGGGAAGTAGTGATAGAGGGCCATGGGATCGACCCCCAGCCGTCGCGCGATGCCCCGCATGGTCGTGTGCTCGAGGCCCCGCTCCTCGAGGAGGGCGAGCCCGGCGTCCAGCACGCGCTCGCGATCGATCACGGACCGGCGTGGACGCCCGGCACGGCGGCGGTTGCGTTTCATGCCTCATATTCTACACTGTAGAATATGCAACCCCAATCATCTGACCTGCGTTGTTCGGTGTACATCGCGACCAGCCTGGACGGCTACATCGCCCGCCGCGACGGCCGGCTCGACTGGCTCGCCGCCGTGCAGCAGCCGGGCGAGGACTACGGCTACGCCCGCTTCGCCGAGACCGTCGACGTGGTGGTGCTCGGGCGCGGCACGTACGACACGGTCCAGGGCTTCGACGCCTGGCCGTACAGCGGCAAGCGCGTGATCGTCCTGACGCACCGCCCGGCCGATCCGCGTCACGGCGAGGAGCTCTTCGGCGGCGACCCGGCCGAGCTCGTCGCCCGGCTCGCGGCCGACGGCCACCGGCGGGCCTACGTCGACGGCGGTCGCGTGATCCAGCAGTTCCTGGCCGCCGGGCTGCTCGACGATCTCACCATCTCGATCATCCCGGTGGTGCTGGGCGGCGGCATCCCCCTCTTCGAGGGCAGCGAGCGCGCGCTCGCCCTGGACGGCGTCGAGGCGTTCCCCTCCGGGCTGGTCCAGCTCAGGTACCACCCACGTTGACACTCATCGCATGTCCGCAACGGCCGTGGCGGAGCTGCGCTCACCCGCCAGAGCCGTCACGGCGGGGTCGGCAGCGTGAAGTGAAAGCGCGCGCCCTGCCCGCGCTCGCTCTCGGCCCAGATCCGCCCGGCGTGCGCCTCGACGATCCCCTTCGCGATGAACAGGCCGAGGCCGGTCCCGCCGGCGCGCTCGCGCTTCCAGAAGCGGTCGAACACGCGCGGGAGATCTTCGGCGCCGATGCCCGGACCGGTGTCGGCCACGGTGAAGCGCACGGTGTCCGGTTCCCGGTGGGCCGAGATCGTCACCGTGCCCCCGGGCGGCGTGAACTTGACCGCGTTCCCGACGAGGTTCGACAGCACCTGCACCACGCGCTCGCGGTCGGCGCAGACCGTCGCGTCATCGGCGTCCGCGTCACGCTCGAGCACGACCTGCTTGGCGGCCGCCTGGTGGCCGAGCATCTCGGTCGCGTCGTCCAGCAGCTCGCCGACGGGCTGCGGCGCCGGCTTGACCGTGAAGCGCCCCGCCTCGAGCGTCGCGATGTCGAGCATGGACTCGACCAGGTGCTCCATGCGCTTGGACACCCGCGAGATCGCCTCGGCGCGACGCCGCAGCTTCTCGACGTCATCGACCATCGCCATGAGCTCGGCGTTCATCATGATCGCATTCAGCGGGCTGCGCAGATCGTGGGCCACGAGCCCCATGAGCTGGTCCCGCGCGAACACCGCCCGGCGTGCGGTCTCGAGCGCCTCGCGCTCGTCGCGATACGCGCGGCCGAGGCGACGGGAGAAGAAGCGCGCCACGAGCAGGCCGATGAGGACCAAGAGCCCGAGGAGCGCGTAGAGCCCCAGCTCGACCTCGAGCCGGCGCTTGCGCGTCTCCTCGTGCGCCTCCTCGAGCAGCGCCTTCTTGTGAGCGACGAGCTGCGCGAGCGACGCCTCGAGCGTGGCGCGCCGCGGCAAGAGCTCCTCCTCGAACCGCGCCACGAGGGGGCCTGGGCTCGACGTCAGCCGGCGCGCCGAGATCAGCTCCTCCTGGACCCGCCGGAACTCTGCGGCGGCCACCTCGATGTCCGCGACGAGCACTGCGCCGGCGGTGCTGAGCCGCTCCTCGCGGAGCGTACGCACGCTCTCGTCGAAGCGCCGGGCCGCGCGCTCGGTCGTCTCGACGAGCTCGGCGTCCGCCGAGAGCAGGTAGCCGCGGCCGTCCGACACCATCAGCTCGATCCGCCAGCGCAGGTGCTCGACGAGCGCGATCTTCCGCTCCTCCGCCTGCACGCGGGCGACCTGCGCCGCGGAGACCGAGGCGAAGCCGCGGATCGAGAGCGCCATGCCGCCGGCGAGGAGGACCACGAGGAGGCCGTACCCGGCCATCGCCCGCATCTCGAATCTCAGCCGCCGCATGTGTGTCGGTTCCCCTCTCCCATGATGCGGCGCATCCGACACACGCGCCACACCCCGCGCGGCGCTATCGGGCCGCGCCGAGGTCGAACCTGTCGAGGTTCATCACCTTGTCCCAGACCTTCACGAAGTCGCGGACCAGCTTCTCCTCCGCGTCCGCGCACGCGTAGACCTCGGCGAGGCTGCGCAACACCGAGTTGGACCCGAAGACGAGATCGACGCGCGTCCCGGTCCAGCGGACCTCGCCGGTCCTCCGATCGCGGCCCTCGTAGATGTCCGGAGAACCGGACACCGCCTGCCACGCGGTGTTCATATCGAGCAAGTTCACGAAGAAGTCGTTCGACAGGGTTCCCGGGCGGCTGGTGAAGACGCCGTGCGTGCTCCCACCCACGGTCACGCCCAGCGCCCGAAGCCCACCGAGCAGGACCGTCATCTCCGGCGCGGTCAGGGTCAGGAGCTGCGCCCGATCGACGAGCAGCGCCTCGGCCGGCACCGCGTACCGGTCCCTCGCGTAGTTGCGAAACCCGTCGACGATCGGCTCGAGGAAGGCGAACGACGCGGCGTCGGTCTGCGCCGCCGAGGCGTCGGCGCGGCCGGGTGAGAACGGGACCGCGATCGCGTACCCGGCCCTCGCCGCGGCCTGCTCGACGCCCACGTTGCCGGCGAGCACGATGAGATCGGCGAGCGACACCTTCTTGCCGTCGGACCGGGCGCCGTCGAACGCCTGCTGGATGCGTTCGAGGACGCCGAGCACCCGGGCGAGCTTCGCCGGCTCGTTCACCTCCCAGTCCTTCTGAGGCGCGAGGCGGATGCGCGCGCCGTTGGCGCCACCACGCTTGTCCGACCCGCGGAACGTCGACGCGGCCGCCCACGCGGTCGACACGAGCTGCGGGACCGTGAGCCCCGACGCGACGATCTGCTGCTTCAGCGCGGCGACGTCCTGGGCGTCCACCAGCGGGTGATCGACCGCGGGGATCGGGTCCTGCCACAGGAGCTCCTCGGCGGGCACCTCGGGTCCCAGGTACCGCGCGCGTGGCCCCATGTCGCGATGCGTGAGCTTGAACCACGCGCGCGCGAAGGCGTCCGCGAGCTGATCCGGGTTGGCGAGGAACCGCCTCGCGATCCTCTCGTAGGCCGGATCGAAGCGCAGCGCGAGATCGGTGGTGAGCATGCCCGGCGCGATCCGCCTCGACGGATCGTGAGCGTCCGGCACCGTACCCGCGCCCGCGCCCGCCTTCGGCCGCCACTGGTGCGCGCCCGCCGGGCTCTTCGTCAGCTCCCAGTCGTACGCGAACAGGTGCTCGAGGAAGTCGTTGCTCCACGCGGTCGGCGTGCGTGTCCACGTGACCTCGAGGCCGCTCGTGATCGTGTCACCACCATGGCCCTTGCCGAGCCGGTTCCGCCAGCCGAAGCCCTGCTCGACGATGTCCGCGGCCTCCGGATCCGCGGCGACGTGCGCGCCCGGCTCCCCGGCGCCGTGGGTCTTGCCGAACGTGTGCCCACCGGCGATGAGCGCGACGGTCTCCTCGTCGTCCATCGCCATGCGCGCGAACGTCTCGCGGATGTCCCGCGCCGCCGCGACCGGATCGGGGTTGCCGTTCGGGCCCTCGGGGTTGACGTAGATGAGGCCCATCTGCACCGCGGCCAGGGGTTCGTCGAGCTCGCGGTCGCCCGAGTATCGCTTGTCCTCGAGCCAGACCTTCTCCTCGCCCCACGAGACGTCGACCTCGGGCTCCCAGATGTCCTCGCGGCCGCCGCCGAAGCCGAACGTCTGGAGCCCCATCGACTCGAGCGCGACGTTGCCGGCGAGGATCATCAGATCGGCCCACGAGATCGCGCGCCCGTACTTCTGCTTGATCGGCCACAGGAGGCGGCGCGCCTTGTCGAGGTTGACGTTGTCGGGCCACGCGTCGAGCGGCGCGAAGCGCTGGCTGCCTCGCCCGGCGCCGCCGCGGCCGTCCCCGATACGGTAGGTGCCGGCGCTGTGCCACGCCATGCGGATGAACAGCGGACCGTAATGACCGAAATCCGCCGGCCACCAGGGCTGCGAGTCGGTCATGAGCGCGTGCAGATCACGCTTGAGCGCCGCGAAGTCGAGGCTCGCGAAGGCGTCGGCGTAGTCGAAGTCGTCCTCCATGGGGCTCGAGCGCGGCGAGCGCTGGTGCAGCACCTCGAGCCGGAGCTGGTTCGGCCACCAGTCGCGGTTCGACGTTCCACCACCCGGTCCATGCTTGAAGGGGCACCTGGTCTGGCTCATGGATGCAGGCTACGCGCGACGCGCGCGCGCCGGAAACAGCTTCCATGTATGGGACTGATAGGCGCGCCCTATCGCCGTGGGGTGAGCGGGTGCGCACGCCGTGTCGATCGAGCACGCCCGCGCGACCGACCTGCATCGCCTACGACTGCGCGGACGGATCCGACCCGAAGTATCTCTCGCGCAAGCGGTGCGTCGCGCGGCTCCACAGCGCGCTCGCCTGCAGCATGTCGACATCGGCGAGCCGCTCCACCTCGAGCAACGCACGCCGTTCCTCTTCGCCCACCCAGGTGCGCAACTGCTGCGCCACGACCGCGAGACCCTTGGGATTACAATGTGCGCAGGCCCAGTCGCCCCCCGAGAGGAGCGTGGGAGGACTCGCGTGGTGGGTGCGATCTGCCGGCATGACCAGAGATGCATGCATTCCGGGGACCGGCGGGCCGACCTGGGCCTACCCCGCCCCGCTCTGACGACATGGGGACCATTCGTGACATAGTCGGCACGTGATCGGCGCGGCGCGCGACCCGCTGGCCTCGGCCGACCGTCCGTTCTCGCGTCGTGGGTTCTTCCGGCGGACGTTGCCCCTGGGGGTCGCCTCGATGCTCGGGCTCGTCCTCCTGCTCGTCGCCGGCTACGACCGTGAACCGTCACTCCTGGCCCTGGGACTCGCCGGCTTCGCCGCGGTCTGGGCCCTGGCCTACCTCGTTCCCTGGGACCGGCTCCCTCGCTGGGTCGAGCTGGGACCGCCCTTGCTCCTGCTCACGCTCTTCGTCGGCCTGCGCAACCGGATGGATGATGCCCTCGGGGCCGCCAGCCTGGCGTCGCTGTTCCTCATCCCGATGTTCTGGGTCGCGCTGTTCGGCACGCCACGCCAGCTCGTCGCCTTCATCGCGGTGCTCGCGGCCGCTCGCATCGGCGTGGCCATCTGGCGTGGACCGGCCGCGGACGTCGCGCACGCAACCGTCGCCGTGACGATCGCGTCGACGGTCTGTCTCCTCACCAACCAGCTGGTGACCCGCCTGCGTGACCTCGAGCGTTCGACGCGCACGATCCTCGAGCACCTGCCGACCGGCTTCGCGATCCTCCAGCGCGGCGAGGTCGTGTACGCCAACCAGCGGTTCGCCCGGTCGCTCGGCCATCAGCCCGACGAGCTGACCGGACGTGCGGCCGCGTCGGTCATCCACCCCGACGAGATCCCCGTGATGAACGCCCGCATGGCGCGCATCCTGGCAGGCGAATCGATGGAGCCTGCCGATCGACGCTTCCTCCATCGCGACGGCGGGGAGATCATCCTCGAGACCTCCCCGGTGGCCCTGCGTATCGATCACGAGCCCGCGGTGGGTGTGGTCGTCCGCGACGTGACCGACGAGCGCCTGCTCGAGTCCGCCGAAACGGTGGCGCATGAACGCGTCGAGACCGAGCGCGCCCAGCTCGTCGCGATCCTCGGCGCCGTGCGCGACGCGGTGGCGATCCTCGATACCGATCGGCGCGGCATCTACGCCAACCCGGCCTACCTCGAGCTCTTCGATCTCGACGAGAAGCGGCTCGCCGGGCTGTCGCGTGACGAGTTCATCGCGCACATCGCGACGCTGGTCGACGATCCCGCCGACCTCGCGCAGCGCCTGTCAACGCCCAAGGCCGACGACGACGCCGTGTTCGTCTTCGTCCGTCCGCGCCGCCGCGTCATGCGGCGTTCGCTCCGGCCGCTGGAGCTGCCCACCGGCCCGGGCTTCCTCGTCGTCTGGCACGACGTCACCTCGGATCACGAGCTCGCGATGGAGCGCGAGCGGCAGGCGATGACCGACGCGCTCACCGGGCTCGCGAACCGGCGCGCCGCCGACCACGCGCTGGAGCGCGAGCTGGCGCGCGCCCGTCGCCAGGGTACGCCGCTGTCCGTGGCCCTCCTCGACATCGACCACTTCAAGTCGATCAACGACCGCTTCGGGCACGAGGCCGGCGACGTTGTCCTCGAGAGGATCGCCGGGGTCCTCGCCAGGGAGGCGCGCATCACCGACACGGTCGCCCGCTGGGGCGGCGAGGAGTTCCTCGCGGTCCTCCCGGGTGACGCCGCTGGCGCCACGGCGTTCTGCGAGCGCGTTCGCGCCGCGCTCGCGAGCGGCCCGCTCGACGAGTTCGGGCGCGTGACCCTGTCGGCGGGCGTCGCCCTCGTCGCGGGCACCGAGGGCGTGAGGGAAGCGCTGCGGGTCGCCGACGCTCGCCTCTACGACGCCAAGCGCTCGGGGCGCGATCGCGTGGTGGGCGAGCCCGCCGAGCCCCGCGCCGCGGACTGACGACCGCCGCGCGCCGCGCCGGGGTCTCGCGCTAAGGTGCGCCGCATGTCGAAGCACCTCACCGGGCTCGTCCTGATCGCCGCGGCCGCCTGCGGGCCGAAGCCGACGTCCCCGCCCGCGGAACCGACCGTCGCGCCCGCGACGCCGCCCGAGCCGGCCGCGCTGACGCTCGACGGCGCCTGGGCGCTGGCCGAGACCCAGCCGCTGGTCGACAAGACCCAGACCGTGCGCCTCGCGCCCGATCTCGCGCACCTCACGGCGGGCGAGCGCGCCGCGGTGGCGAAGCTCCTCGAGGTCGGCGCGATCATGCAGGAGCTCTACGAGGATCAGCGCCACATCGACGCGCCGGCGGCCCGGGCGCTCCTGGCGCGCCTCGAGCCCTCGCCGCACCACGACCACCTGCGCCTCCTCCACCGCCTCTTCCAGGGCCCCATCGCGAACACGCTCGACAACCAGCGCGTGCCGTTCCTGGGTGTGCGACCGATCGCGCCCGGCAAGACCGTCTACCCCTGGGGCATCGAGGCCGCCGAGCTCGACGCGTACCTCGCCGCCCACCCCACGCGCCGCGATGCGCTCCTCGCCCCGCGGACCGTCGTCCGACGCACGGACGCCGCCGCCATCTCGCTCGATCTCGCCGCGCTCGACCGCCACCCCGTGCTCGACGCGCTCCACCCCGGCCTGCGCGCCGAGCTCGAGGCCCTGCGCGGCGCGCCGGGTGGCTTCCACGCCGTGCCCTACTCGGTCGCCTACGCCGATCGCCTGGTGCGCGCACACGCGCTGCTTCTCGCCGCCGCCGACGCGGTCGCCGCCGACGATGCCGAATTCGCGGGCTACCTGCGCAACCGCGGCCGCGACCTGCTCACCGACGACTACGAGGCCGGTGACGCGGCCTGGGTGACCGGCGAGTTCAAGAACCTGAACGCCCAGATCGGCTCGTACGAGACCTACGACGACGAGCTCCACGGCGCGAAGACGTTCTTCTCGCTGTCCTTGCTCGCGCGCCGCCCCGCCGACTCGGAGGCGCTGCGCGCGACGCTGGGCGCGCTGCAGGCCTTCGAGGACGCCCTGCCCTATGCCGACAAGAAGCGCGTGCGCGATCGCATCCCGGTCGGCGTCTACGACGTCATCGCCGACTTCGGCCAGGCGCGCGGAGGCAACACCGCCACCATCCTGCCCAACGAGGCCTACCTCGCCCGCCGCTACGGGCGCACGATCCTCCTGCGCGCCAACATCATGCGCGACCCGACCCTGTTCGCGGGCACCGACACGGCGTGGCGGAGCGTCATCGCGCCGGCGCACGCCGACGACCTCACCGCCGACGCGACCTTTCATCGCACGCTCTGGCACGAGGTCGGCCACTACCTCGGGGTCGACGCCACCGCCGACGGCCGCCCTCTCGACGATGCCCTCGGTGACACCACCGACCTGCTCGAGGAGATGAAGGCCGATCTGGTGTCGCTCTTCTCCGCCCGGGCGCTGCGCGCGCGCGGCTACTACGACGACGCGGCGCTGCGCGCCGTGTACGCCGCCGGCGTCCGCCGCGTGCTGCAGAACAACCGCCCCCGCCGCGACCAGCCCTACGGCACGATGCAGCTCATGCAGTGGAACTTCTTCCTCGAGAAGGGCCTCCTGCGCTTCGACGCGGCGAGCGGCCGGCTCGCGATCGACTACAAGCGCTACCACGATGTCGTCGCCGAGCTCCTCGGTCGCGTGCTGGCGGTCCAGCGCGCGGGCGACAAGACCGCCGCCGGCCGCTTCATCGACCAGTACACGCGCTGGGACGACGCGCTCCACGGCGTGGTCGCCCAGCGCATCCGCGACGCGCAGCGCTATCGCTACAGCCTCTTCCGCTACGCCGCGCTGGGCGAGTGAGCGACGCCGCCGCGCCACGAGCGGATCATCGCGTCTCGTCGCGCGCCCGCGATCGGTTGCCCGCGGCGTCGAGAGATCCACGCTTCGGGCATGCAGACCACCAGCGGAAGCCAGTCCATCCTGTTCGCGGGCGCGTTCCTTCGGGACTCCACGGTCCCCGACGCGATGAAGGCGTGCATCGAGGCGTGCGCGACGTGCGCGGCGGTGTGCGAACAGACCGAGCGCTACTGTCTGGAGAAGGGACGCGAGCACGCGGCGGCGCCGCACATCGGCGTCCTGCAGGACTGCATCGAGATGTGCAACACGGCCGCGCGCTTCATGCTGCGCCGCTCGGCGCGACACGCCATCGCCTGCCGCACCTGCGCCGAGATCTGCGAGGCGTGCGCGACAGACTGCGACCGGTTCGCCGATGACGCCGTGATGCGCCAGTGCGCCGCGACGTGCCGTGCGTGCGCGGCGACCTGCCGGGACATGGCCGGCAACGCGATCTGAGCCCGCCCGGACGGCGCGAGCGCAGATCGCGCCGCGAGGCCGTCGACACGGCCTCGCGACGATCACCGCCCGGGTTCGGGTTCGGGCACGGGCTCAGAGCGCGTCTTCGACGTCCTTCTCGAGCTGGTCCCAGTTCTTCGAGACGTCGCTCTTGAACTGGTCCCAGTTGGCGCCGGCCTTCTCGTCCCAGGTGCTCATCTCCGCCTGAGCCTGATCGCGGCGGGCGCGCAAGCTGGCGGCCATCTCCTGGGACTTCGCGTCGCCGCGACGGGAGAGCTCGTCGATCTTCGCGTCCAGGCGGGCGAGGCGTTCCCTCATCGCCACCTCGAACTCGGTTCGCGTCTTGGCGACGTCGCGCTGCGCCTCGGCCACGTCCCTGCGCTCCTCGACCAGGTCCCTGCGCTCCTCGGTGACGTCCTGGCGCTGCTCGCGCAACTCCTCGCGCGCCTTGCCGTACTCGTCGCCCGCACGTTCGGCCTCGTCCTTGCGGCAGCCCATGCCGAACACGAGTGAGGTGGCGAGGATCGGGGACAGGAACATCGAAAGCTTCATGACGGATCTCCTTCAGTTGTTTCGCGACGGAAGGAGCAAGCCACGTGCCTCGAATGTCGCCGCGTCCCTACATCGCACCAGCGCGCCAGGTCGCGCGCTCGTCCGCAGGCACGCGACGTGCGTACCTCGCTGGGCCAGTCCCCCTACCAGGAGAATCACATGGCCACCAAGTACGAACGCGTGACGATCGGAATCTTCGCCCACCCGCGCGACGCACGCAGTGCGCTCGAGGAGCTGCGCGCGGCGGGCTTCTCCGACAAGAAGATCGGCCTGCTCACGCACGACAAGGACGGCGATCCGGACATCAAGTCGTTCAAGGATATGGAGGGCAACCGTGCGGGCGTGGGCGCGGCGGTCGGTGCCGCGGCCGGCGCGGGCGGAGGCGCACTGTGGGCGCTCGGGATCGCCGCGGGCTTGCTGCCCGCGATCGGCCCCGTGGTTGCCGGCGGCATCCTCGGATCGATACTCGCCAGCGCGGCGACGGGCGCGGCCGCGGGTGGCATCGTCGGCGCGCTGACCGGTCTCGGGATCAGCGACGAGGACGCCGCGTATTACGACGAGGAGTTCCGCAAGGGCAACACGATCGTCGCCGTCAAGGGCGACGACCGGGCGGCCGAGGCCTACGACATCATGCAACGACACAGCTCGTACGGCCGCCAGGACCGCCCCGCCGACGTCACGCCCACGGCGCGCCCACGACCGACGGCGTAGCCGGGCGTGGTACATGGTCGCGATGACCACACCGTTCGCCCGCGGCGTGCGCCGCCCGAAGCCGATGCCGGGCTTCGTCAAGAGCGCGCTCACCAAGGCCAAGCTGATGAACGCGTTCCTCGAGCGGCCCGAGTACCAGCGCAACGACTACCTCGCGTGGCTCGACGGCGCGAAGCTCGCCGACCAGAAGAAAGCGCGGCTGGCCC
The DNA here is from genome assembly GCA_002344285.1 of Myxococcales bacterium UBA2376. Lineage (GTDB taxonomy): Bacteria > Myxococcota_A > Polyangia > Haliangiales > Haliangiaceae > UBA2376. Next base: position 63,948 of record DDTA01000050.1, read on the forward strand.
AGCTCCTCGACGAGCTCGGCAAGGGCGACGTCTACATGGGCGCGCCCTGGTCGCCGCCGCCGCCGGTGACGAAGACCTGACCGCGCACGCGGCGGAGCTTCGATCGCACGCGTGGTCGTTCTCGACCGCGCCGCGATCGAGGGCTCGTGCGCGTCGTCACGGACGAGATCGGTTTGCCGTCGACTGCCGCGCTTGAGCGTCTGAATCGACGAGGGAGGTCTCTACAACGGAAGCATGTCCAACCTCCCACGCTCTCCGCAGTCCCGGCGTCACGCGTCCCGCGCGTTCGGCGCCCTCCTCACCGGCACCATCGCGTTCGCGGGCCCGCTCGGCTGCGCCGACACGCCTCCCGACGTCGGCGTCGACGACGCCGAGATCATCGGCGGCTTCCCGGCGAAGCACGCGCGCTTCGACGCCGTCGGCGCGCTCGGCGTCCCGATGGGCGATGGCAGCTGGTTCCCCTTCTGCACCGCGTCGCTCATCACGCCGACCGCCGTCATCACCGCCGAGCACTGCGTGCTCGGCAGCACGGACGGCGTGAGCTTCCTCATCGGCTTCGACGCCCACACGCCGAAGCGGGCGGTTTCGGTGCTCGGCGCGTCGGCGGAGACCTCCGTCTTCGGCGGCTTCGTCGGCCTCGGCTCGGACGTGGCGATCGTCCACCTCGCCGAGCCGGTCACCGACATCACCCCGCTCGCGCTCGGGAACCTCGATGACAGCCTCCTGGGCAAGCGCCTGATCGCGATGGGCTACGGCGTGCAGAACAACGTCGGCACCGCCGGCACCCGCTTCATGGGATCGGAGACGTACAACGGCACCGGCGGCAACTTCCTCGACTACCTGTACGGCGACCTCGAAGGCTTCCGCCCCGTCTACCCGACCCTGGCGGACTGGGTGAAGCAGTACTGGCCGACGCCCGAGGCGCTGCACGCAGCTGCCGACCTGCTCGACGAGTACGAGGCCCACTTCGGCGGTCGCCGCGGCGACGCGCAGGACTGCTACGGCGACTCCGGCGGTCCGATCATGCGCAGCGTCAACGGCACGTGGACGACCTACGGCGTCGTCTCCGGCGGCATCTCGAGCCAGAACCTCATCTGTGACGCGGGCGGCGTGTTCTCGACTTTCGGTCCGGCGACCCGGACGTTCATCGAGCGCGAGCTCGCGTGCCCGATGATCCCGGAGCTCGGCAAGTGCGACGGCGACACCGTCATCCGCTGCGCCACGCCCGAGGAGGGCGGCTACCGCCCGCTGTCGACCGACTGCAGCGACCTCGGGCTGACCTGCGGCTTCGACGAGGCCGGCGAGATCGCCTGCGTGGAGGAAGGCGCCACGTTCGAGCTGTCGTGCGCCGGCAGCTGCGGTGGCATGGTCGTGAGCCCGGTCGACGGCTCGACCTGCTACTGCGACGAGCTGTGCACCGACTTCGGTGACTGCTGCGGCGACTACGCCGAGGTGTGCACCGCCGAGCCGCCGGCGCCGCTCACGCAGTCGAGCGCCCCGGTCCGCCGCTGACCATCGCGCGGTCGAGGCGGTGTACGCTGCGCCGGTGATCGAGCGCCTCGGAGACCGCCTCAGCCGGATCGCGGGCCGCGTCGTCCCCGATCCGCTGGTCCTCGCGATCGGACTGACGCTGGTGGTCGCCGTCGGCGCGGCGCTCCTCCTCCTCGACACCGGCGCGGCCGCCGGCGACGTGCCCGGCCGGCTGTTCGACGGATGGGCGGCCGGGTTCTCCGATCCCGCGCTCCTCTCGTTCGCGCTGCAGATGTGCCTGGTCCTGGTCACCGGCCACGCCCTCGCGCTCAGCCCGCCCGTGCAGGCGGCGATCGCCGCGCTCGCCCGCGTCCCGCGCAGCGCCGGCCAGGCGACGATGCTCGTCGCGGCGGTCTCGTGCGTCGCCGCCGTGATTCACTGGGGCCTCGGCGCGGTGGTCGGCGCGCTCGTCGCCCGCGAGATCGGCCGCCACGCGACCGCGCGTGGGACGGCGATCCACTATCCGCTGCTCGGCGCCGCCGCCTACAGCGGCCTCGCCGTGTGGCACGGCGGCCTCAGCGGCTCGGCGCCGCTCAAGGTGGCCGAGCCCGGTCACTTCGCCGCCGACGTCGCCGGCGTCATCCCGATCGGCGAGACGCTGCTGTCGCCGCTCAACCTCGCCATCACCGGCGGCCTCGTCGTCGGCATCCCCCTCCTGTGCTGGGCCATGACGCCGCGCGACCCCGCGAAGATGGTGCCGCCGTCACCCTTGCCGCCCCTGCCCGATCCCGCCGCGGCCACGCCCACGTCGGTCCCCGAGCTGCTGGTCGAGTCGCCGGTCGTCGGGATCACGATCGGCCTCGTCGGCCTGGCGAGCGTGCTCGCGTCGTTCGCGTTCGGGAACCTGCGCTTCGATCTCAACCTCGTGAACCTGATCTTCCTCTTCCTCGGCATCGCGTGCCAGGGCCGGCTGCGCGCGTACCTGGACGCGGTCTCCGACGGCGCCCGCGGCGCCGGCGCGATCATCGTGCAGTTCCCGCTCTACTTCGGGATCCTCGGTCTCATGAAGGCGAGCGGCGCGATCGCGTGGCTGAGCGAATCGCTCACCGACCTCGCCGGCGCCGGCTCGTTCCCGGTGATCGCGTTCTTCTCGGCGGCGTTCGTCAACGTGCTCATCCCATCGGGCGGCGGCCAGTGGGCCGTGCAGGGCGAGCTCCTGCTCTCGGCCGGCAACAACCTCGGCGTCGACCCGGGCACGACGGTGATGGCGTTCTCGTACGGCGACGCGTGCACCAACATGCTGCAGCCGTTCTGGGCGCTGCCGCTGCTCGGCATCATGGGCCTGCGCGCCCGCGACATCCTCGGCTACACGACGATCGTCTGCGTCGCGATGGCCGCCGCGGTCTCGCTCGGGCTCCTCGCCGCCGGCTGACCGCTGCCCGCGTCGGGGCAAAATTGGCCTGACCACCTGGCCATCCTTTAGTATCCTCCGGCCGTGAGGTACTTCGCCCGGGCCGCGAACCTTGCCGTCGTGTCGTCGCTCGTGGCGTGCGCGAGCGCCGGCGAGGCTGGTGGTGGCGGCGCCGACGCCGCGCCCGAGCTGGACGCCGCGGCGATCGATGCGGCGCCCTCCGGCCCCGATGCCGCGACGGTCGCGATGTGCCCGGCGGGTCAGCTCGCGACCAGCGTCAACGCCGGCGGCGAGCTCACCTGCACCACCGTCGAGGACGCGGCGGCGGCCGCGATCCGCGCGCGCTGCGCGGTCTACCTCGGCTGGCGAGACAGCTGCACCGGCTGCACCACGCCGCCCAGCAAGTGGAGCGCGAGCGGTTCCCTCACGTGCACGCCCGGCGTCGGCGCGGGCAACACGTGCCTCGCCGCGACCCTCGACGTCCCGACGCAGCCGGTCCAGCTCGCGACCCTGGATCTCGACGGCGACGTCAACGACGACGACAAGCTCTACACGACGCTGCACTGCCAGACGAGCGCGCCGACCACGACGCCGGCCCCGTGCCCGGCGGGCTCGGCGATCACCGGTCGGTCGGGCAACGGGTGGACCTGCGCGCCGATCGCCGACGCGGTCGTCACCTACGTGCGCACGCACTGCTCGATCTACCTCGGCTGGCAGGACAGCTGCGACGCGTGCACGCTTCCGCCGACGCGCTGGGGGTACGCCAGCGACACCACGTGCGTGAACGGCGCCGGCGCCACCAACACGTGCCTCTCGACGACGCTGGGCGGCGAGACCGTGAACCTGTTCGGGCTCAACACCGGCGGCGACGTCGACGGCAACGACAAGTTCCACCTCGGCCTGGCGTGCGCGCCACCGACGACGCAGCCCGGCTCCGCGCCGAACGAGTGCCCCGCCGGCCAGTTCGTCGCCGGCACGAACGTCGACGGCTCGCTCGATTGCACGGACCCGTCGGCGGCGGTGGCGAGCTACATCGATAGCAAGTGCGCGCTGTTCTTCGGCTGGCGCGACAGCTGTAACGCCTGCACGATGGGGCCGTCGAAGTGGGGCCGCGCGCGCACGGGCGACTGCATCAACGGCGCCGGCGTCGACAACTCGTGCAGCGTGATGACGCTGGGCGGCACCGCGGTCCAGCTGTTCGGGCTCAACACCGACGGCGACGTGAACGGCGACGACACGTTCTACGTCGCCCTGCGCTGCGACCCCTGACCGACCGGCACCCCGCTCAACCGATCCAGGGCACGCAGGTGCCGCCCTGGCAGAATTCGCCGCCCTCGCAGTCATCGTCGTCGCGGCAGCTCGGCTCGCACCCATCGGGGTCGTCGCACGAGCCCGGTGGGTTCCAGTCGGGCGGGCACGGTTCGGGATCGACGACGATCGTGTTGCCGTCCGCCTTCGCCGGCGACGCGTGGATGTACTCGACGTCGGCGCTGCCGAAGCCCGCCGGCCCGAACGCGGCGAGGTCGACCCATGCCTCGTACACCACGCGGTAGTCCCAGTTCGGCGCCGCCGGGTTCGGCGTGTAGGCGACGTCGGTGGCCGGGCTGTGCTCGTCGTACGCGGCGTAGCCCCGGTCGTTGAAGTTGACGTTCAGGGACGTGTCGACCGCGAGGATGTGGTCCGGGTTCCCGCGCGACACCTCGCCGTCGCCGCCCTCGACCCCGAGGGTCACCTGCGACGTGATGTAGTCCATGGCGAAGTCGAGCGCGAGCGCGCCGTCGCCGTCGTAGACGAGCAGCTGCGCGTGATCGCTGCCGTCCAGCTGCCGGTAGGTGTGCCCGCGATCGCCCCATCCGATCGCGTAATCGCCGTACGTGTTGTCGACGAACCGAGGATCGAGCGTGAGCCGCAGGTGCACCGCGTTCGCGCCGCCGAACACCTCGAGCACGTGCTCGATGGTCGCGGCGGGCACCTCCTCCTCCTCGCCGTAGTAGCAGTGCATGATCGATCCGGGCGGCATCGGTCGATAGTCGTTCCCGGCGCCCGGATATCCGGGCCCCCCGGGCCCGCGAGACGGAGCGTCGCTGCTGCAACCGATGGCGCCGGCGACGACGAGCGCCGCGAAGCAGATCCTCATGGTGAGTCCTTTCGTGGGAGACCTCGGCCAGCACTGTGGGTTCCCGCCGACGAGTGGATGCAGCCGAGCTGCGTTTTCGGCGCCGGCCCCGCTCGGCGCGCAAGCAGCGTGTGGCGCCTTACCTCGCCGACATCGAAGGCAACTCGTCCTAGACTGGCGCCACATGTCCCCGCTGCTCCCGACATGAGCGCCGCCGGCAGCTCACTCCTCCGCTACGCACCTCGACTCATCCCCGCCGGGTCTGCGCCCGCGGGCGCGCTCGTGGAGCCGCTGATCGCGAATCCGCCGCCGAGCCCGCTCGGCGAGCACGAGCTCATCCCCCAGGTCGCGTGGATGGTCGAGCGCGGTGGCACGTTCGTCCACGTCGCCGACGCGGAGCGCGCGGACCTCGAACTGATGCGCGGCTCCGCCGAGCTCACCAAGCTCGACGGCACGCTCGTGAACGAGACGCTCGACGACCTGCCCGGCGTCAACATCGCGACCAGCGGCGCGTACGCGGCGGAGATCTTCCTCGATCGCGATCACCTCGCGGCGATCCACGAGATCCTCGGCTTCAAGGTGTACCTCGCCGCGGCGCCCCGCCGCGGGCGGTTCCTCATCGGCGGCGTGGGCGCCGGCCTCGACGGCATGCGCGCGTTCGTCGACCACGTCCGGCGCGAGCACGACGTGGCGCCCGCCCCCGAGCGGATCAGCCCGGTCACGCTGCTCGTCCGCGACGCGGCGCCGACGGCCGTGGTCGGCGAGCTCCAGCTCGTCGCGCTCGCGCAGGCTGCGGCCGCGAAAAACTGAGGCGCTCCGCCCCGGCCACCTCGGACGTCCGAGCGTCGCCACGCCCGCGCCCGCCCAAGCCCCCGGCAAGACACGGCACGGACCTGGCCACGGCCTTGCTACGACATGTGCGCATGAAGGCTCGCCGCATCGCCCTCGTCCTGTGCTCGGTCGCCGCGACCTCCGGCCTCGCCGCCTGCGGCGAACCCGAGCTCGGCTCCCTCACCACGGAGCTGGTGCAGTACCAGAGCTGCACGGCGCTCGAGAGCGACCTCCGCTCGGTCATCCGCCAGGAGATGGAGTCGATGATCGATCAGATGTCGGACCCCAACCGTGGCTGGGGCGGCGAGGACACGGCCACCGGCGACGGCGGCGCGCCACCGTCCAACGACGGCCGCCAGGAGGGTGTCGACTACTCCGGCACCAACAACCAGGAGGGCGGCGTCGACGAGGCCGACTTCCTCAAGACCGACGGCTACCACATCTACACGATCAACGGGAACCGGCTCCACGTCTTCGCCGTGCCCGAGTTCGGCCAGCTGGCGCCGCTGTCGACCACCGAGCTCGAGGGCCGGCCGCGCGAGATGCTGCTCGACGGCGACAAGGTCGCGGTCTTCTCGATGATCGACGTGCAGAGCCTGCCCGAGGGACACCCGCTGCGCGCGGTGGTGCGCGTCCCCAGCGAGAACGACTGGTACTGGCGCTCGCAGCTGGTCTCGAAGCTCACGATCCTCGATCTCACCGACCGCACGGCGCCTCGCCTGGTCAAGGAGCTCTACCTCGAGGGCTGGTACCAGACCGCGCGCGAGGTCGACGGCTCGGTGCGGCTGACCGCGTTCTCGATCATGAACGGTTACTGGTCCTGGTGGCGCTTCTGGGACGCGGCCGGCGGCAACCCGATGATCGCCAAGCTGCTCATCCGGCAGTGGGTCGCCACGGTCACCCTCGACGAGCTCCTGCCCAACCTCTACCTGCGCACGCCCGATGGCACGCTGATCGCGCGCGGCTTCACCGGCAACGCCTGCCGCTCGTTCTACCGCCCCACCGACAGCAGCGGCCGCGGCGTCACCTCGATCCTCTCGGTCGACCTGCGCGACCCCGAGCTGCGCATCGACTCCGATCACGTGGTCACCAACTGGTCGCAGGTCTACGCCTCGACCGACACCCTGGTGCTCACCGAGCCGGCCCACGACTGGTGGTGGTTCTACTGGAACCAGCGCCGCCCCGACCTGGTCAACGTCCACACCTTCGACATCTCGCAGCCGGGCGTGAGCCGCTACCTCGCGTCGGGCCGCGTCGAGGGCTGGGTGCCCGATCAGTTCGCCATCGACGAGGAGGCCGGCCGCATCCGCATCGCGACGACGACCGACATGTGGCGCCGGTGGTGGCTCGACGACGAGGACGATCCGCAGCCGCCCTCGGAGAGCCACGTCTGGGTGCTCGAGCGCGAGGGACGCCGCCTGAACACGGTTGGCCGCCTCGACGGCCTGGGCATCGGCGAGCGCCTGTTCTCGGCCCGCTTCCTGCCCGATCGCGCCTACCTGGTGACGTTCCGCCAGACCGATCCGCTCTACACCATCGACCTGTCGTCGCCGACGGAGCCGCGGGTCGCCGGCGAGCTCGAGATCCCCGGCTTCTCCACGTACCTGCACCCGGTGGCGGACGGCAAGCTCCTCTCGATCGGCGTGGGCGGAGACGAGAACGGCGCCAACTGGCTCACCCAGATCTCGCTGTTCGACGTCTCCGACATGAGCGCGCCCGCGCAGCAGGACGTCGAGGTGCTGGAGAACGAGAACGGCTGGGGCTGGTCGGAGGCGATGTGGGAGCACAAGGCCTTCCAGTACTGGGCGCCGAAGCAGCTCCTGTCGGTGCCGATGTCGAGCTTCGTCGACGAGTACGACGGCCAGACCTGGCGCTACCGCTACCTCTCGCGCCTCGAGCTCGTCACCGTCGACCTCGCGGCGGGCCTCTCGCGCCACGGCACGATCGACCACTCGGCCTACTACAACGCCGACCCCGACCGCTGGTGGATGAACCGCGACATCCGCCGCACCATCTTCATGGGCGACTTCATCTACGCGGTGAGCGACCTCGCGATCACCGTCCACCGCGCCTCCGACCTCGGCCAGGTCACGGCCCAGCCCTTGCCCGGCTACGACCCCGAGGACTACTACTGGTGGTGGTGACGTCCGAGCGGCGACGGCGTCAGCTCAGAGGCCGAAGTCGCCGGCCGCTTCGGGCTGGTACCGGACCTCGACGATGCGGATCTCGCGCACGCCGCCCGGCGTCTGCCACGCGGTCGACTGTCCCGCACGCAGGCCCAGGAGGGCCGCGCCGATCGGCGCGACGACCGACACCCGCCCGGCCGTCGCGTCGGCGTCCCTGGGATACACGACGCGAACCGTGCGCCGTGCGCCGGTGACGACGTCCTCGTAGACGACCTCGCTGTTCATCGTCACGACGTCGGCGGGGATCGCGCGCTGCTCGACGATCACCGCGCGATGGAGCTCGGTGTCGAGCGCATCGGCGGTCTCCGAGCCGTGATGGTCGAGCACCGCCTGCAGGCGGTCACGATCGATGTCGGTGATGAGGATGTCGCGGCGCATGATGAGCTCCTGCCGGCGGTGTGGCCACCGGGTGGTCGAGGCTGCCGAGCGCGAGGCGCTCAGCAGCGGAACGCCGAGACGCGGTCCGCGCGCATCGCGCGAATGCGCGCGACGCAGCGATCGATGGACGCGAACCGGCGAGGCATCCATGAACCATGGGCCCGAAACGCCGTCTGTCAACTCGACGGCCGACCCCCGTCAGCGCGCGCGCCGGTAGTGCATGGCGACCGCGCCGCAGCGGAGCGGCGTCGCCGAGACCAGCTCGAGCCGACGCGTGCCGGGCAGCCCGCCCTGGTACAGCGTCGGGCCGTGGCCGGCGATCCTGGGGTGGACCAGGAGCTTGTACTCGTCGATCAGCTCCAGCCGGTCCAGCTCGGTCGCG
>DDTA01000301.1:0-207 GCA_002344285.1 Myxococcales bacterium UBA2376
CGCCCGAGCCGCCCTCCTCGAAGAAGCGCAGGCCCGCCTGGACGCGCGCGGCTCCGAGCGCGACACCGCCATCAAGTCGATGCAAGAGAACACGTTCGATGAAGCGAGCGAGCTCCGCACCGAGGGCGCGGCCGCTCGCTACGACGACGCGCGCGCCCAGGGCATCGACATCGAGGGTCGGCTCCGAGACTGCCGCGATCGGGCGCG
>DDTA01000301.1:247-51566 GCA_002344285.1 Myxococcales bacterium UBA2376
CCGCCGCCGAGACCGAGGCCGCCGATCTGCTCGAGCTCGCCGAGCGCGACGGCATCGTCTGGTCCGCCGTCGACGCGTGGCAGACGCTCGCGGTCGTCCGCCAGACGCGCGGCGAGCTGGCGTCTGCCCTCGAGGCACGCCGCAGCGCCGCCCGCGCCGCCCGCACGGCCGGGTTGCAGGAGCGCGAGGCGGTCCTGACGATGAACGTCGGCTTCGCGCTCACCACCATCGGCGCGCGCAGCGAGGCGCTCGTCGAGATCGAGACGGGGCTCTCCAAGGCCCAGGCCATCGGCAGCCTCGGCGCCGTCAGGCACGGCCAGATGATCTTGCTCGGCTGGGCCGCGACCTTCGGCGCCGACGCGCGCATCGCGCAGGCGCTGGCCGAGCCGCGCGGGCAGGCCGACGAGGCGGCCGCGGGCGCCTACGTCATCCAGGATCGCGCGACCCTCGGCGTCCTGTTCTACCGGGGCCTCGAGCTCCTGCGCGGCGACAGCTCGAGCCTCACCCGCGCGCGTGGCTTGCTCGAGCGCGTCGCGCAGGCCTATCGCTCGACGGGCAACCTCGACATCCTGCCCGTCAGCCTGGGCTTCTGGTCCGAGGCCGAGCGGCGCCTCGGCGACGCCGAGCACGCGCGCAGCCTCGCCGAAGAAGCGGCGGCGCTGCTCGACCAGGGCGCCCCCAGCCTGCTCAACGAGGCGCCCGTCTACCTCGCGCTCCACGACGCCTGCGTCGACGCCGGCAACCTCAACGACGCGAGGAGCGCGATCGAGCGCGGCATCCCCCTCCTGGTCAAGCGCCTCCGCGGCCTCACCGACACGCCCTACGCGCACGCGTTCTTGAGCGGGTTGGATCACAACGCTGGGCTCATCGCGGCGGCCGACTCGTACGGGCTCGTGCCGGAGGACGTGGAGAAGGTGTTGGGGAGGAGGGGGCAGTAGAGAGGGACGAGGGAGAGGGATGAGGGAGAGGGAGAGGGAGAGCGAGAGCGAGAGGTTGAAGGAGCCGGAGGTCGAGACCGTGGTGGTCGCGGTCGCGGAGACACCAGTGCGCGCGCCCGCGCGTACCGGCGAGCGGCCGACGCGGCCCGCGCGCGCACGCGCGCCCGCGGAGCTCACGCGCCCGCGCACCGGGCGGCCGAACGCACGGGAAGGCGGCAGCCCGCTCGCCGAGCTGCGCATCAACAGCAAGCCGCCGTGTCAGCTGATCATCGACGGGCGTGACATGGGCTGGACGCCGCAGCGCGGCATCGCGGTGGCCCCTGGGCGGCACACCGTGGTCTTCCGCAACCGCGAGTTCGGCGTCGAGCGCAAGGTGATCGTCGACGCGAAGGTCGGCGAGGTGCACCGCGTGATCCGCGACTTCACCGAGCCCTGACGCCTTCTTCCTGAAGCCTGACGGCTGACGCCTTCCTTGCGTACCGGGCGCCTCAGCTCCCAGAGGTCAGCGGATCGTGTGCCGCGCGACCGCGGCCTGCAGGTGCCGCGAGCGCACCCAGTCGCGATGGTTCGGCACCTCGCCGTCGAGCCGGACGGCCTCGACCAGCGCGAGGTCGATCTCGGCCGTGACCCAGCCCGGCTGATCGAGCACGCCCATCGCGACCACGCCGCTGTCGGGGAAGCCGCGATCGGGCGGACCGTACACGCCGGCGGCGCCGCGGTTCTCGTCGACCGCGATCGACCACGGCGCCGACCCGACGGTCGTCGCCTGCACCACGTAGCACTGGTTCTCGAGGGCACGCGCCTGGCACGCGATGCGGACGCGCCAGTAGCCGGACAGCGCGTCGGTGCAGCTCGGCACCAGGATGATGCGGGCGCCGTGCTCGACGAGACGGCGTACGAGCAGCGGGAACTCGGCGTCGTAGCAGATCGCGACGCCCACGACGCCGAGCTCGGTGTCGAACACGACGTTCTCGTCGCCGCGCGCCACGCCCCACGTCTCGCGCTCCCAGCGCGTCAGCTGGAGCTTCTCGACGTAGTTGCCCTCGCCTGACGGTCCGTACATCCACGCCCGGTTGTGGAACTCGTCGCCGACGCGCTCGGGCATCGAGGCGGCGAGCAGGTAGACGCAGTAGCGGCGCGCGAGCTTGGCGCACGTCTCGTGGTAGACGGGCACCAGGTCCTGCAGGTGCTCGAGCTGGAGCCGCAGATCGGCCTGCACCGGCCGCGGCAACGCGCTCGCCAGCTCCATGCCGCCGTACTCGGGCAGCACCACGAGCTGCGCGCCCCCGCGCGCGGCCTCGGCGACCATCCGTTCGAGCTTCTGCGCCCACGCGGCGACGCTCCCCACCGGCTCGATCGGGTACTGACAGGCCGCGACCTTGATCTTCGCCATCAGCCCGCCTGCAGGTCCTTCACCCAGAACACCATCCGCTGCTCGCGTTCGAGCTCGTCGCCGATCTCGAGCCAGGAGAACGTGCCGACGATGTCGGGCCGCTTCACGAAGCCGCGCTTGGTCCAGAACCGGTCGAGTGGCACGTAGTCGGCCGGCCGCCGCGGATCGTCGGCGTCGCGCTCGACCGCGCAGAACGTCGCGTGGCGGAAGCCGAGCCGGCGCGCATGCGCCTCGCGCTCGTCGAAGAAGCGATGGCCGAGCCCGAGGCCTCGGCGATCGGGGCGTAGCACGCTCTCGCCGAAGTAGAACACCGTCGCCAGGTCGAAGCCGGCGGCCACGAGCGGCGGCGCGACCTCGTCGGGGTGCGCGTTCACGGGGACCGCGGTCGAGGCGCCGACGATCTCGTCGCCGTCGAACGCGATGGCGACCATGGCGTCGGGCCCGGTGTAGTTGGCGAGGTACCTGGCCTCGTAGTCGACCGAGCCCTCGTACAGGTACGGCCATTCGCGGAAGACCTCGATGCGCAGGACGGCGATCGCCGGCAGGTAGCGGGCGACCGACGAGCCGACGAACGTCTCGACGTGGAGGTCCCTGGCGGCGGTCTCGCGAATTCCTCTAGAGTAAGTCGGTTCCATGAGCGAGCGCTACGACCTGTGCATCCTCGGCGCCGGTCCCGCCGGCATCGCGGCCGCCGCGCGAGCGCACGGCCTGGGCAAGCGGGTCGCGCTGATCGAGGCGAGGCGCCCCGGCGGCGCCGGCATCGCGGACGGCGCGCTGTCGTCCAAGACGCTGTGGCACCTGGCGATGGACTTCGTGCGCGCCCGCCGGACCGACCGCGGCTGGGACGGCCGCGCGCTCGAGGTGTCGTGGGCGGAGGTCACCGCGCAGGTGCGCGCGGCGTGCGAGGAGGCGTGGCGCGCGACCGAACGGCAGCTCGCCCACACGGCGGCGCCGTCGCCGGCGGGCGGGGTGGTCGAGCGCCTCCACGGCCGGGGGCGGTTCGTCGCGCGCGACGTGGTGGCGATCGACGACGGGCGCGGCGGCGAGGGGCGCCGCGTCAGCGCGGCGAGCTTCCTCGTCGCGGTCGGCTCGAAGCCGCGCGCGCTGCCGGGCGTCGACGTCGACGGCGAGCGCATCCTGACCAGCGATCACGTCGAGCACGTGGCCGAGCTGCCGGCGAGCCTGGGCATCGTCGGAGCGGGCGTGGTCGGCTGCGAGTACGCGACGATCTTCGCCGGCTTCGGCCGCACGTCCGTCGAGCTCTTCGATCGCGGCCCGCGCATCCTGCCGTTCGAGGACGCCGACGTGTCGGCGGAGATCGCGGCGAGCTTCGGCCGGAGCGGCGTCCACATCCACGCGCAGGCGAAGCTCGAGGAGCTGGTCGCCGAAGGTGACGGCGTGCGCCTGCGGGCGCGGCTCGGCGACGGTGGCGAGATCTTCGAGCGGCGGCTGTCGCGCGCGCTCCTGTCGATCGGGCGCGTGCCGGCGCTCGACGATCTGGGCCTCGACGTCGCCGGCGTGAGCGTCGCCCGGGGCGGCATCACGTGCGCCGGACCGGGGACGTGCCGCACGTCGGCGCCGCACGTGTGGTGCGCGGGCGACGTGAGCGCGGACGTCATGCTCGCCAACGTCGCCGAGCAGGAGGGACGCCACGCGGTCGAGGACATGTTCGGCCTGGCGCCGCCGCCGATCTGCTACGAGGCGCAGTCGGCGATCTACTTCTTCCGCCCCGAGGTCGCGGCGGTGGGCCTGAGCGAGCAGCTCTGCGCCGCGCGCGGGCAACCGTACCGCGCCGCGGTCGTGCGGCTCGGGCTCCTGCGCCGTGCGATCGCGATGCGCGCGACCGACGGCTTCGTCAAGCTCATCGCCGCGCCCGACGGCAAGCTCCTGGGCCTGCGCGTCGTCGCACCCCAGGCGTCGAGCTGCATCGAGGGCGTCGCGCTGCTCATCGAGAAGGGCGGCCACCTCGGCGACCTCGACCAGTGCCTGCACCCGCACCCGGCGGTCACCGAGGGCGTGCAGGAGTGCGCCCGGCTCCTGCTCGGGACCTCGACGTACGCGCCGGCGGCGTTCCCCGAGCTGGTGCGCGTCATCGAGGCGGCGTAGCCGGCGCGTCAGCTCGCGACGTCGAGCGCGCGCGCGGGCGGCGTCGTCGCGGGGAGCTCGACCGTGAACGTCGAGCCCTTGCTGACCACGCTGGCGACGCGCACGGTGCCGCCCAGCATGTCGCAGAGACGCTTGACCAGCGCGAGGCCGAGGCCGACGCCGCCGTAGGCGCGCTCGTCGCCGGCGTCGAGCTGACGGAAGGCCTCGAAGATCACCTGGTACTTGTCGTCGGGGATGCCGATGCCGGTGTCGGTGACGGCGACCGTGAAGCGCGCGCCGTCGACGTGGGCGTGGATGCGCACCTCACCGCGCTCGGGCGTGAACTTGGCGGCGTTGGCGACGAGGTTGACCAGGACGTGGGTGAGCAGCCGGCGATCGGTCACGACCGTCGCGGCCGGCACGTCGGCGACGAGGGTGAGCTTCTTGGTGGCGAGCATCCACTGCACGGAGCCGGTCACCTGCTCGACCAGCTCCTTCAGATCGACGGCCCCGTACTTGACGTCGAGCCGGCCGACGTCGGCGCGGACCAGCGCGAGCAGGTCGTCGATGAGGTGGAGCAGCGACTGGGCGTTGCGCTTGATGGTGGCCGCCGCGTCGCGCTGCTTCTCGCCGACCGGACCGTACACGCCCTGGGCGATGAGGTCGGCCATGCCCTGGACCCCGTGGATCGGCGTGCGCAGCTCGTGGGTGACCGACGCGAGGAACACGCTCTTCTGCTTGCCGGCCTCGATGAGCTCGGCGGTGCGCGCCTCGAGCTTCTGCTCGCGGTCGCGCAGCTTGGTCATGATGCGCGACGTGAACACGGTGGGCACGCCGATCGCGAAGGCCGCGAACACCAGGTAGAGGAGCACGTGCCAGCCGCGCATCTCGCCTTCGCCGAGCCGGTGCGTCTCGGGCAGGACGCCCTGCCAGACCAGGATGCACATCGTCGCGTAGACGACGAGGATGCCGGACGAGGTGAGGAGCGTCGTGCCCAGGTTGGAGAGGAGCGCCATGACGGCGACCTCGATGACGTAGATGGCGATGAGCTGGCTGCTGGGGCCGCCGGTGTAGTAGATGCCGGCGGTCATGCAGAAGACGTCGGCGGTGATGTTGAGCGTCATCAGCTCGAGCGCAAACCGCCAGCGCCGCGCGAGCGCGACCAGGCACAGCGTGTTGATCGCGAGCTTGGTCGCGACGATGAGCGCGAACGGCACCGCGTACGGCGAGATGTCGAAGAGCACCGCCGCCGCCGCCAGGACGGCGAAGCCGATGACGATGAGGTAGCCGGTCCAGACGCCCGCCCAGAGCTTCGGCCGGTTCTCCTCGCGGCGCAGCTCCTCGACGTAGGGCGGCAGCCACGCCATGGCGACCTACGCGGTGGCGGTGGCGTCGCCGATCAGTCGCTTGACGCGCGACAGGAGGTCGCCGAGATCGAAGGGCTTGGACAGGTAGCCCTCGGCCAGGCTCGGCGCGGCGAAGCGATCTTGTTCGTCGCGCGGCGAGTAGACGGCGCTCATCAGCAAGACCGGCGTGTGCTCACCCTCCGGCGTCCGCTTGATCTCCCAGCACACCTCGAAGCCGTTCTTGCGAGGGAGCTGCACGTCGACGAGCATCAGGTCGGGGCGCTCGGACCAGAACTGGGCGACGCCTTCCGGACCGGTCGCCGCGGCGCGCATGTCGTAGCCGTGCGCGGCGAGGAAGTCGGACAGGATCTGGAGATTCACCGGATCGTCCTCGACGACCAGGATCTTCTTCACAGCGGTACTCCCCACGACTACGATCCTAACATGCGCTCGAACGCGGCGAGTGGACGTCGAGTGACGTGGGGTGCGCTCCTGGCGACAATGTTCACCCTGGTGGGATGTGGTGGGACGTCGCTCCGACGATCGCTGGTGACCGACGAGACGCCGCTCGGGACGCCGCGACACCGCGCGATCACGTGGCACCTCGAGAACGGCTGGTGCCTCGACGAGTCTCCGCATCCGGCGATGGATCAGCTCCATCCCTGCGCGGGCCCCGACCGCCACCGCATGCGGGTGATGCTGGCGTTCTCGGCGGACGAGGCGCTGGTGGCCGCGGTCGTGACCGTGAACGTCCCGCCGCCACGCGAGCCGCGGCCACTGCTCCTGCCCGCGGCGGAACGCCGAACGACTCCCGACGGCGTCCCCTTGGCCCCGGAGCGCCGCACGCCGCACGGGTTCGGACGCCACACGAGCTCTCGTGACGTCGCGATCGACGTGATGGACGCGCTCGCGTCCGAGCTGACGGCTCGCTACGGTCCCCCGCAGACGTCGACCTGGACGGAGCGTCGATGGACGACCCGCACGAAGAACATCCGGCTCTCCTGGCGCGAGCTCGTCGAAGACATCTTCGTCGTCATCGAGGAGCACCACGCTCTCGGTCCCGGCACCGGCCTCGCATCGGCGCCCTGACGGGGGACAGGCTCCGGGGTCCCATCCACTCGTAACTCCGAGCGAATTCGCCGCGACCGCGACTGTGGCCCAAGGCCCATCGCCAGTCGCGGTGCGCGCGAATTCCGCTTCGATGTCGGACCCTTGCGGCC
This sequence comes from Myxococcales bacterium UBA2376, assembly GCA_002344285.1. Taxonomy (GTDB): domain Bacteria; phylum Myxococcota_A; class Polyangia; order Haliangiales; family Haliangiaceae; genus UBA2376. The sequence goes on from DDTA01000301.1 coordinate 7,230, forward strand.
CCGGATCCTGTCCCCAGTTCAGGGGCGGGTGACGGTGGTGGCGGCGGTGATGTCGGGGGCGTCGGTGGTCGGCGGGGGATCGAAGGTGAGGACGTCGCCGCGGTGCGCGCGTTCGAGGGGGCGGTTGGCGGCGCTGCGGTGGCGCTTGAGGAGGCGCGCGGGGACCCAGCCCGGGGCGCCGCAGAGGGTGAGCTCGAGCTTGCCCTTGCTCGCGTGCGGATCGGAGACGACGCGCCAGGCGGGCGGAGGAGGAGGCGCGTCGGCGGGGCGGCACAGCGTGAGGTACGCGAGCTTCATGTCGCCGTCGCGCAGGCCGGTCACGTGCGCGAGCTGGCGCGTGCGCGGCGGAAGCTGGAGCGGGCGGTGCTCGTGGCACCAGTCGCGCTCGTCGAGCAGCGCAGGGCACGGCGCGGTCTTGCGCGTGCAGGGCGCGAGCACGGCAGCGGCGCCCTCGGCGACGAGCGCGTCGCGCACGTGGTGGAGCGCACGCGACGTCTCGCGCAGCGCCGGCTCGATCACGATCGCGACGCCGCCGGGCGCGAGCGCGCGCACCATGTGTCGTACGAGCGGCAGCGGGTCGGCGAGCTCGTTGATCACCGAGCCCGCGAGCACGAGGTCGTACCGACCAGCGTCCTTCGACCCGGTCTCGCTGCGCTCGACCTCGCTCGGGACGAACGACGCCACCACGTCGACACCCAGCTCGCGCGCCACGATCTCGATCGCGTCCTTCGCGATCGCGAGCGCGTCGGCGTCGTGATCGACCAGCGTGGCGCGCACCCTCCCCTTCCCCCGCCCCGCCAGCCACGTACACAGCCCGATCGTCATCGCGCCACATCCCGCGCCGAGGTCGAGCACGCGCAGCTCGTCGCGCTCGCCGAACCCGGCCGGCCCGGGCAGCGCGCCACCGGCGAGCTCGCCCAGCGGCAGGTGCACCTTGGCCGCGTCCGCGATCGAGAAGAAGAGCGCGCGCGCCGCGAGATCCGCCTGCGAGCCCTTCGCGCCGCCGCCCGGCGCCGCGAGCTTCTCGCGCTCGCTCGTGTACCGGCGCGAGCGATCCACGACCGCCGCCGTCAGCGCCGCACCGCCGCACAACGCCGCCGGCAGCTGGCGACGCGCGGCCGCGTGCAGCGCCTCCTCGACGAGCACCGGGACCTCGAATGTCCAGGTCACGGCGCAGCCGGCGCGAACGTGAGCGTCGCGTCCGCGTCCTCGCCCGGCTTGACCGTCACGTTCGCCACCGCGCGCTGCGCCGGGAAGCCAGCCGCCGGCGGCAGCCAGGCGACCACCGTGTACTCACCCGGCGGCACGGCGCGCAGCGCGAGCTGCCCGACATCGTCGGTGATGCCCGCGTACGGGTGTGGCGGCACCAGCACCCACGCCGCGTCGGCGTCGGCGCCGTCGGCGGCGACCCGGATCGCGCCCGGCTCGTCGAGCGGCAGGGCGACGGTGTGGCCCACGACCGGGAGCTGCGCGCGCGCGAGCGGGACCGGCGCCAGGAGGCCGTCGTCCTCGAGCCACGGCTTGCCGGTGCGCGTGACGACGAGCTCGTGGGCGGTGTCCTGGGTCTGGAGCTCGAGCGCCGCGCCGAGGCGCGACGCCACCGTCGCCACCGGACCGATCGCGCAGTCGCGCACCGTCAGCCGCACGGGCTTCGCCACCGCCGGCGGCGCCTTGCCCGCGGCGACGCCGTCGAGCACGACCATGGCGCCGGCGACGCCGTGCAGCGTGTGGATGCGGGCGCGCGCGCGGCGCGGCGTGTGGCACGCCGTGTACCCCGGCGATGCGCGGACGTCGGCCGGCGCCGCTGGCCAGAGCACCTTCACGGTGATGGTGGCGGCGCCGGCGATGCCGCCATCGGCGTCGATGGGCGCCAGCCTGTACGGGGGAGCCGCGCCGTCGGGCGTCGGCCCGGTCGCGACCGGCGCCGTCGCGTCGGTGGGCGCCGAGCCCGTCGTCGCGCCCGCGTCGCCCGCGTCGCGACGCGGCGTCGAGCTGCCCTTGCCGGGGCACGCGGAGAGGAGCGCAAGAACGACGAGCCATGTCCCCTTCGACTCGGCCTCGCTCACGCTCGGCCCTCGCTCAGGGTGAACGGCATGAACGAGCCCACCACGCGCGCGACGCGGCGCGCGTCGGCGATGCAGTCGTTGACGGCGACGCCGTGGTAGGCGCTGCCCGCGAGCACGAGCCGCGCCGGATGCGCGACGCGCTCCCACGCGGCGACGCGGTCGGCGTGGCCCACCGGATACTGCGCGATGCCGTGGGCCCAGCGCACGCTGCTCGTGTGCACCGGCTCGGCGCGCACGCCGAGCACCTGCGCGAGGTCGGCGCCCGCCTGCGCGAACAGCGCCGGGTCGTCGAGCTCCGCCGCGCCCGGATCGCGCGCGCCGCCGTAGATCATGCGCACCAGCACGTGATCCGCGGGCGCGCGATCGGGCCAGACCGTGCTCTCGAACACGCAGCCGAGCACGCGCGGCGCCTCGCCGGCGGCGACCAGGAAGCCGAAGCCGCCCAGATCGGCGCGCACGTCGCGCTTGCGGAAGCCGAGGAACGCCAGCGCGACCGGCGCGTAGTGGACCTCGTCGAGGCCGCGCGCCAGCGCGGGCATCGCCCCCGCGACGAGCGTCGCCGCCGCCGCGCCGGGCACCGCGAGCACGACGGCGTCGTACCTCTCGCCGCGCGATGGATCGTCGCCGACGACGATCACACCGTGCCCGCGCCCGTTGCCACCGCTCGACGCGCCACCACCGCCGCCGCCACCACCGCCACCGAAGCCCTCCGGCCGCACCTCGCGCACGGTCACGCCGCGCCGCACCCGCTCGCCGAGCCGCGCCGCGACCGCGTCGACCAGCGCCGACATACCGCCCGCCGGCGCTGCCAGCACCGACTTCACGCGCGGCTCCCCGCGCCGCTTGCGCGCGCGCGCCTCCGCCACCATCCCGCGCACCAGCCCGCCGCGCGCGTCCAGCGCCGCCAGCTTCGGGAAGCCCGCCGCGAGGCTGAGCGTGCGCGCGTCGGCGGCGAACACGCCGGTCGCCATCGGCGCCACCAGCGCGTGCGCGGCCTCCGTGCCGAGCCGTCGCACCGCGAAGTCCCACAGCGACTCGTCGCCGGCGACCGCCACGTCGCGCCCACGCCGGAACGGCTCGCCGAGCACGCCGAGCTTGCCGCGCCAGCTGAGCAGCCCCGAGCGCGCGAACGAGCCCGGGCCCGACGGCAGCGCGTGCAGCTTGCCGCGCAGGTAGATCCAGCGCGACTTCGCCGCCGGCGCCGCCTCGACCACGTCGACCCCGAGCTCCGCGCACAGGGCCGCGGCGCCGTCGTCGGCCCCGGTGAGGAAGCCGTTCGCCGCGTGCTCGCGCCGGAAGCCCGACGCCGTCGACGTCCCGATCACGCCGCCGGGCCGCGCGCCCGCGTCGAGCACCGTGACCTCGTGCCCGTCCTGCTGGAGCCGCAGCGCCGCCGTGAGCCCGCCGATCCCCGCGCCGACCACCGCGACCTTCACCGCGCGTGGCTCCACGTCCGCGCCTTGACCGTCTCGACCATCACGCGCACGTGCTCGGGGTCGGTCGGCGGCGTCACGCCGTGCCCGAGGTTGAACACGTGCCCGGCGCCGCCGCCCTGCGCGAGCACGTCCTCGACCCGCGCGCGCAACGCCGCCGGATCGAGGAAGAGCGCGCCCGGATCGAGGTTGCCCTGCAGCGCGACCTTGTCGCCGACACGGGCCCGCACCGTCGCGAGATCGATGCGCCAGTCGACGCCGAGCACGTCGGCGCCCGACGTCGCGTAGCTGTCGAGGTACGGCGCGCAGCCGTTGACGAAGTAGATGATGGGCACCCGCGACGCCGCCACCGCCGGGTGCGCGCGCAGCTTCGCGATCACGTGCTTGGCCCAGCGCAGCGCGTACTCCTCGAAGTCGCGCGGCGACAGGATCCCGGCCCAGCTGTCGAAGATCTGCACCGCCTGCGCGCCGGCCTCGACCTGCGCGGCCAGGTACGCCGCCACCGTGTCGGCCATCTTCTCGAGCAGCGCGTGCGCCGCGGCCGCATCTCCGAACAGGAGCTTCTTGGTGTTGACGTAGTCCTTGGAGCCGCCGCCCTCGACCGCGTATGTCACCAGCGTGAACGGCGCACCGGCGAACCCGATGAGCGGCACGCGGCCGCCGAGCCCCGCCCGGATCTGGCGCACCGCCTCCATGACGTACGGCAGCTCGGCCACGGGGTCGGGCACGACCAGCCGGTCGATCGCCGCGCGGTCGCGCACGGGATTCGCGATCACCGGCCCCTTCTCCGGGAACGAGATCTCGAGCCCCATGGGCGGCAAGGTCACGAGGATGTCGGAGAACAGGATCGCCGCGTCGAAGCCGAACTGATCGATCGGCTGGAGCGTGACCTCGCAGGCCAGCGCGGGCGTATGGCACATCTCGAGGAACGTCGCCTTCGAGCGCACGGCGCGGTACGAGGGCAAGTAGCGGCCGGCCTGGCGCATCATCCAGATGGGCGTGCGCTCGGTGCGCTCGCCGCGGCAGGCTCGGAGGAACAGCGGTTCGACCGCCGCGCTGGAAGTCATCGGCGTCATTGTACGCGGGCCGCGGTGTATCGTCCGCGCCATGGGCCTCCGTTCGTACGCGCTCGCGCTCACCTTGTGGACGTCGTTCGCCGCCTGCGCCGACGACGAGTTCGTCGATCGCCGCGACGCCGCCGATCCGCCGCCCGCCGGCCCCTTCGGCGCCCTGCCCGTCGGGCAGGACATCCGCTCGCCGGAGCTCACCGGCGTGGTCCACGCCGCGCGCGACCGCTTCGGAATCATGCACATCTCGGCCGAGAACATCCGCGACCTCGGGTTCGCGCAGGGCTACGTGATGGGCCACGACCGCCTGCCCCAGATGGACATCCTGCGCCGCTTCGGCGACGGCACCCTCGGCGAGCTGTTCGGCGCCGTCGACCAGGGCACGGTCGAGACCGATCTGGAGATGCGCGTCCACCGGATGCGGCCGATCGCCGAGGAGGCGCTGGCCATCCTGCGCGCCTCGACGGACCCCAGCGACGTCGAGATCGTGCAGATGCTCGAGGGCTTCGCCGCCGGCGTGAACGCGGCCAACGCCGACTTCGCGAGCGGCAAGTTCCCGCTCGATCCGGCGATCGCGGCGACGTTCTCGCCGGTGACGTTCCGGCCGTGGACGCCGGTCGACTCGCTCGTGCTCGGGCGCTTCCAGGCGTTCGCGCTGTCGTACACGGCGCCGCTCGAGGTGACGCTCACCGAGGTCTACGACGGGGCGCGCACGACGTTCGACGGCGCGTCGGCGGCCGACGCCGCCGCGTTCGCGCGGCGCGGCATCTCGCGCGACCTCCTGCTCATCACGCCGGTGGGTCGCGCGGCGACGATCGACGGGTTCCCCAACGTCGCGACCGACAGCGGGACGCGCAGCGACGCGGGGCGGCCGGGGATGTTCACGAAGTCCTGGCGCGCGTCCTTCGACTCGGTGCTTCGCACCTCGCTCAGGATGAACGGCAAGTCCCCCCCACGAACGGCGCGGCCGACGGTGCCGCGCGAGCTCCTCCGCAACGCGCGCGCGTTCTTCGCGCCGTCGATGGCGCAGGGACCACACGCGTTCATGGCGCCGCGCGCCGGCTCGAACGCGTGGGCGATCGGCCCGTCCGTCGCCGGCGACGGCAAGGCCATGCTCGCCGGCGACCAGCACCTCTCGCTGCCCAACCCGAGCATCTTCTACCCGGTGCACCTCATCGTGCCCGGGCAGATCGACGCGTTCGGCCAGACCTTCCCGGGCATCCCCGGCATCATCCTCGGCACCAACGGCAAGGCGGCGTGGTCGTCGACGGTCGTCTACCACGACGTCAACGACGTCTTCCTCGAGACCATCGTGCCGTGCACGACCGGCGGCGGCGACTGCGTGCAGCACGACGGCGGTCAGGTCCCGATCGAGACCTGGACCGAGACCGTCCGCCTGGGCGCGCTCGGCACGATCACCGGCCAGGTCACCGCGACGTACGAGCGCGTGCCGCACCACGGCCCGATCATCCCGACGGTGCAGGACGGCATGATCGTGCCGCGCACCAGCAACCAGGCGCTCTCGGTCCAGTACACCGGCTACCTGCCCACCCTCGAGATCCGCGCGATCTGGGAGCTCGTGCGCGCCGACACCGTCGACGAGGGCTTCCGCGCGCTGCGCCACTTCGGCTACGGCGGCCAGAACTGGGTGCTCATCGACAACCAGGCCAACATCGGCTGGACGACGAACGCCAAGGTCCCCACCCGCAAGCCCGCCGCGTACACCTGGAACGCGACCACCAACCCGACCGGGCTCTCGCCGTTCCTCGTCCAGCCCGGCGACGGCTCGGCCGACTGGGACGGCTTCCTCTCCTCGCGCTATATCCCCCACGCGATCAACCCGGCGTCCGGGATGCTCGTCACCGCCAACTCCGACCCGGTGGGCGAGACCTTCGACGGCGACCCGCTCGACGGCCCCGTCGCCGACGGCCGCCCGCTCTACGTCGGGACGACCTACGCGGCTGGCGTGCGGACCGAGCGCATCGACGAGCTGACCCGCGCGCCCGCCGACGCCGGCGCGTGGGACTTCACCAAGCTGGCCGCGGCGCAGCACGACGCGCGCAGCAACATGGGCTTCCACCTGCGCGACACCATCGTCGCCGCCCTCGCCTACGTCACCGACGCGACCGGCGCGCCCGCCGACGTCGCGCCGTACCTCGCCGGCCTCTCGCAGGCGCAGCGCACACGGCTCCAGCAGGCGCGCGCCAAGCTCGTCGCGTGGAGCCTGGGCACGCCGCCCGCGCTCGCGGCGACCGCCTCGCAGGCCGACCTCGACGACTCCACCGCCACCGCGATCTTCAACGTCTGGATGCACTACTTCATCGACCAGACGCTCGGCGACGAGTTCGCGGCGATGTCGATGTCGCCGTTCGACCTCAACGAGAACCTGCTCGCGCGCATCGTGCAGGCGATGCTGGTCGAGCCCGCGGGCATGGTGCTCTCGCCGACGACGAACCAGCCGATCCTGTGCGACGAGATGGGCACGGCCGGCGCCGACGCGAGCTGCACCAAGAAGATCATCGAGGCCACGCTGGCCGCGCTGGCCCAGCTCGACACGCTCATGGGCTCGCCGGACATGTCGGCGTGGCGCTGGGGCAAGCTGCACACGCTCACGCTGCGGCCGCTCTTCCCCGACGCGCGCCTCGAGGTGCCGGCGCCGGGAAGCGCGATGGCCGGCGGCTTCCCCAGGCCCGGCGACAACTTCGCGGTCAACCGCGCCGACTGCGGCTGGAGCGACCTCGACTTCCGTCAGGACGAGGACGGCCCGGCGCAGCGCTTCCTGGCCGAGGCCCGGCCCGGGCAGTCGATCGAGGTGAAGCTGCAGTTCCCCGGCGGGACCATCTACAACCCGTCGAACCCCCACTACAAGGACGTCCTCGAGAACCACTACATCGCCGAGCGTCACTTCGACCTCCCGTTCACGATCGACGAGATCGTGGCCGCGGGCGAGGAACGCTGGGTGCTTCGGCGCTAGAATCGAGCTTCATGGCGATCGAGGTTCCGGAGACCGTCATCGTCGTCGCGTCGCGCGGCTGGAGCGGCGGCACGGCGCAGCCGCTGCGCGAGCTCGTCGACAAGCTGGTCGCCGCCGGCACCGAGACCGCGGTCGTCGCCGACGCGGCGGAGGCGGCCAAGGCGCTCGTCGACGACGAGGGCGCGGTGGTCATCATCGACGTCGACGACGCCGCCCGCGGCCTGACCACGGCGGCGATCGCCGCGGCGCGCGTCTCCGAGATCGCGGCCGCCGTGCCGGACGCGGCGCCGGTCGCCGTCGCCCAGCGACCGTCGGTCGGCCTCGTCGTCGCGTGCATGCGCGGTGGCGCCGCCGACTTCGTCGACCTCGGGGCGGAGTCGTACGAGACCACCGCCGAGGCGCTGACCTACGCCGCCCGCAAGCGCGCCAAGTACGCCGCGCAGAAGCGCGCGCTCAAGCAGCTGCGGGCGATGGTCGAGGAGATGCTCAAGGACCTCGTGCGCACCGAGCGCCGCTCGATCGATCTCGAGAAGCAGCTCGCGCAGAAGAACCCGCGCACCGCCGGCGTCGCCTCCGATGTCGACGCCGAGCGCGATCCGGTGGTGATGGTGGTCGAGGACGACCGCGACATGGCCGACTTCCTCTGCGACAAGCTCGAGGAGACCGACATCACGACGTTCGCGTTCGTCACCGGCGAGGAGGCGGTCGCCCACGCCGACCTCATGGCGACGCGCGGCCAGGCGCTCGACCTGGTGCTCATCGACATCGGGCTCCCCGGCATCGACGGCCTCGAGGTCATCCGCCGCCTGCGCAAGGACCGCCCCGGCCTCGCCGCGTTCCTCATCACCGGCTACGCCGATCCCAACCTCACCGCGCGCGCCGCCGATCTCGGCGTCGTCGGCTTCGTGCTCAAGCCGTTCGACGACTCGGCCACGCTCATCGAGCGCGTCCGCAGCGAGGCGAGCCTGGCGATGGCCCGCACCCGCGACCACGGCTACCTGCAGCGCATCAAGGCGCGCCACGACCGCGTGCTGACGCAGTACCGCCTGCTCCTCGCCGACCTCGAGAAGTGACGAGCGCGAGGAGCGCCAGCGCCAGCACGATCGACGACGTCGCCGGGGCCCGGCTCGCGCCGCAGCAGCCACCGCCGCCGCCGTCCACGCCACTGCCACCGTCGAGGCCGCCGTCGAGTCCGCCCGGAGGCGCGTCGACGCGCGCGTCGACCTCGGGCGGCACCGGCATCCACGGCCAGATCTCGGGCGTGACGATCACCGCGTCGCTCGCGCCGCGCAGCGGCCGGTCCTGGAACGGCGCGCGCGTGGGGAAGTCACTCGACGCGCTCTGCCCCACGATGACATGGAACGTGCTGTCACTGGCGGCGGCGGCGGCGAGGAAGCCATCCGCCGCCGCGCCGCCGACGTAGGTCGCCATCTCGCGCTGCACGTCGCGCTGGAACTGGCGGAGCTCCACGAGGAAGCCGTCGGCGTTGCCCGGCGCCGAGGTACACGGCGCGCCGCCGAGCATCGCCTGGAAGGGGAGGATCGGAGCCTCGACCGGGAAGTCGCTCGAGTACGTCCGGCCGATGACGATCCAGCGTCCATCACGCAGGGTGGCGAAGCCGCCGATCTCGTCGCCGCGCGAGCCACCGATGTAGGTCGCCGCCCGCAGCGACTCGTCGCCCGTGTACAGGGGCTCGATCCACCCGGCCCAGCCGTCCCCATCGCCGCAGCCCGCGCTGCCACCGCCGCCATACGTCGGCTGCGGCGCGCCACGCGTCGGCATGTCGGCCGACGTCGTGTTGACCACGGCGGCGAGGGACGGGATGCCGTCGCGAGACACGAGCCCGTGCGGCGGCGTCCAGTCGTCACCGCCGCCGCCGAGGTACGTGCCGTGCACCAGCGTCGTGCCGTCGCTCGACAACGTCGCGAGGTATGCGTTGCGGCCCGCCGGCGCCGAGGTCAGGTACCCGCCGAGGGTCGGCGCGTCGGTGCTGGAGGTGGTGGTCAGCACGTGGACGCCCTGCGCCGTCAGCGCGATGCTCGGCGCGCCGCTCTCGTCGCCGGAACCGCCCACGTACGTCGCCCACGTGAAGTTCTGCCCGTTATCGGCCATCCGCAGGACGACGGTGTCGGCGCCGGCGGCCGTGCTGCGATGGCGGCCGGCGAACGCGGCGCGGTAGTCGGGGTCGGCGTGGAGCGCCTCCGCCGCCGAGGTCGTGAACGCCACGAGCAGCGAGTTCGTGCTCCAGTCGGCGACCAGCGCCTGCACGCCGCCGCTGCCGCTGCCGCCGACGAACGTGCACCATTCGGTGTCGCCGGTCGCGCCGTCGAGGCGGCAGACGAAGCCGTCCTCGTCGCCGCGCTCGGCGGTGCTGCCGCCGGCGAACGTGGCGTCGGGTGTGCCGGTGACCGGCAACGACGCCGCGCTGCCGCCGACGAAGACGTCGCCGTTCTGCGCCAGGGCGACCGCCGCGGCGCGCTCGAAGCCGGGGCCGCCGATCACCCTCGACCAGACGACCATGCCCGGGCTGCGCAGCTTGGTGACGAACGCGTCGTACGGGCATGCGCTGCAGCCGGCGGACGCGCTGGTGTCGACCTGCGAGCCGTCGGTGGTCGTGAAGTCGGACGAGCTCGTGCCGCCGACGATGATCACCTCCGGGTTCGGGCCGCCGGTGACGACCGCCGCCGCGATCTCGTCGTCGGCGGCGCCGCCGAAGAAGCTGCTCATGCGAAACGTCGCCATCGGCGGCCCGTCGATGGGCCACGGTCCGTCGACCGGCGCGTCCCAGGGCGGAGACTCGTGCGCCATCGCCGTCGTCTCCGGCGGCACGTCACACGCCGCCCCGGCCGCGAGCACCAGGCCGGCGACGAGGACGCCCCCGCGCGCGCTCACGACGCGAGCCTCGCCCGCACGCCCTCGGCGAGCGCGTCGGCGACGCAGATCCGGTTGGAGTGATGCTCGATCGTGTTGCATGTCACCACCCGCGCCGCTCCTGCCGCCAGGAGCTCGTCATGGGCGCGCTCGGCGAACACCGCGTGCACGCCGACGCAGATCGGCTCGCGCACACCGTGCACGCGCAGGTGGCGCACGGTCTCGATCATCGTGCGCCCGGTCGAGATGATGTCGTCGACGAGCACCGGCGTGTGGCCGTTGCACCGCGCCAGATCGGGTGGGCTCACGCTCACGTCGCGATCGCCGCGCCGCGTCTTCTCGAGCACCTGGTACGGCGCGTCGATGCGCGCCGCCACCGCCGCCACCCATTGCTCGCTCTCGGCGTCGGGGCCGACCAGCACCGGCGACGGCACGTGCCGCTTCACCCAGTCGGCGATCGCCGGCGCCGCGTGGACGACGTCGGCCGGGATCTTGTAGATCTCGGCGAGCGACGACCAGCGGTGCAGGTGCGGGTCGACGGTCACCAGCCAGTCGACGGCGCCCGACACCAGCCCGGCGAAGTACGTCGACGTGATGCCCTCGCCGGGATGGAACCGGCTGTCCTGGCGCATGAACGACAGGTACGGCGCCACGAGGCCGACGCGCCGCGCGCCGAGATCGCGCGCGGTCGCGGCGAGGAAGAGGAACGGCAAGATCTTGTCGGCCGGCCGATCGAGGCCGCACACCAGCACGACGTCGCGCCCGGCGACCGGCGCGTCGATGCGCACGTACAGCTCGCCGTCGGGGAAGTGGCGGACCGTCACGGCGCCGACCTCGGCGTCGAGCCGCGCGCGCAGCCGCTCCACCGTCGCCTCGCTGCCGGGGACCGAGAGGAGGACGCTCTGCACGCGCCGATTGTAGCGCGCGGCGTGTCAGCGGTGCTTGAGCGGCGTGAGGCGAAGCAGCAGGGGAATGACTTTGCCACTCGTGACGATCTGCATGTGGCCGTACTGCGATCGGATGTAGAGCAGCTTCGCCGACTTCTCGCGCTTCTTCAGCTCGGCGGTCGACGTGGGCATTCGATCACGCGTGACGGCAAACGGGTACTTCTTGGTGAACGCGGCGGAGCTGGCGGCCGTGTCGGAGCCGACCACGATCAGCTTGTGGTGCTGCGCGCGCTTGCCGGTGCCGATGAACTCGTCGAACGCCTTCGAGCCGCCGTACATCGCGTCGAGCAGGATCACCTGCGCGACCAGCTTGTGGTCGACCCACTGCATCACCGTGCGGAAGGCGCCCGAGTGCCCGACGACGATGATGGGCCCGTCGGGCATGCGGATGTTGGCGCGCGAGATCGCCTTGCGCAGATCGGCGAGCGCCGGCCACTTCACGGCCTCGTCGTTGCCCGAGGGCGCGTCGGGCACGATGAAGAGCGCGTTCTGGCCGCTCGCCTTGAACTGGCGCGCGAGGTCGTGCGACTTCCACGCGCCGTCGGAGTTGGTGTGGTACCCGTGCACGTACACGACGGTGCCGGCGGTCGCGCGATCGTAGCCCGGCGGCACCCAGACGTGGATCGCGCCCGCGTCCGACTCGACGCGCCAGTGCAGCCCCCCGGCGACCGTGTCCTCGGTCTTCTCGAGCCGGCCCTTGCCCGGCTTCTTCGCCTCGGCGCTCGCGACCCCCGCCAGCATGGCGACGAGCCCGGCGAGGAGCGCGACCTGGAAGCTCCGCGTCACGGCACCGCCTTGGGCTCGGTGATCATGAGGTGCACGTTGCCCTCCGAGTCCGGGTAGCCATACCTGAACTTGAGCTTGCGACGGGGCTGCTCCTCCCACAACTTTCTGAACGCGTCGTTCTCGGCGGCGCTCGCCCCGAGGTAGCTGCCCGCGAACTTGCCGTAGGTGGTCTGCTTGAAGCCGGCGCGCCGGGCGTGGCGCGGCGGGATGCCGGTCGAGTCCGAGATCATCCACGCCGAGTGGGCGAGCAGGTAATCGCGGATGCCGGAGAAGTTGGAGAGCCACAGGAGGTAGCTCGCCGCCTTGGTCATCGTCGCGACCTTCCCCTTGGCCTCGAGGTGCTTGGCCAGCGGCGACCCGGGGAAGGCGTTGTTGGCGAGGTTGGCCGCGATGTGACGGTGCGTGACGAGCGGCGCCTTGGGGTCTCCCGCCTTGCGGAAGGTCAGCTCCGAGTTGGTGAAGGCCTCCGAGAAGTCGGTGTCGACCCAGGACTTCTTCTTGCGCCTGGCCTGGGTGTCGGCGAGCGCGGCGATCTCCTTGGCGTCGAGGTAGTGGAGCGTGCCGTCGGCCTGGAGCGTGAAGAACTTGAGGCTCACCGGCTCGTAGCCGAGCGCGGCGAGCGCGGTGATGAAGAACGAGAGCTGCCCGGGCACGGCGCCGCGCTCGAGCTTCTGCATGTTCTCGCTCGCCGAGTCGTGGTTGGTGAGCAGGGCGCGCGCGGCGCCGCGATAGACGCCGAGCGCGGCCTTGAGCTGGCGCGGCGTCGCCGCCGTGATGCGCGTCGGATCGCCCGCGTGCTCGAGCGAGACCGTCGTGATCTCGGTGGCGTCGGGGTACGTGATGAGCGCGGACAGGAGGTCGCCGCCACCGAACGGGTACACCACCGTCTTCGGCAGGCTCGCCGGCCGCAGCTTCGCGAACAGCTCGCGCGCCGGCGTGACGTAGCGGCGCGTGACCATCTCGTACCAGGGCCGCACCGACTTGCAGTGCGCCTCGATGGTGCGCGCGTCGACGCCCGCCGGCAGCGGCGCGTCCCCGGCGCAGGCGACCACGCGATACATGGTGCGAGCGTCGGCCCCGAAATCGTGGGGCTGGGCGGCGGCCGGCCTGGCGGCGCCGGCGACGAGGAAGGCACTCAGGGCCGTGGCCAGGGCGAGGGCGCGCATGTTTGTCCGACGTGGATCCCGCGGCATCTATTTCGTCCCGGTCCGTTCCACCGGTTCCACCGGTCAGTTGAGGTCGCGGGCCGCCGGGCGCGACGTGCGCGTGGCCACGGTGGTGCGCTCGCGGCGGGCCGTCTTGGGTCCGATGAGCGTGCGCAGGGTCGCGCGGGCGACCACGTCGCCCGAGGCGTCGGTCATGATGACCGGCACGGCGTATTCGGCGCGGGCGCTGGTCGCCGGGATCGGGCTCTCGCTGGTCGCCGTGATCGTCCCGCGCGCCTTCTTCACGTACTCGATCGAGAGCCCGGCGACGATGAAGCGCGCGTCGTCGGGCAGCGAGTAGGCGACGCCGACGTTGCCGGCGAGCTCGGCCAGGTTGCACAGCGCGATCGCGTGCACGCAGTCGAGGTGGTTGCGCACCGCCTTCCTGTCGTCGAGCTCGACCTGGGCGAACCCGGGGCGAACCGCGGTGACGCGCGCGCCGATCGACCCGGTGTACGGCGCCATGCGGCCGATCATGCGCGAGAAGAGGAGCTTGCCGCCGGGCAGGCCGGCGAGCAGGTTCCAGGCGTCGCGGACGACGTTGCGATCGCTGTCCAGCGACAGGTTGGGAAGGAGCTTGCCGAGTGCAGCCAGCATCCCGGGAACTTACCCGGTGACGGCTCCAAGTACAGGAGTTTCTGGTTTACGCGCCTTACTTGGCCACCGGCTTGTCGGCCGGCTTGTCGGCGTTCTTGGCGGTGCGCGTGCCGTCGCCCTCGGGCGCCGCGTCGTCGCGCGTGAGCTTGATCAGCGCCCAGGTGAGCAGCGCGCCACCGCCGGCGACCATGAGCGCGCCGTTGCGCAGCTCGCCGCCGTCGTACGAGCAGTCGGCGCCGTTCCAGTTCTCCTGGTCGCAGCTCATGCCGTCGACGAGGAGGGTCCCGCCCATCACGACGGCGAAGCCGCCCACGACCGCCATCCCCTGCTTGTGGTTCTTGGTCAGCCCGCCGCCACACGCGGTCGTGACCGCCAGCGCGACGGCAAGAGGAACGAGCATCCGGGTCCCGAGCGGATTCGAACGGCGCATGGGCGCGCTCCGACTGCAACGGGCGCGCCATCGCCGGCGATGGCGTCGCGCCGTCGAACGCCGCGGATCGACGAGCCCCACCCGTCGCGGCCGGCGCTCGATCCGCCTCCGGTTTGCGGCAACTCCCCCAGCCACCCACCGGACTTCGGAGAGGTCGCAAGGCGTCGCGGCGTCGCATCGCGCAGTGCGTCAGCGACCCAGGCGGGTCGGCTTGGGCTTGTTCTTGAGCGCGATCCAGATGGCGCGCAGCGCGTGGCGCGCGCCGGAGACGATGCGGAAGTCGACGACGTCGGAGAGGTCGGTGCGGGCCGGGTTGATCTCCACGGTGGGCTTGCCCTCGCTCTTGGCGAGGAGCACCGGGCGCGCGACGTACGGGAAGAGGGCCGAGGTGCCGATCGAGAAGACGACGTCGAAGCCGCGCGCCACCTCCTCCTCGAAGCGCTGGAACGGCGCCTCGGGGAGCGGCTCGCCGAAGAGGACGACGTCAGGGCGCACGACGCACGCGCAGCGCGGACACTTCGGCGGGAACGTGAGCGTCGCGTAGTCGGGGACGGTCTTTCGCCACTCGCAGCGCGTGCAGCGCAGGTCGTGGACGTCGCCATGGATCGCGATCACGTTCTTCGAGCCCGCGGCCCGGTGAAAGCCATCGACGTTCTGGGTGAACACGACCACGCGCGGGATCCGCTCCTCGAGCAGCGCGAGGATCTCGTGACCGCGGTTGGGCTGCGCCGTGCGGCACGCGAGCTCGACCTCGTGGAGGTACTTCCAGACGACCTCGGGGCGGCGCGCCATCATCTCGCCCGAGAGCACGGTCTCGATCGGCAGCCCGTGCTCGGCGTCGCGCTTGTCGTAGAGGCCGCCGACGCCGCGGTACGTCGGCAGCCCGGAGTCGGCGGAGATGCCGGCGCCCGTGATGAAGAGCGCGCTCTTGGCCTGCGCCAGGAGCTGCGCGACACCCTCGACCAGGTCGCGGTCGATCGTGTCGCGGCGCTTGACCGGGCCGCTGCTCATCGATCGCGAAGATACCGCGGTTGCGGGCGCGCGCGGGGGTGGCTACGGTGCGTGCATGAAGCTCGCAGGTACGGTGACGGTCCGCGTCGCAAGCGAAGACATCCTCCGGCAGCCCCGGTTCTGGGACAGGGTGAAGTCGACGTTCGGCGCGACGCCCGATCTGCGCACCGGCCGGCGCAAGGCGGCGCTCGAGGCCGCGGTGGTCGTCGACTCCGTGCGCGACGCGCTGCGGACCCTGGGCGCGACCAACGCGGTGTCGCTGGTGGTCGACGACGTGGTCCTCTTCCAGGATCGCGAGGGTCGCGCCGACGATCTCGGTGACCTGTTCCTCGCCTTCCACGAGCAATCGGACGCGCTCGGCGGCGACTTCCAGCTCCTGCGGCTCGCGGTCGAGCACCTCGAGGCGGGCCTGCACCTCGTGCTCGAGGTCCAGGCACGCGGTGAGCACGGCGACGACGAGGAGGCGGTCCGGATCGTGATCGCGGGCCGCATCCACGATCTCGAGCCGAGGAAGGGCGAGGACGCCGCGGCGTACCGGGCGCGCGTCGAGCCGCTCACCAAGGACCGCGGCGCGATCGAGGTCGCGCGTGCGCAGTTCGAGAGCTTCGTCACCCGCGTGCGCGACGCGATCCAGCGGGCGATGCCGGAAGCGCACGCCGAGGTGGTGCGCGCCGAGGCGCAGGTCCAGCGGCCGGGCGGCAAGGAGCAGGCGGCGCCGGCGCCGACCTCGCCGCAGTACGACCCGTACGACAACTACTATCCCAGCCCGCTCGGGATGGTGATGAACATGATGATGTGGTCGGCCATCTTCTCCATGGCCTTCCCGCCCCACGTCACGGTCATCAACCACGTGGGTGAGCCGGTGGGCACGGCGGATCAGGCCGGCATCGAGCACGCGGATCCGGCGCCGGCCGAGGCCAACGCGAGCGAGGGCGACTTCGGCGATGCCGGCGGCGACGCCGGCGGCGACTTCGGCGGCGACGCGGGTGGCGACTTCGGCGGCGACTTCGGCGGGTTCTTCGACTGAGCCCGCGGGCGCGGTGGCTCAGTGACCGCCGCCGCCACCGCCGCGGGTCGGCTTGGCGTTCCAGATCTTGAGCGCCAGGGCGAAGCCGATGATCGCGATCGGCAGCATCGCCGCCGGCCAGATGTACCAGTTCGAGAGCTCCTTGGCCTCGGGGTTGGAGACCAGGCAGCCGGTGACCGGATCGCGGACCTTGGACGCGGGCAGCCACGCGCCGTAGAGGAAGGACTGCGCCGTCGAGCCCAGGTAGACGAAGCCGTCGATGATCCCGACCGCCATGCCGGTGTTCTTCTTGCCGGCGAAGTCGGCCGATGCGGTCGCGGTCAGCATGCCGTGCACGCCGATGATCGCCATCGACATGAGCGCGACGACCCACCCGATGAGCTCGGGCGCCGCGAAGAGCGGGATGATCATCGCCGCGCCGCCGACCATGATGCCGTAGAGCACCGCCGACACCGGGCTGCGGCGCGACTGGAAGAGGTGATCGGAGATCGCGCCCGCGAACATGCCGCCGGTGATGCCGGCGACGCACGACACCATGCCCCAGTTCTGGAACACGAACGTGTCGCCGACGCCGACGCCCTTGCCGAAGTCGACGCCCCACTGGAGGATCGCCTGGCGCAGGAAGCCCGAGCACAGCTCGATGCAGGAGATGACGAGGATGACCGGGTGGGTGATGATCTTGACGAAGACCTGGCGCGCGGTGAGGTGCTCGCCGGTGTTGGTCGCGTCGCCGAGATCGAAGTCGGGGTGGCCGGTGTCCGACGGCTGGTTGCGCACCCAGATCGCCGACAGCACGAAGAAGAGCGCCAGCGTGATCGACGGGATCCAGAACAGCCACTGGATCTCCATGTAGAGCGAGATGCGCTTGCCGACGTCGTAGGCGAAGTAGAGGCCGAGCGAGATGAGGATGCCGAAGATGCCGCCGAAGGTGCCGCGCTCGCGCAGGTGGAACCACGCGGCGTTCACCTTCACGATCGACACCGCGCCGAAGCTCTGGAAGTACATGTTGAGGGCGAAGGCGGTGGAGAACGCCGTCACCGTCGACATGCCGAAGGTCTCGCCGCTCATCGCCATGTAGCCCATGAGCGCGTTGGCGACGCAGGAGCCCGCGGTGGAGATGAGGATCGTCGCGCGGCCGCCCCAGCGATCGGTGAGCGGACCGTTCAGGAGGAAGGCGAGCCCGTAGACCGCCGAGCCGACGCCGAACACCGTGCCGTACTCGATCTCGGTGAGGCCGATGCCCTGGAAGTTCTTGATGTTGTAACGACCGAAGTAGAGGAACGAGTAACTGAGGCCGAGCGGTAGCCAGTTGAGCAGGCGGCGGCGGCGGAAGGCGATCGAGTGCCCGAGGTCGACCTTGGGCAGCCGCCAGACGACGATGACGATGACCGCGACCAGGATGCCGATCGGGATCAGGTCCTTGGCGAGATCGCGTGGCGGCGACGGCTTCTTGGTCGGGCACACCACCTTGGCGGGCTCGCTGACCGGCGGCGTGGCGGGCTGGATGCTCGGCCCGGTCGAGGGCGGCGTGGTGGCGGCGGCCGCGGGGGCCGGCGCGGGCTGCGCGGTGGCCGGCGCATCACCCCCGAACCAGATCCAGGCACCGAACAGGAGCTCGATGACGAGGACGATCGCGAGCGTACGCCCGCCGAAGACACGACTGGACCTCATGGGACGTCGGCGGAACCTACTCGTGACGGCGTCGCGACGGCAAGGGCATCGCGCGTGACGTTACGGTGACAGTGGTACGGTCGCCCCGTGCGCCACTCCCGATGGGGGATCCCCGGAGCTCTCGCAGCGCTCGCGCTGCTCGTGGGCTGCGGACCGCCCTCGTCGCGACCCCGCGCGCCCGCCGCGCCGTGGGAGCGGCTCGAGGTGCGCGACGCGCCGGTCCCGCTCTACCTCTACCCGGACGCGCTCGAGCGCTACGCGCCGGACGATCGGGGCGCGTACATCGTGCGCGTCCCCGACGGACCCGAGCGGCGCGGCGTGCTCGAGGCGATCGGCGCAAGCGACGACATCGCCGGCGAGGACGGCTACGTCGTGCGGCTGACGACCGCCGAGCGTGACGAGGTGGCGGCGAAGCGCGGCGTCGCCGGGGTCGAGCCCCTGCAGCCGGCGGATCGCCGTTCGCTGCTCGTCGATCGCACGACCGAGCTGCCCGAGGTGCGGATCGATCTGTTCCGCGACGCGAGCCCCGACGAGGTCGCGGCGGTCGGCGCGTGGATCGTCGCGCGCGGCGGGCGGGTCCTCTGGAGCGGGCGCATCGCGCTGCGGGCGCGGATGCCGCGCGAGGCCATCGCGGAGGCGTCCCGGCTCTCGCCGGTGCGGTGGATCGAGTAGCATCGGGCGATGCGGCTCCGTCTCGCCCTCCTGCCCCTCCTGTTCGTCGTCGTCGTCCTGGGTTGCGAGAAGAAGAAGAGCGCGCCGGCGGCGCCGAGTGGCCCGGTGAAGGTCGCGATCGTGCTCGACGACAAGGTGCTGACCGAGCAGGTGACGCTGGCCGGCGCCCCGCAACCGCTCGAGCAGCTGGCGACGCTGCCGCCGGCAGACACGTGGATCGCGGTCGAGACGATCGACGGGGCCGGCAAGGTGTCGACCGTGCTCGCACCGGCGAAGAATCACCCGGGCATGGCGCCGGCGCTGGCGGCCGAGGGCGGCGGGGCGACGTTCGGCCTCCTGAAGGGCGGCAAGCTCGAGCAGCCCGTCGGCGGGATCGCGAAGGTGACGGTGAAGACGAAGAGCGACGCGGGCAAGCCGGTCGAGGGGATGGATCACGCGAGCGGGCACGGCGGCGGCGGCGACTCCGGCGGCGGCGGCGATCACGGAACCGGCGGCAACTCGGCCGACAAGGGCGTGCGCGCGACGCCGACGGCGGACCTGAAGATCGAGGTGGAAGGCCCCGGCGGGACGTCGACGTTCACCGGCGACAAGATGGTGGGGCTGCCCGAGGTCAAGGCGCCGACCGGCGACACCGAGACGCCGGGCTGGGCGCTCGTCGACGTGCTCGGCGCGGCCGGGCTGAAGGACACGACGAGCGTGACGCTCTTCGACGACGAGGGCGTGTCGCTGAAGCTCGAGGGCGAGGACTTCGATCCGGCGAAGACGATGCTCTACCTGAAGCTGAACCGCAGCGGGGTGATCCGCTTCCGCCGGTTCAAGAAGACCGGCGACGTGTGGGACGTCGCCGGCGAGCTGCGCGGGATCAAGCGGATCAAGGTCGCGAGCTGACGAGCGCGCGCGCGATCGCGTCGAGCTCGCGCATCGCGGCGGCGCGAAGGTCCGGCTTCCGGACGGCGTCGAGGTACGCGATCGCGCGGTAGCGGCGGAGCAGGTCGGCCGCGGCGTCGTCGCCGTGGGCGGCGCGGAAGTCGGCCAGGGCGGCGCCGACGGACTTGTAGCGCGCGGCGAAGGAGTCGGACGTGTCGGGAGGAGCGGGCGGAGGAGAAGGAGAGGGAGAGGGAGAGGGAGAGGGAGAGGGAGAACGTGAGGGAGAGGGAGAAGGAGAGCGAGAGGGAGAGCGAGAGGGTGAGCGAGAGGGTGAGCGAGAGGGTGAGGGAGAGCCGGTGACGGGTTCCGGTTCCGATTCCGATTCCGGTTCCGGCTGCGTGTCCGTCAGCGTCGGCGGCTGCGTGTCCGTCGGCGTCTGCGTGTGCGTCTGCGTGTCCGTCTGCGTCTGCGTGTCCGTCTGCGTCTGCGCCTGCGTCTCCCTCTCCATCTCCATCTCCCTCTCCCTCTCCCTCTCCATCTCCCTGCCCCCCTCCCTCTCCCTCCCCATCCCCCACCAGACCCCGAGCACCACCACCGGCACGAGCGCGCATGCCACCAGCACCGCTGTCCACCGCCGCGCGCGCGACGACACCGGAGGCGCCGCCGGCGCGAGCGCGCCACGCCCCGTGATGCGCGTCGTCGACTTCGAGTCACGCGTCTCCGCATGCGCCGCACGCTCCGGCTCGAGCCACGGTGCCAGCGCGCCCGCCGCGGCCAACCGGTCCTCACGCACCAGGCGCAGCACGACGAGCGCCTCCGCGGCCGTCTGCGGACGCGCCGCCGGCTCCTTCTCCATCAACCAGCGCGCCATCGCCTCCATCAGCGGATCGACCGCGCCCGCCTCCGGCGCCCTCGCCGCGATGCGCGGCGGTTCTGCCTCGATGTGCTGCGCCCCGATCTCCATCGCCGCGCCGTCGAACGGCAGCTTGCCCGCCAGCATCTCGTAGAGCATCACGCCGAGCGCGAACAGATCCGTGCGCGCGTCGACCGGGCGCGCCATGAGCTGCTCGGGCGCCATGTACTCCGGGGTTCCGATGATCGACCCCTCGGTCGTCAGGCGGGTCCGGCTCCCGCCGTCGTCCTCGGCGAGCGCGGCGATGCCGAAGTCGACGATGCGACAGCGGTCGCGATCGACGATCACGTTCGCCGGCTTGAGGTCGCGGTGGACGACCCCTCGGTCGTGCGCGTGCGCGAGCCCGCCGAGCAGCTGCTCCAGCAGGATCGGGATGCGATGCCCCGGCATCGCGCCCGCCTCCAGCACGACGTCGAGCGGAAACCCCTCCGCCAGATCCATCGCGAGGTACAGCAACCCCTCCTCGGTCTCTCCGACATCGGTGGCGGCGACGATCGCCGGGTGCTCGAGGCGCCCGACCACGTCGGCCTCGCGCAGGAACCGCGCGCGCGCCACGGGGTCGTGCGTGAGCTCGCCGAACGGCACCTTGATCGCGTAGCGCCGCGACATGCGCAGGTGGCGCGCCACGTACACGTGGCCGAGGCCGCCCTCACCGAGCACCCGCTCGATCACGTAGCGGCCGCCGAGCGTGCGGCCCACGTGCGGGTCCTCGACGGCAGGCACCAGCTCGCCACCGTCGTAGGGGCAGCGCACGTACGCGGAGCGGTAGAGCGCGCGGCACGTGAGGCACCACGTCCGCTCGGGGGCGGCGGTTCCGTGCTGATGCGCCGAGCTGCTCATGACCCGAAGCCGATCTTGCGACAACCGTGCCCACGCGCAACCGTGCATACCCCTTCGCGCCCCCGGCGAGCGTTCACCACCCCCGGCGACGGTTCGACGCGAGGTCGGACCGCGCCGCGCGCTGACCGTGAGGCGTCAGCGAGACGATGAATCGGCGCGACGCCACGCCGGCGCCACGAGGCGGCGCTTGCCGTCCTCCGCCAGGCGCACGCCCGGCTCGTCGAGCTCCACCCGATCCCACAGCTTGCACGTCACCTGCTTGTGCTGCTGATCGAGCGCCTCGCAGTAGTTGGTGAACTCGCAGCGGCGGATGTCGTCACCGGCGCCGAGCCGCATCTTGAGCCACCAGTCGGGATCGGCGAGCGACTGCCGCGCCGACGCGACGAGGTCGCAGTCGCCGCGGGCGAGCGCGTCCTCCGCCTGGTGGAAGTCACAGATGCCGCCGGCGCCGACGACCGGCGTGGTGAAGCCGGCGGCGCGCACGGCGGCGCGGATGGCGGCGGCGAGCGGCAGGTTGCGGCCGAACGGCCCGGCGGCGTCGGAGTAGATCGTCGGCATGCACTCGTAGCCGGACTCGCCGGTGTACGGGTACACGGCCCAGCCGACCTTGGGCTGCTTGGCGTCCTCGAACTTGCCGCCCTTGGAGATCGAGAGGAAGTCGAGGCCGGCCTCGGCGAAGCGCGCGCCGAACCACGCGGCGTCGTCGACGCGGTTGCCGCCCTCGATCACGTCGTCGCCGAGGAAGCGGCAGCCGAGCGCCAGCTTCGGCGACAGCGCGGCGCGCGCGGCGGCGATGACCTCGAGCGGCAGGCGCACGCGCTGCTCGCGCGGGCCGCCGTAGCCGTCGGTGCGCGTGTTCAGCGCCGACAGGAACGACGCCATCGTGTACGCGTGCGCGAAGTGCAGCTCGACGCCGTCGAAGCCGGCGGCCTCCGCGCGGCGCGCGGCGTCGGCGAAGAGCCCGGGCAGGACGGCGGGCAGCTCCGCGATGTGCGGCAGGTGCGTGTCGGTGACGCGCTCGCGGTAGCCGCGCTCGAGATCCTCGCGCTCGCGCTCGTCGAGGAGCTCGTACAGCCCGGCGTCATCGAACATCGCCAGCCGCGCGCGCACGTCCGCCTCGGGCTCGTGGAGCATGCCGAGCTCGTTGCGGTGCCGCTGCGTGATCGTGAGGAACCGGGCCAGGTACTTGTCACGCGGCGGGCGGCGGCGGATCGAGAGGAAGTCGATGCACTGGATGAAGAGCAGCGTCTCGCCCTCGGAGGCCTCGCGCACGGCGGCCGTGAGCTGCTGGAGCCCGGGCACGAAGCGATCGTGACCGATGCGCAGGAGCGGCCCCGATGGGATGTCGCGGATGCCGGTCGCCTCGACGACGATCACGCCCGGCTTGCCCTCGGCGAAGCGGCGGTACCAGTCGATCACGTCGGGGGTGACGAACCCGTCGTCGGTGGCGCGCCACGGCACCATCGCCGGCACCCACGTGCGCTCGCGCGCGGTGTGAGGACCGACCGCGATCGGCGAGAACAGGCGGGCGCGCGCGGCCTCGGCCGCCGTCGGCCAGGTGACGACGGGCAGCGCATGCTTGCGGCGTTCGCGGGGTTGCCACATCTGCGCGGGTGATAGCACGAGGCGCGTTCACGCGTGCATCGCGCGGCCGCGTCGGCCACAGTGCGGCATGGCCGACCTCGAGCCCGGTACGCGCGTCCCCGACGACATCACCTTCACCGGCCCTGATGGCCCGGTCCGCCTCGGCGACCTGATCGGCGAGAAGGTCCTCGTCCTCTACTTCTATCCCAAGGACGAGACCACCGGCTGCACCGCCGAGGCGTGCTCGTTCCGCGATCTGTACCAGGACTTCCAGGACGCGGGCGCCGACGTCGTCGGCGTCTCGCGCGACTCCGCCGAGGACCACGCGAAGTTCAAGGCCAACCACCGCCTGCCCTTCCGCCTCCTGACGGACAAGGGCGGCGCGGCCGCCAAGCGGATGGGCGTGAAGAAGACGTTCGGGATCATCCCGGGCCGCGTGACCTTCGTGATCGACACGCAGGGTGTCGTGCGCCTGCGCTTCGACTCGCAGATGAACGCGAAGAAGCACGTCTCCGACGCGCTCGAGATGGTGCGCTCGCTGGCGAAGGCCGCCTGACCCGGCGGCCCGCTGCCGAGGTCACTGGAACCCGACGACCGGGACGCTCGGAACCGCGACGTTCATGTTCATCGTGACGTTGCCGGGCTGGACGTACACCCAGAGCGACGCGGTCGACGCGTTGGTGCGAACCACGACCTTGCGCCAGCCAGGGCCGACGCCGGTGAGGAGATAGCCCGGGCCCCCGCCCACGAGCGGCGCGAAGATCCCGAGCTCCGGGATGCCGACGACGGCGGTGTCGTAATCGATCGTGTTGGGCAGCGTCACCCTGCCGCTGACGGCGCCGGGCAGCGTGAGGTAGACGGGCGGGCACAGTTGGACCTCCGGTGCTTCGTCGCGAGCGCCCATAACGGCACCGGCGGCACAGACGAAGGACTTCTGCCCGAAGCCAGGAGCGTCAGGGTGGCTGAGCGTCAGCGTCCAGACTCCGGGCGGCAACGCCTTGACGACGTAGTACCCGTTCGCGTCGGTCGTGGCACGCCTGGGGGCGTTCACCACCGTGACGAGACAGCCGCTGCAGGGAACGCCGGGGCTCAGCTCCGCACGTCCAAAGAAGTTGGTGTATTCGCGTGGCGTCTCGGGCGGTGGCTCGCCGATGCCGAGGAAGGCGTCACTCTTGGCCGGCTCGGCGAGCAGGACGATGCCGGTGACCAGGGCGGCGACGAAGGAGGTGGGGGCGAGCGACGTGTGCCTGGATGATTGCTTGTTCATGGCCCTCGTATCGGTGCCGTCGCCCGCGGTTTCCTCCCGGGTCCGGCAAAGATGGGCAAGGCCGCCGACCCGGCCACATCTGCCCGGAACCAGCTACCTCAGAAGAACCCCAGGCCCGACTCCCGCTCGCGCTGGCCGCCGGCGTATGCTGAGCCCCGCCAGGGGGGCATCATGGGCTCGAGGACCGGTCTGCGCGTCGCGTGGGGTATCGTCGTCGCGGTCGCCGTGCCCGCCTGCGGAGGCTGTGGCGAGGACGCGGCGGAGACCCAGCTCATACAGCCCGGTGACATCATCGGGCGCGTCGAGGTCTCGATCGACGTGCCCTCCGGTGACTGCCGCGTCCTCGTCGAGAACGCGCCGCGCACGGGCCTGTGCGACGGCAGCGGTCAGTTCGACATCCGCGCGCTGCCTCCCGGCCGCTGGGATCTACGCATCACCGCGGATGCCGGGCCGCTGACGCTGCCGGCGCGCCGCGTCGCCGCGGCCTCGAACTCCGGCTTCATCTCCGACATCGGCGTCGTCCGCATCGCGCAGCCCGGCAAGATCGGTGGGCGGGTCCTCGGCTCCCCCGATCCCGGCTCGATCATCATCGTGCCGGCGTTCGGCGTGGCCACCGCGCCCAACCCCAACGGCGGCTTCCTGCTCGAGGGCGTGCCGCCAGGGGTCCACGACGTCTTCCTCGTCCAGCCCGACGGCACCGTGGTGCGCGCCGACGTCACGGTGCTCGCCGGCAAGACCACGATCGGCATCGACCTCGACGTGGCCAACCTCGCCCCGGTGTCCTCGCAGATCGTCGGGCTCGCGGTGCGCGGCGACGGCATCCCCGGGGGCAACGCCGGGCTCGTCGTCGAGCTCGTGGATCAGCGCAACGGCGACGTCGTCGGCTCGGTCACCACGGGCGACGACGGGACGTTCTCGTTGCCGGCGAGCGCCGGCATCTTCTTCGTGCGGGCGCGCGAGGAAGGCAACCCGATCACGGCGATCGCGCCGTCGCTGGTGCCGACGGGCGCGGTGCCGGTCGTGCTCTCGTCGCCGCTGGTCGTCTTCCCGCATGGCGGCGACCTCGACGCCGACGGGCACCCCGACGAGCTCGACCCGGACATCGACGGCGACGGCGTGCCGAACGGCGTCGACGCGTTCCCGTACGACCCCGCCGAGAGCGAGGACGGCGACGGCGACGGCGTGGGCGACCGCACCGATCTGTCGACGATGGGTGGCATCGTCGACACCCACACGCCCACGCCCGACACCGACGGCGACGGCCGCCTCGACTTCGAGGACAACTGCCCGGCGGTCGTGAACGTCGCGCAGGCCGACGTCGACCAGGACGGCTCCGGCGACGCCTGCGACAACTGCCCGACCACGCCGAACCCGCTCCAGGAAGACACCGTGGGCAATGGCGTCGGCGACGCCTGCCGGCTCTGTCAGACCAACAGCCAGTGCCCATCGGGCCAGCTGTGCGGCCCCGACGGGCGCTGCGTCGGTTGCCTGACCACCGCGCAGTGCGGCGACCGCGTCTGCGTGAACAACACCTGCGTCGCGTGCACCGCGACCGCGCAGTGCGGCGGCGGCGAGGTGTGCAACGTCCCCGTCGGCGTGTGCCAGGAGTGCATCACCTCCTTCGACTGCGCCAGCGACGAGGCGTGCGTGGCGAGCGTCTGCTACGCGCAGTGCACGAGCGACGCGCAGTGCCCGGGCGGCTACTGCATCGACAACGCGTGTGTCATGTGCCGCGACAACGCGGACTGCCCGCAGAGCGACTGGTGCGACGCCGGGCTGTGCCGCGCGCAGTGCACCAGCGACGCCGCGTGCACGCTCGGCCGCGTCTGCGACCTGGGCACCGGGACGTGCGTCATCTCGTGTACCTCGCAGTGCCCGGCGGGGTTCGAGTGCGACGGCCAGGGCGTCTGCCGTCAGGTCTGCGACGCGACGTTCCCGTGCCCGGGCAACCTCGTCTGCGACGCGGGCACGAGGCGCTGCGTGCCGGCGTGCGAGGTCGACGGTGAGTGCGGCGCGCTCGAGATGTGCCAGGCCGGGCAATGCGTGCCGTCGGGCGCGTGCTTCGACGATCGGGACTGCGCGGCGAGCGAGATGTGCGCGGGCAACGGGCGCTGCGTCGCGCGGCCGACGGCGTTCGACGCGGCGGCGGGCGCCTTCCGGTGCGGCGGCGCGTGCGACTGCCGGCTCGGCGAGAGCTGCAACGGCACGCACTGCGTCCCCGAGGCGCTGCCCCAGCGGTTCGTCGCGGCCGGCGCGACCGGCACCGGCCTCTCGGCCGCGTCTCCGACCGGCGACCTCGCCGCCGCGCTCGCCAGCGCCTCCACCGGCGCCGCGGTGGCGCTGCGCGCGGGGAGCACGTTCACGGTGCCCACCGATGGCCTCGGCGTCCCGTCCGGCGTCCGCCTGCAGGGCGGATACGTCGAGTGCGCGGCCGGACGCTGGGTGCGCGATCCGGCCGACGCGACGACCACGATCCGCCAGCCCGACGCGGCGGGCACGCGTGTGCTCGCCGTGATCGGCGCGCCGACGGCGCACGCCGTCGACACCGCGATCCGCTCGCTGACGGTGGACTCGGCCTCGGTCAGCGCGGCCCACACGATGATCGACGCGGTCTACGCCGATCGGCTGGTGATCGCCGACGTGCTGCTTCGCCCCGGGTTCACGACGCCGACCTCCTTCAGCGTTCGAGGCGTCTCGTGTCAGGGCTGTGCCGCGTTCCTCTTCGAGCGCGTGACCGTGCAGGGCGGAACGGCCAGCGCCGCGAACCAGCTCGACTTCACGGGGCTCGCCCTCGATCGCTCGAGCGGCACCATCCGCGCTCTGAGCATCGGGCCGGTCCTCGATGTCTGGATCTACCGGGGTGTGCGGGTGACCCAGCCGTTCGGGACCGTGGTGATCGACGGCGCCACGATCGCCGCCACCGCGTTCGGCAACACCTCGGACGCCATCCTCGTGGACGACGCGCCGAGCGGCTCCGTCACCGTGCAGGACTCGTACATCGACTGGCCGGTGCACGGCGCGACCAGCGGCTCGATCTTCGCCGGGGTGCGCATGCGTCGCACCAGCTCGTTCGCCGTGAACGGCGTCCAGGTCGGCAGCGCGACCGATCTCGACATCGGCCCGTTGCAGTACAGCGAGTACGCCGCGTTCTCCGCCATCGACTCGAACGGCGCGTTCACCGATAGCCATGCCGCCCTCGCGCTCAGCGCCTCCACGACGCGCACCGTCGGGTTCCAGATCGTCGGGCCCAAGGGCGGCGTCTCGCTCACCGACTGCGGCACGACGGGCTTCGGGGCCGGTGACACGCGCCTCGTGAGCGTGAGCGGCGTCGACACCGGGCTGCCGCGGGTGATCCGTGGCGACTTCCGCTCCGACGGCCACGCGGAGATCGGTTCGCAGTACGGGCTGTACCTGCTCGACACCGTCGCCGACATCGCCGACGCGCACGTCCGCGTCGCCGGCCGGGGCACCGCCTACGGCGCGTTCGTCCAGGGCTCGACGGTCAAGGTCGAGCGCTCGACGATCCGCGTGACGGGCGACCGCGCCCTTGTCGATCACGCGTACGGCGTCTACCAGCAGACCGGGAACACCGAGATCTACGACAGCTTCATCTACGGCGGCGACGCCGCGTCCTTCTCGATCGCGGTCTACCTGGGCGCGGACCCGATGTTCCTCGGCGGCACCACGCTCGCGACCGGCCGATCGGACAACTCGATCGCGCTGCAGTGCGTCTCCGGCGCCATCACGGCTCGCGGAAACCTGGTCACGGTCGACGGGCTGACCGGCGACTTCCTGTATCAGACCGCGCCGAGCTGCGTCGTCGCGGCGAGCTGGGGCAACAACGCGTTCCACAAGACCTGCCCCGCGGGCGCCTACGAAGGCGTCGACGCGGTCGCCACGGCGCCACCGGGCAGCGCGGACGCCGAGGGCGACCGGCTCCTCACCTCGTCGTGCTTCGATCCCCAGCACCCGTGGCCCGATCCCCGGATCCTCCCCGGCTCGGCGTGCGTCGGCAACGGCGGTACGCCGCTCCGGCGCGACGGGTCCACGCGCACGCTCGACCTCTACCGCGGACCGCGCGTCGTGGGCGGCGCGATGGACATCGGAGCGCACGAGTCGCCATGACGCCGTGCGCGTCGCGCTTGGGGCGCGTGGCGGTCGTCGCGATGCTGCTGGCCACGGCGGCGCCGGAGGTGGCGCGCGCCGAGCAGCCGACGCCGCAGCAGCTCGCCGAGGCCGAGGCGCGCTACCAGCGCGGCGTCAAGCTCTTCCGCGCCGGCGATCACAAGGGCGCGCTCGCCGAGTTCGAGGCGGCGTACACGCTCGCCGGCGCGTACGAGGTGCTCTTCAACATCGCCGTGACGCAGAAGAAGCTCTTCCGCTGGGGCGACGCGGTGCGCACGTTCGAGCGCTACCTGCAGGACGGCGGCGCGGCGATCGCGCCGGCGGAGCGCGCGGCGGTCGAGCAGGAGCTCGCCGAGATCCGGAAGACGGTGGCCGAGGTGACGGTGGTCGTCGCGGGAGCGCCGGCGCGGATCGAGGTGGACGGCCGCGCCGAGGGCGAGACACCGCTTCCGCGCCCGCTCTTGCTCGGCCCCGGCGAGCACACGATCCGCGCGACCCGCCCGGGCGAGCTCCCCGACGAGAAGGTCGTGCGCGTGGTGTCGGGCCAGACCGTCGAGGTCGTGCTCGCGCCGGCGGCTGCGCCGGTCGCGCCGACCACCGCGACGATCTCGATCGTCACGCGCCCGGTGCCCGGCGCGCTGACGCTCGACGGCAAGCCACTGGGCACGGCGCCGTGGTCGGGCCCGATCGTCGCCGGCGGCTATCAGCTGCGCGCGCACGTCGACGGGTACCTCGACCATACGCAGGAGCTGGTCGTGACGGCGGGGCAGGATCGCGAGGTGGCGATCGAGCTGTTCGCGGTGCCGCCGCCGCCCAGGCCCAGGCCGATCTACAAGCAGTGGTGGCTGTGGACCGGCGTGGCCGTGACCGCGGGGGCGGTCACCGGCCTCGTCATCTACGCGTCCATGCCCCCCGAGTACGACGACGTGATCCGATACCCATGAGGACCGCGCTCGCCGTCATCTCGTTCGCCGCGCTCGCGGGTTGCCCGAGCGAAGCCGACGTCGTGCTGGATCTCCACCGCGCGTCGTCGTCATCGGGGGTATCGATCGACGTCTGCGACGACGCGCGCCCCGAGGACTGCAACGGTCCAGAAGGCATACAGTTCGGCGAGGGCAACGTGTCCCACGTCGGCATCTACTTCGACGACGCGATCACGCCGCCACTCCGTCTCTGGCTCGAGCAGTTCTCGCCCGTCGTCTGCCGACACGTCACGCTGGATCCGGCGCGCGAGCGCGACACCATCGTCATCCGGTTCCCCGACGCCGACGAGGATCTGATGATCGAGCACTGCGCGACGTGCGCCCAGAGCGCGTGCCCGTGAAGCCCGGCGACCTGCTGGCCGGCAAGTACCGCATCGAGCGCTTGCTCGGCCGCGGCGGCATGGGCGCCGTGTACCTCGCGGAGAACACCGCGCTCGGGCGCCGGGTCGCGATCAAGGTCGTCCGCACCGACAAGGGCGAGGACGGGCCCGATCCCGAGCTGCTCGCCCGCTTCCGCGGCGAGGCCCGCGCCGCGGCGGCGATCGGGCACCCGGGCATCATCGACGTGCTCGACCTGGGCACGACCGAGGACGGGACGGACTTCATCGTCATGGAGCACCTCGAGGGCGAGTCGCTGCGCGACCGCCTCGATCGGAACATCCGACTCGGCCTCGCCGACGTCACGCAGATCGGTGGCGAGCTGCTCGACGCGCTCGCCGCCGCGCACGACGCCGGCGTCGTGCACCGCGATCTCAAGCCCGACAACATCTTCCTGGTCGCGCGTCCCGTCCCGGTCACCAAGATCCTCGACTTCGGGATCTCGAAGCTGTCGCGCGCCGAGGACGCCTCCCTCACGACCACCGGCCGCATCATGGGGACGCCGCACTACATGTCGCCCGAGCAAGGTCGCGGCGCCCGCGTCGGTCCGCCGAGCGACGTGTACGCGGCCGGCGCGGTGCTCTATCGCGCGATGAGCGGCGAGACGCCGGTGAGCGGCACCTCGCTGCACGAGGTGATCTCGAACCTGGCGACCGAGCCGCCCGTGCCGCTCGCGGTGCGGTGCCCGGGCCTGCCGCGCGCGTTCACCGACCTCGTCGATCGGATGCTCGCGCGCCTCCCCGAAGCGCGCCCGACCGCGCGGGCGGCGGCGGCGGCGCTGCGAGCGGCCGCCGAGGGACGCGCCGTCCCTGGCGACGCGCTCGCCGAGACGGCGCCTCGCGCGGCGGACAGCCTCGCCGCGACGGCGCCCCGCGCGAGCGCGACGGATCACCCCGGCCTCGAGAGCACACTCGGCGCGACGGCGTCCGAGATCGGCGTCGAGGCTCCGGCGCCGGCCAGCCCTGCCCCCGGCGGGTCGCGGCGAACGATCGTCGTCGCCGTCGGCGTGCTCGCGGTCGCCGTCGCCACGGCTGCGTTCATCGTCGTCCGGCCTGGCGCATCGCGAACTGCGTCGGCGCCGCTCGACGCGGCCACGCCGGCGCCCGACGCCAGCGAGCCTCCCGATGCGAGCGCTGCGGCGACGCCGCCGGTCGACGCCGGCGCCGCGGCCTTCGACGCGACCACCGACGCGGCCACCGACGCCGCGCCGCGCCGACCGCGCCGGATCGACGCCGGCGCCGGCGCCGGCGCCGCGCCGAACCTGGACGACATCAAGGACGAGAGCCCGTTCAAGCGCGGTCCGTAGCCCGCCCCGCACGCGATATCATCTCCGCATGACGCCGATCGTCCTCTGTGCGTATGCGCTCGCGCTCGCGGCGCAGTCGGTGACCGGCTTGATGGACCCGCGACCGGCGAGCCTGGTGCTGGACCAGGCTGGCGTGATCGACGAGGCCACGGAGCGGCGCATCGACGCGCAGCTGCTCGCGCTGCGGACCGACACGGGCGCGGAGGTCGCGCTGGTCACCGTCGACGACGTGAACGGGACGCCCAAGGCGTTCGCCACGGCGCTCTTCAACCACTGGCAGCTCGGCAGCGCCGCCAGCAACGACGGCGTGCTCGTCCTGATGGTGATGGGGCAGCGGCGGCTCGAGGTCGAGACCGGCGACGGCATGCAGGCGAGCCTGCCGGCGTGGTGGCTCGCCGACATGCAGGCGAAGGACATGGTGCCGCGGTTCAAGGCCCGCGACTTCGGCGGCGGGCTCGCGGCGGGCATCGCGGCGATCGACGGGCGCCTGCGTGCCCTGCCCGGCGAGAGCGAGCGCGACGTCACGCCGGGCGAGTACCGCAGCGACGGCGAGGTGGCGACCGGCGCGGCGGCGCCGTCGTCGACCTCCGGTGGCCACACCGCGGCCGGCTCCTCACCGCCGCGCCCCGACGACGGGCCGAGCGCGACCGAGTACGCGGTCGGCGGCGGTGCGGCTGCCGGCGCCGTGGGCGGCGGCGGCGCCCTCGCCTTCGTCGTCGCGCGCCGGCGGCGCCGCTGCACCAAGTGCAAGGTGAAGATGCTCGCGCTCGACGAGGTCGCCGACGACGCGCACCTCGACGCGGGCCAGCGGACCGAGGAGCGCGTCGGCAGCGTGAACTACGAGGTCCTCATCTGCCCGACGTGCCAGGCCTCGCGCACGCTGCGCCACGGCAAGTGGTTCAGCGGCCGCAGCAAGTGCCCGGGCTGCGGCTACAAGACCGAGAAGTCGACCTCGACCACCCTCGTGTCGGCGACGTACGATCACGGCGGCCGCATCCGCGTCGACGAGGAGTGCGCTCACTGCAACCGTCGCCACTCCTACACGCGGACGACGGCGCCGAAGACGCGGCCGTCCACGACCTCGTCGTCCTCGTCCAGCTCGTCGCGCTCGTCCTCCTCGAGCTCGTCGCGCTCGTCGGGCGGCGGTCGCTCGTCGGGCGGCGGCGCCGGCTCCAGCTGGTGACGGCGAACGCGCGCGCGGCTACTTGGGCCGCACCGGCGTGAACGCGCGCTCGCCGCGGTCGTCGCCGCGTCGGAGCTGGGCCGCGCGACTGGCGACGGCGCGCGCCACGTTCTCGACCTCGGCGACGAACTCGTCGTCGTCGTCGAGCGCGTCGTGGCTCGTGGCGTACGGCTCGTAGTAGCCGATGTAGCGGTCGAGCAGCGCGATCGCGCCGGCGGGGACGAGATCCATGTCCGTCAACCAGTCGGTGAGGATGCGGCGCAGGTTCTCGGCGCCGGCGGTGTCGCCGTGCACGACGACGCCGAACGCGCGGCCCGAGAGGTGGCGCGGATAGCTCCAGCCGCCGAGCTCGACCGCCTTGGCCCGGGCCGGATCCTTGCCGCCCGTCGTCGTCGGATCCGGGTTGCCGCCGTCGGCGCACACCAGGCGATCCATCATCAGCTTGAGCGGCGACGGCGCCTGGTACCAGTACACCGGCGTCACGATCAGGACGCCGTGGGCCGCCACCCACCGCGGATAGATGTCGTTCATCCAGTCGCCGGTCTGGCCCAGCGCGTGGTTCGGGTAGCAGGAGCACGGCCAGTGACACAGCGGCATGGCCGTCGAGACGCAGCCCTTGCACGGATAGATGACTCTCCCGTACTCGGAGGTGAGGCGCGACAGATCGAGCAGGTCGACGTCGATCCGCTCCTCCCGCAGCGTCGCCGAGGCGGCCGCGACGAGGCGCGACGTCTTCGAGATCTCCCCCGGGCAGGTCTGGTCGCTGCGGGCGGCGCCGGCGACGACGAGCACGCGCGTCGGCAGCGAGCGATCGGCGTGGAGCCGCGCCGCGCGGTGGATCGCGGCGCGCGCCTCCAGCCAGTCGACCGCCAGCTCCTGCTCGGGATGAGCGAAGCCGGCGCCGGCCGGGCGCGTGCGCGGGCTCTTCCGGTACGCGTCGTAGGCCTCCCACGCCGCCTGCTCGATCGTGTCGAGCGCCCCGCCCAGGTCGTCGAAGCCCGGATCACGGAACCGCGAGCGAAAGCGCTCGCGGAACTCGTCGCGCGTGAGCTGAACGCTCGTGCCGCCCTTCCGCACCTCGATCAGATCGATCTCGCGCGCGCCACGCCGCTTCGATGCCATCCAGAAGTCTAGGGGGCGGGTGTCACCGGAGCCAGCGGGCGGAGGCGCACACGTTCGCCGAGGCCGGCGGCGGCGTCGTCGTCGCTCAGGGCAGCTCGGCCCACGCGAGGCCGCGGAGGTCGCCGGCGGCGTAGCCGGTCGCCTGGTCGGAGGGATACCGCTCCGCGAGGGCGGCGGTGACCTCGGGGGCGAGGTCGGCGCCGTGGCACGCGAGGCACACGTCCTGGATGACGAGCGGCTCGGCGTAGGCGGTGCGGCCGTCGGGGAGACGGCGCGCGTACGAGGCGCCCAAGAGGTCCTTGCCCTCGGACTTCATCTTCTCGAAGCGCGTGAGGGCGTCGGCGGTCCAGCCGGCCGCGGCGTTGCCGGGGTTGCGTGGCTTGCGCGTCGCGCGCCCGACGAGGACGCCCTCGCTCGAGAGCGACTGCGCGAGCGCCGGCGCCAGCGATTGACACGCCACGAGCGCCGCGACGGGCCCGTTGGCGAGCTCCTGCTCGAGCGCGCCCTTCAGGTTCTTCTTGAGCGCGCCGACGACTTCCTTGCCGCGCACGACCTTCTCGGCGGCCGGCGGCTCGACCCGCTCCTGCTTGCCCCGACACGCGGCGAGGAGGACGGCGGCGACGAGGAGGAGGCGCGTCATCGGCTTCACGCGTGCGCGCGCAGCGCCGAGACCACCTTCTCGACGGCGTCCTTGGCGTCGCCGAAGAGCATGCGGGTCACCGGCTTGTAGAAGAGCGGGTTGTCGACGCCGGCGTACCCGGCGGCGCGCGACCGCTTGTTGACCACGACCAGCTTCGACTTCCACACCTGGAGCACCGGCATCCCGTAGATCGGCGACGATGGATCGTCCTCGGCGCCCGGGTTCACGATGTCGTTGGCGCCGATCACGATCACCGCGTCGGTCTCCGGCAGGTCGCCGTTGATCTCGTCCATCTCGAGCACGATGTCGTACGGCACCGACGCCTCGGCGAGCAGCACGTTCATGTGGCCGGGCAGGCGGCCCGCGACCGGGTGGATCGCGAACCTCACCTCGACGCCCTTCTTGCGCAGGAGCTCGGTCAGCTCGCGCACCGCGTGCTGCGCGCGCGCCACCGCCATGCCGTAGCCCGGCACGATCACGACGTGCTTCGCCTCGATCAGCTTGCCGGCGAGCGTCGCGTGGTCGATGTCCTGAACCTCGCCCGCCGGCTGCTGCGCCGCGCCCGCCGCCTTCTTGGGCGGCTCGGCGCCGAAGCCGCCGAAGATGACGTTCCAGATCGAGCGGTTCATCGCCCGGCACATGATGTAGCTGAGGATCGCGCCCGAGCTGCCGACCAGCGCGCCGGTCACGATGAGCAGGTCGTTGCCGAGCATGAAGCCGGCCGCCGCCGCGGTCCATCCCGAGTAGCTGTTGAGCATCGAGACGACCACCGGCATGTCGGCGCCGCCGATCGCGGCGACCAGGTGCACGCCGAGCACGCAGGCGATCGCCGTGCCGACCGCCAGCGCCCAGGTCTGTCCGGTGCGCGCGTAGAGCACGGCGAGCACGACGATCGCCACCGCCATGGCGGCGTTGGCCATGTGGCGCGCCGGCAGGAGCAGCGGCTTGCCCGACACCGAGCCGCGCAGCTTGAGGAACGCGAGCACCGAGCCGGTCGTCGTGATCGCGCCGATGATGACGTCGATGTAGACCTCGATCGCCATCTTGAGCGCGAGCGTGCCGCCGTGCTTGGTGGCGGCGAGCTGGATCGAGTAGCCGACGAGCACGGCGGCGACGCCGACGAAGCTGTGGAGCAAGGCGACCAGCTCCGGCATCTGGGTCATGCCGACCCGCGCCGCCATGACGCCGCCGATGGCCGCGCCGATGCCGATCGACGCGATGAGCGCCGGGCTGGGCGACGGCATGCCCGTGATGCTCAGGGTCGCGGCGATGGCGATCGCCATGCCGATCATGCCGTAGAGGTTGCCGCGGCGTGCCGTCTCCTGGCTGGACAGGCCGCGCAGGGAGAGGATGAACAGGACCGCGGCGACGAGGTACGCGAGGACCGCGAGGGCGTTGGCGAGGGGGAACATCGGCGGCCTACTTCCTGAACATCGCCAGCATGCGGCGGGTCACGAAGAACCCGCCGGCGATGTTGATGGTCGCGAACAGCGTCGCCGCGACCGCGACCGCCACGCTCGCGTCGAACGAGTCCTGGCGTGCGCCGAGGATGCCGCCCACGACGATGATGCCGCTGATCGCGTTGGTCACGCTCATGAGCGGCGTGTGCAGGGCCGGCGTGACGTTCCAGACGACCTGCCAGCCGACGAACACCGCGAGCACGAACACGGTCAGGTGCTGGAGCAGCGCCGCCGTGTCCTCGCCGACCATGGCGTCCGCCTTGCCGAGGCGGAGCCCGAGCCAGGCCAGCGCCACGACGATGCCGATCACCGCCATCACCATGCCCACCTTCGGCGACGGCGGCTGCGGCGCGGCGCCATGACCGTGACCGCGGCCCTTCACGACCACCGGCTCCTTCGCCGGCTCGGCCTGAACGGTGGGCGGCGGCGGCGGCGGCGCCGGCTTGGGCTGCTCCTTGGGCGGCGGCGGCGGCCACGTCTTCTCGCCGGCGTGGCAGATGAGCGCGCCACGCACGATGTCGTTGCTGGTGTCGACCTTCCAGCCCGCGGCCCCGCCCATCTCGTCGAGCAGGTGCCACAGGTTGGTGCCGTAGAGCTCGCTCGACACGTTGGCCATGCGGCTCGGGAAGTCGGTGAAGCCGAGCACGGTGACGCCGTTGTCGGTGACGATCTCCTTGCCCGGCTGCGTCGCCTCGCAGTTACCGCCCTGCTCCGCCGCCATGTCGACGACGACCGAGCCCGGCTTCATCATCGCGACCATGTCGGCGAGCCACAGCTTGGGCGCCGGCTTGCCCGGGATGAGCGCCGTCGTGATGACGATGTTCACGTCCCTGGCCTGCTCGCGGAAGAGCGCGTACTCGGCGTCGATGAACGCCTGGCTCATCTCCTTGGCGTAGCCGCCCTGCCCTTCGCCCGACTCCTCGATCTCGACGGTGAGGAACTCGGCGCCGAGCGAGCGGATCTGGTCGGCCACCGAGGGGCGCACGTCGAAGGCGCGCACGATGGCGCCCAGGCCCTTGGCCGCGCCGATCGCCGCGAGCCCCGCGACGCCGGCGCCGATGATGAGCACCTTGGCGGGTGCGACCTTGCCGGCCGCCGTCATCTGCCCGGTGAAGAAGCTGCCGAAGCGGTTGGCCGCCTCGACCACGGCGCGGTAGCCGCTGATGTTCGCCATCGACGACAGCGCGTCGACCTTCTGCGCGCGGCTGATGCGCGGGATCGCGTCCATGCCGAGCACGGTCGCGCCGCGGCCGCGCAGCATCTCGACCAGGCCCGCGTTCATGGCCGGGTAGATGAACGAGATCACCGTCTGGCCCTGGCGGGTCTTCATCGCCTCGGCCTCGGTCGGCGGCCGCACCTTGAGGACGATGTCGGCGTCGCGCCAGACGTCGTCCGCCGTGGCCGCGACGCTCGCGCCGGCGTCGGCGTAGAGCTTCTCGGGGAAGCTCGCGTTGTCGCCGGCGCCACGCTCGACCACGACCTCCCAGCCGGCCTTCACCCAGCGCGCGACGGTCGTCGGCGAAGCGGCGACGCGGCGCTCGTCGGGACGGGTCTCCTTGACGATGCCTAACTTCATCGAGGGCCGGACGATGCCCCCGCCCGTCCCGCGGCGCAAGGGCGTGGCGATGCTACGTTTTGGCGCATGGCGTCGGTGACGCACTCGAGCCTCACCCGCGGAACACGACTCGCGTTCGACGACGGCCGGCTCGTCGAGGTGGTCGGTCCGGCGGGTGACGTCCAGGCCACGCTGGCCTGGGAGGGCGCAACGCTTGCCGGCCTCGAGCTCCCGCCTTTGCCCGACGGGCGCCCCGCGATCCTCGTGCGCGGCGAGCGCGTGCCCCACGTCCTCTTCGGGAGCGCGCACCCGGTGTTCGTCGGCGGCACGCCCGTCACCTGGATGGGCGCCGTCGACTGGGCACGACCCGCGCTCATCCCACCGATCGAGCACCCGGCGCGCATCCCGGGCGGCGCCGGGACGACGATCCTGAACGTGCTCGCGCGCCTCGCGCTCGAGGCCGGTGTCCAGGCTGTCCGGTACGCCGGACCGTATCCGACGTCGGCCTTGTGGCACTCGCTCCTCCAGTCGTTCCGTCCGTGCGACGGCGGCGACGAGACCGCGTTCACCGTCGGCGCGCTCGCGCGCGCCGCGAGGGGCGACATGGCTCCGGTCGACGTGGCGCTCGCCCCGGCGCCGTTCGAGCGCGTGAGCGGCACCGTCACCGTCCAGCTCCGCGACGAGGTCGAGCGCGTGACCGTCCACGGCGAGACGTACGCGCGCGGCGACGGGGTCCGCCGGATCGTGCCGGTCGACGGCGACGGCTGGGCCGCGGAGGTCTGGCTCGGCGGCGCGCCGTGGGCGCGGGTGGCGACGGTCACGACCGATGGCGCGCTGACGGCGGGACCCCACGCGCTGCCGCCCGTCGGGGGCGCCATCGTCGGCCAGGCGCTTCCGGATCCGCTCAAGCACGCCCTGGGCGAGGTGATCGCCGACCAGATCGCCGCGCCGCTGGGTGCGCTGGCGTGCGAGGTGACGACCGCGATGCGGATCGAGTGGGGCGACGCCGGCGCCGCTGCCGCCCGCGACCGGCGCGACCACGTGGTCGTGCACGCCGCGCTCTGGGAGCGCCTCGCGCCGCGCGGCATGGCCCACCTCGCGCTCGCCCTCGCCGAGGCGCTCGCGCCGATCGTCGCGGCGCGCGCGCAGGCCAAGCTCGCCGAGGTCCTCGCCGCGATGCCGGGGGTGCCGCGATGACCCGCGCCCGCCTGCTCGCGGTCGCCGCGCTCGCCGCNNGAGCCGGTGGCGAACCACGAGCTCACGCCCGAGCCGGCGCCGGACGAGCCACCGCCGCTCCAGCTGCTCGCCGACCCGCTGGCGCCGTCGTTCGATCGCCGCGCGCGCCTGGTGCGTACCGGCGACACCGAGCACGTCGTCGTCGCCGAGCGTGGTGACCGCATCCGCCTGCGCGTCGACGACGAGTGGGTGCGCGTGCTCGCGTGGGTCCATCGCGCCGAGCTGCGGCCGGCCGTCGCGCGCGACACCACCGCGAGTGGCGCCCACCGCGCGCTCGGCCGCGGCGCCGCGATCCGCCTGCGCGCCGGCGCCCCGCTCGCGTTCGACCCGCGCACCGGCGGCGCGAGCGTCATCATCGACGACGGGGCGCTGACCGCCTTCGCGCGCGTGCCGGGAGACGCGCTCGGCGACGTCTGGCGGATCGCGGCGTCGAGCGCGGCCGCCGACGCGACGACGACGCCGCCGGGCCAGGTCACCACCGACGCCGAGATCCTCGACACGCCCGCGCCCGGCGCGCAGGTGCTCGCCCGCGTCGAACGCCGCATGGCGGCGACCGCGGAGCTCCCGTCGCCGGTGCCCGGCTGGCACCTCGTCACGCTCGACTCGCCCCACGTCTCGGTGACCGGCTACGTACACACGAGCGCGTGGATCGCCGGCGGCGGGCGGATCGTCACCGACACCGCGATCTACCCGGCCGATCAGGACGGCGTCGAGCTCCCCGAGGGCACGTGCCTCTACGCGCGCCCGGGCGGCGCGCTCGTCGGCGTCGTGCTCGTCACCCAGCACGACGCGACCCGCACGGCGCGCGGCTGGGCGCGCTGGGAGTGGGCCGGCTTCCGCGGCCGCGTCCCGCTCTACGCGCGACCGATGGCCGACGGCTTCGAGACCTGCCCCGGCACGCTGCCGGCGGGCGAGCCGAGCGAGCCCAGCTAACCGGCGACGGCCGGCGCGTCGGGCCAGTCGCCGCCGCGCGCCGCCCACGCGTCGAGGTCGAGCTCGAACCGCCACGCGCCTCTCCGCGTCGGCGCGTCGAGCGCCTCCTCCAGCCGCGTGATGAACTCGGCGCGCGGGATCTCGACGGCGCCGAGCCGCGCCAGGTGATCGGTGTGGACCTGGCAGTCGACGAGCGTGATGCCCCACGCGTCGAGCTGCGCCACCGACGCGGCGAACGCGATCTTCGAGGCGTCGGGCGCGTGCGCGAACATCGACTCGCCGAAGAAGCATGCGCCGAGCGACACGCCGTAGAGCCCGCCGACCAGCTCCTCGCCGCGCCACGCCTCGAACGAGTGCGCGAAGCCGAGCTCGTGCAGCCGCGTGTACGCGGCCAGCATGTCGGGCACGAGCCACGTGCCGTCCTGTCCCGGGCGCGGCGTCTCGGCGCACGCGGCGAGCACGTCCGCGAACGCGGTGTCGACGCGGAGCTCGTACGGCCTGCGCCGGATCGCCTTCTTGAGCGACCGGTTGATGACCAGATCGCGCGTCGCCATCACCATCCGCGGATCGGGCGAGTGCCAGAGGATGGGCAGCTTGGGCCCGTACCAGGGAAAGATGCCCTTCGAGTAGCCGAGCAACAGACGCTGGGGCGTGAGATCGCCGCCGACGGCGAGCAGGCCGTCCTCGGCCAGCTCCACCGACGGGAACACCAGGCGCTTGTCGAGCCGGAAGACCGGCATGGAGGACGAGTCTACCCCGGCTCGTGCGCGACGAGCGTCAGCCGGCCGCGCGCGCCAGCAGCACGTCGAGCTCGCCCGCGATCTCCGCGAGCAGCGCCTTCGACGGCACGTGGGTGAAGCCGACGTCGAACGGCTGGGTGTCGAACGCGCCGGCGCGCGTCTGCACGACCATCCGGCACGGGTGTGCTCGCCCCGCCTGCGCGCCGAGCTGGTCGGTCACGCCGCGCTGCTGCGACAGGACGTAGCGCGGGTACTCGGACAGGCCGGCGAGCGGACCCAGCTTCCACGCCGCGGTCTTCGCCGCGACGAGCGCGGGCACGCCGTCGGCGATCACATCGTGGAGCGCGTCGAGCCGTGCGCGCATGTTGGTCGTGCGCGCGCCGGGCGCGTCCTCCTGGAGCTCCATCCCGTGCGCGCTCGGCGCCCGAAGCCGCCACCGCCAGCACTCGCCCGCGGCCTCGAGCGGTCGCGTCGCCGTGGCCGGTCGCAGCCACAGGTCGACGTTGCGCAGCCGCGAGCTGTAGCGCTGGCGGCGCAGCGGCGCGTCGCCATCGACGAGCCCCTGGGCGCGATCGACGGCGACGTGGACCTTCGCCGAGACGCCGCTCACCTCCCACGCCAGCGTCCGCCCCAGCCCGCCGTCGTCGACCTGCGCGTAGAGCGCGTGATCGAACGCCGCGTACGACGGCACCGTGCCGTCGTGCACGTGCACCGTCGGGAAGAAGAGCGCGTCGGGCTCGCGCGACTCGAACAGGAACGCCATCGGGTGGATGGTCTGCGCGCGCGCCGCGGACCGCTTCCACGGCGGCCACCACGACGCCGCGCGCGGTTTCAGCTGGAACACCGCGAATCCCCAGTCGCGGTACTCGGGGCGCGCGGCGAAGAGCGCTGGCGAGATGCGGAAGCGCGCGTCGAGCCGCTCGAGGTCCGCCGGCGCCGGCGCGAACGACGCGATGAAGTCGCCGACGTCGTGCACCTGCAGCGTGGGCCCCGCGCTCCGCAACGCAGCCAGCCCGAAGCTCGCCTTCGCCTGCGGCTGCGGGAACGCGGCGGCCAGGTGATCGAAGAAGTTGCGGTACCGCGAGAGGTCGACGAAGGCCAGCGCGTCCTCGGCCGCGCGCGCGACCGGCAGCGGCAGCACCATCGCGACCGCGTCGTCGAGCTCGACGTTCATCGAGTAGACCAGGGCCTGCCGCGCGCCCACGCGGCGCGCGAAGATGTTCGTCCCGCCGACCTGCGCGACGCGCCCCGTGAAGCAGCACATGCTGCGATTATGGGCGCTTCATCAGCGCGGCGACCAGCGCCATCGCCTGCGCGCGCGGCGCCGTCAGCCGCAGCGCGCCCGGGATGACGATCGACACGTCGTCGCCGCGGTGCTCGACGATCAGCTCGACGTCACCGAACTCGACCTTGAGCGTGTTGGAGCGCGGCGCGCCGCCGGGCACGGACATCCCCGGCCGGCTCCCGGTCGCCATCCTGCGCGGGAGCTCGATCGTGGGCGAGCTGCTGGTGGCCGGCACCGCTGGCTGGGCCTCTGCCGGTGCGCCGGCCGCCGCGCGAGCCTTCTCCAGCTCCTCGCGGGTCACGCGCGGCGTCGGCTTGCGCGTGATGATGTAGCGGGTGTCATCGGACACGACTCGAAATCATAGAGCAATCGGCATGACCTGGCATCATCCCGCTCCGGCTAGGCGGTCTCCCTACCTGGCGCCTACCTCCCGACCAGGAAATCCGCTCGCATGCAGCCGGTAGCCTCCCGAAAAACCGGATGATCGCTCCGACCAACCGCTATTGACACATGGGGTGGCCTCGTCTAGAAACCATGGGCCTCGTCGCCGGACGGGCGGATAGCTCAGCGGAAGAGCATAGCCCTTACAAGGCTGTGGTCGCAGGTTCGAACCCTGCTCCGCCTACGAGCCCTGAAAACTGGAGCGGTAGTTAAGTTGGTTATAACGCCGGCCTGTCACGCCGGAGGCCGCGGGTTCAAGTCCCGTCCGCTCCGCCAGCGCCCCTCTCGGAAGAGAGGGGCGTTTCGCGTTGTTGGCGCCCGCCATCGGCATTGATCGTCGTTTTCGGGTCCGGACGGGTCTTGCACCCCAGGGTGCAGCGGTTGTTCTCGACGAGCGCGCCGATCTGCGTTGGCACGCCGTTGCCACGAATCTTCGATCGCGAGCCCTACGGAATACGGGAACGCGCGTGTGCGTCGAGACCACGCATGGGGCACCTGCGATGGGCGCTTGCGCGGGCCGTCATCGCTTTGGTCGTCAACCGGTGCGAGATGCGCTCTGCGACGCCCGGACAAGGTAGCGATGCCCCCCGGCTACGTGCCCCTCATCGATGTCGAGAAAGGGAAAGTGCTGGAGAAGACGGACATCGACATCGTGAATACGTTCCCGGGCGTCGATTGGCATCCACACCGCGTTTCGATCCCGCTCCTCGTTGAGTGGGAGCTTCCGGTCCGATGGGACGCGCCGACCTCGCCCCGAAACCTGGCGTGCGAAGGCAACGAAAAGATCAAGCAGCGCGCGATCGACGCGCTCAGCGGTCGCAACCCGAACTACTCGCGGGAAGACTCGGTCGCGCGTGCCCGCGCCGCGGTCGAGACGATCCGCTCGCGCAAGCTCTGAAGTCTTCCGGAGCTGTACCGATCATGGGCGTCACGCTCTTCGACCTGGCCACTGACGACGTCATCTTCGATGTGAACTTCTGGCACTGGCACGCCATCGTCGAGGCCCCGCGCTCGCTCGACGTGCTGCCCGACGCTCGACGGGAAACGAACTACCGAGCCCGACGACGGGACGTTCCACCGCGAGCCGCCAGAGCAGCATCGGAACTACAGCACGAACCGAGCGGTTCTCGCGACGTTCGCCGACTGTTGCGCGACCTGCGCAGGGTTCCGGGTCGCGTGATCCAGGCAGTCGCCGGAAGGCTCTCGAAGGTCATCGTTTCGTCCTCGGCGACCCGCAACACCTCG
The DNA here is from genome assembly GCA_002344285.1 of Myxococcales bacterium UBA2376. Taxonomy (GTDB): domain Bacteria; phylum Myxococcota_A; class Polyangia; order Haliangiales; family Haliangiaceae; genus UBA2376. The sequence goes on from DDTA01000301.1 coordinate 50,090, forward strand.
TTGATCAAGGCGCCGTGTTCGGCCAGAGCAGCGACGACCTTCTTCGGTTCGCGGCGGCGATGCCGAGCTATCATGGGTTCCGCGCGGTCGGCTTCGCGTTTCTGCTCGCAACGGCCTGGTGATCTGCTCGCTCGTATTCTGGCCGCCCGCGCGCGCGCCAAGAGGTCGGGCATGACCACGTCATCCAAGGGGAGTCATGGTGGCGGCAGGTTGGCACCGGTTCTCACGACGCCTTCCGAGTGTGCATCGAGACGCTCGGATAGCTCGAGGAAGGCACTCGTCCCGCGACGCAGCGAGAGCGAGGCGTCCCACGCGGGGTGCGACGCCAGGTCGGGTGCGCGAAGCTCCGTGGCCGATCCGTCGTCCCAGCCGTTGTGGGCCTCGACATGCCACCGCACGCCGGCAACGTTGGCGGTCACGGTTCGCGTGGTCCAGGCAGCGTCGCTCGTCCACCGCGCTTCGACGCGACCGCCGGCGCCGTCGATGCGCACATCCCCCACGGGGTGCGGCGTCCACGCCGGGACGCCACCCAGTGGATGGTCGCGTCCTGCATCGAGGCGCACGAACGCCTCGGACCCGAACGGATCCGGCTCCGAGAGCAGGCCGATGACGGTCTGGCGATCGCCGTCGACGAGCTCGTCCGCGGCGATCGAGGAGTCCACGACGGAACCGTACACGACGGTCCCGTTCTTGGTTTCGAGGAGGAAGTAGCTGCCGCCGGGTCGCTCGGCCATGTGAGCGGGTGACGAGAAGTCGAGACGAATCGCGAAGCCCTCGGTGACCGAGACATCGTGGAGGATCGCCCAGCGCCCGGAGACGTTGTCGAACGCGACGATGTCGTGTCGGCCGGGCGGCAAGCTCGATCGTCCCGTGGCCTGCGCCCACGGGAGGCGCTCGCCGACGTGCATCAGGACGGCGTTGCTGGTTCCAACGATGTCGACCTGTCCATCGACGTCGCGGAGGCGGGGGCGACAGCTCGAGCGGGTCTCGATCAGGTCGCCCGGACCACCGAGCACGACGTGCACGCCTCCAGGATTGCCTTCCTGCGCGAACGGACCGCACACGGCGGCAAGGGCGAACGGCCCCTCCGGCGTGAGCTCCCCAACGCCGTCGGTCATGCGAATCGGCGTCCAGCGGTTGTTCTCGAAGGCCGCGACCGACTGCTCGGGCGCGTGGATCGTGATCCGCGCGCTATCACCGCCGCAGCCTGCAAGTGTCGCCGAGAGAGCGAGGAGTAGACCGCACCAGGTTGCTCGCATGTTGCCACCTCGCTCAGCAAAGGACGCGCCAAGCCGCAAGGTGTCGAGATCCGCCCCATTTCCGCATCGTGCCGCTGCGACACACGCTCGTATCGAGCGCCCGAACTGAACGCACGAACTGACGTCACTGCAGCGCGCGAGCGCGCGCGATGTAGATCGGCGCACCGGTCGCCTCGTAGAAGCGCCGCACCTCGTCGTGTTGGCGGCCTCGAGGAACC
>DDTA01000135.1 GCA_002344285.1 Myxococcales bacterium UBA2376
CGCGCTGGACTCGCGCTCTCGCTCACCGTCCCCTGCTTCCTCGCTGCATGCGTCGGTCCGTCGCCCTCCGGCGGCGACGACGACGGCAACGGCGACCCCGACGGCGGCGGCGGCGGTGGTGACGTCGACGCCGCCCCCGAGCCGCCGGACACCAGCGTGAACGTCCCGGTCGACGCCGAGCGGCCGGTCGACATCATGCCGCCCACGCGGCTCGCCGAGATCGCGCCGCGCATGCCGCACGTCGCCGATCCGTGGCTCAAGGCGGTCCTCGAGAGCCCCGACACCATGTGGTACGACAAGCACTCGATCATCCCGGGCTACCAGGACTCGTTCGGCGACAACACCCAGCTGCCGATCGGGATGCGACCGAACTCGATCGCGCCGGTGATGATCAACCTCGCGGTGCCGGGCGGGCACCAGCAGCTGTTCGTCGAGCACGGGCTCTTCCACTTCCCCTTCGGTCGCGGCATCGGCGGCGCGGCGCGCACCGACAACTTCGTCGTCGACTTCTGGCAGGTGCCGAGGGATCAGGCCGGCGCCATCCTGCCGGTCGTCTACTGGCAGCGCGACCCGAACCAGTACACCCACCGCGTCGAGTGGATGTTCCCCAGGGGAACGGTCTTCGGCGAGGTGCTGTTCCAGATCGACGCGAGCGGCACCTGGTACCCGTTCGAGATCCGCGTGCGCGTGCGCGAGCTCGATCACTGGCGCAACGACGTCTATCGCCCATTCCCGACGGCGGGCGAGCTGGCGGCGGCGCTCGAGCAGGCGGCCGCGGCCAACCCGAGCTGGCAGACCGCCGACGTCGCCGCGCTCGCGGCGCACGCGCGGAACAGCGGCACGGTGGTGGCGGAGACGCTGCGGGCGACCAACTTCGCGTCGGCCTTCCCGGCGACGCCGGGGGCGAAGGACGTGCTGCCGGCGATCGCGGACCCGACGGTGCTGAAGCACCTGCTCATGACCGTTCCGTTCCGCTCGGCGAAGGGCCTGCCGTGGAAGCAGCAGGGCGGGCTGGTCGCCCACGCGGCGACGACCGAGGCGGGCTTCCACATCGTGCCTCGCGGCTACGACGGCGGTCACTTCGAGGTGTCGGACACGTCGTGCGCGCGGTGCCACCAGGACGCGGGGCGTCCGTTCCGCGACTGGTACCCGAACGTGATCGCGTACGGCGAGCTGTGGGGCGGCGACGACGTGTTCACGTGGCACCCGTTCGACACCGCGAACTTCGTCGACGGAAACGGCGACGTGCGCAACTTCAACTACGACAACCGTCGGATCCGCGCCGACTTCACCGCGGGCGGCGTGATCGTGCGCTACGTGCCGGCGCAGCACCCGGCGACGATCTGGGGCCAGCTGCCGGGCGCGTGGAAGAACTATGCGTACTAGCGTCGGCCGCCGGCGGTTCCTGTGGCTCGCGTGCGGCGGCGCAGGCGGCGCGGTGCTCGTCGCCTGCAGCGGCGGCCCGCCGGATGACGGGGGCGGCGGCGACGACGGCGACGATCCGGCGGTCGACGCCGCGGTCGGAGCGAACGGTGATGCCGCGCCTGCCGGTGGGGATGCCGCGCCCGCCGGCCCCGACGCCGCGGCCTGCACGACGACGGTGACGCTCTACGACGTGTACGCGATGGCGCTCTACTTCGACGGCGGCCTCGGCCCGCGCACGGGGACGATCCGGGTGATGGACGTGGCCGCGGGCGTCACGCTGCCCAAGGACTTCTGGCACGGCCACGGCGGCCAGCTCCACCGGTACGTCGTGCTCCCCGAGCACTTCGCCGCGCTCAAGCGCCGCGAGCGCGTGATGATCCAGACCACCGAGGTCGACGGGCACAGCCACATGCTGTTCATCGATCCGGTCGATCCGCAGTGGCGCGTCGAGGGCGCGCAGCCCCAGACCATCCCCGCCTGCTGATCTGGCAGAAAACGGAAACCGCAAAGGAGCGAAAACGGCGGAAGCGCGCCCCGGGTATCCTCGGGGCATGTGCGCCCGGAAGCGCTGCTCCATCGTCGCCGTTGCCGCCATCGTCGTCGCCGCCGCCGCGTGTGGCGGCTACCTGCGGCCGCCCAGGCCGGACCAGCGGACGCTGTTCTCCGCCGACGTGGTCAAGTTCACCTCCACCAACGGCTTCCGCTTCATCGTCCTGCCCGACGCGAACGCCAACGTCGTGCGCTTCGACGTCCGGTACCACGCCGGCGCGATGTACGACCCGCCGGGGAAGGAGGGGCTCGCCCACCTGGTCGAGCACATGATGTTCCTGACCAGGCTGAAGACGTCGGGTGGGGAGCTCACGGTCTCGCAGATCCACACCGGCGTCGCGCAGTGGACCAACGCGTACACCAACCTCGACGCCACGCACTACATCACCCAGGTCGCGCGCGAGCACCTCGAGACCGCGTTCATGGTCGAGGTCGCGCGGCTGCGCCTCGGTTGCTCGACCTGGGACGAGGCGACGTTCCTGCGCGAGCGCGAGGTCGTCCGCAACGAGATCCGCGCCCGCCACGTCGAGGCGTGGGGCGACGTGCCGCGCCTTCTCCACGAGGCGGCGTACCCCCCCGGTCATCCGTATCGCCGCGTCGTCGGCGGCAGCGACGCGTCGATCGGCAACATCACGCTCGCCGACGCATGCGCGTTCGTGCGGCGCCACTACGTGCCCGGTAACCTGACCATCGTCGCCGCCGGTCGAACGTCCGAGGCCGAGATCAAGGCGCTCGCCGGCAAGCTGCTGGGCGCCTTCCCGCCCACCACGATGAACGATCCGCCGCGGGTCTCGCGCGCGCCGCGGAGCGACGGCAGCACGATCAAGCACCAGCTCGACATCGACGAGCCGATGTTGATCGCGCTGTTCGCGCTGCCCCCGGCCGGCACTCGCGAGGGCCGCCTCGTCGAGATGGCGATGGGCGGCATCGCCGAGCGCATCGGCGCCTTCGCCATGCGCCACAAGTGGGGACACCGGCCCGGGGTGTACACGATCGGCGGAGCGCGGGCGCCGCTCCTCGCGGTCGAGGTGCGCATGCACGACGCGAAGGACGCCGGCACGGCGCGCAGCGCGATCGAGACCGCGATGCGCCAGGCGGTGAACGACACCCGCTTCATCGACAACAAGCGAGATAACACGCCGATCTGGCTCTGGTACAAGGAGCGCGTCATCGGCGACTACGAGAGCTTCGCGACCCGGCCCCAGCTGTTCGCCGACTACGAGCAGTTCGACGACGCCGATCTCTTCGTCGTAGGTCGCCTGAAGGAGCTCGACGTCGTCACCTCCGACGACATCCACCGTCTCGGCCAGGCCTTCCTCGATCCCGAGCGCGCGACCTACGTGCTGCTCGAGCCACGGCCGGGAGCTCGCCGGAGCGGCCGGAGCTCGTTCGTGTACCAGACCGCCGCGCACGATCCGAGCAGCTGGCGTTTCCCGGTCGACGGCGCGGAGGCGGATCGCCCGCTGGCGCTGCCGAAGAATCGCCCGCGGCGCCTCCAGGTGGTGGAGGAGGAGCTCGACAACGGTCTCCGGCTCCTCATGTGGCCGCACAGCGACATCCCGATCACGTACGGCCGCCTGGTGGTCGCGGCGGGGGCCGCCGACGAACCGAAGGGCAAGAGCGGGCTCGCCGGCGTCGCCGGCGGCAACATCAGCTTCGACGCCACGGTGACGGATGCGCGCGATCTCTCGGTCGAGATGGACCGCACGATCGAGCGGCTCTCGTGGTTCGTCCGTCACGGCGCGACCCGGAACCTCGACGACTGGCGCGAGCTCGCTGCCCGTACGCTGGCGCTACCGCACGAGGCCCGCCGCGCCGAGTACCGGCTCGCGTTCCAGACCGCCCTCTACGGCGAGGGTCATCCCTATGTGGGGGGCATCCTGACGCCGGGGTCGCTGCGAGCGATCGACGGTGACGCGGTGGCAACGTTCGAGCGCGCGTATCACACGGCCGGCAACACGACGTTGATCCTGACGGGCATGTTCGATCCCGGCCTGGCGAAGCGGCACGCGCGCTTCCAGTTCGGGCACCTCGCGTCGAAGGCGCGGGCCGCGCGGCAGATCCCGCCGGCGCCCGTGCGTCGCCGCCGCGAGGTCATCGTCGGGCTCGCCGACGCCGAGAGCCCGGTGGTCGACGTCGACATCGCCTTCGTCGCTGCCGCCGGCATCGATCGCACGTACGCGGCGCGGCTCGTCCTCGAGCGCGTGATCTCGGCGCGCCTCAGCGTGCTGCGCGAAGGCCTCGCCGTGACCTACGGCATGGGCGCCAACCACGCGGCGCGGATCGGCCCCGGCGAGTGGCGGATCTCCGGGCAGCTCGACGCCGCCCGCGCCGTCGAGGGCATGCAGACGCTCCGGGCGGTGCTCGACGAGCTACGCGACGATCCGGAGGCGTGGAAGGGCGACTTCGTCATGAACCGCCGCAAGCTCGTCGACGAGCTCCTGGTGTCGGTCACCAGCCCGAGCGCCGTCGCGGGTCAGCTCTCCTTCATCGCGGCGCTCGACCTCCCGCTCGACCACCACGAGCGCCTCGTCGAGGCGCTCGCGCGCGTGACGCCCGGCGACGTCCAGGCGATCATCGACGCCGAGCTCGCGCCCGGCACCGAGGTCATCGGCTTGTTCGGGCCACAGGCGGCGGTCGAGGCGCTGAAGGCGTCGCTGGCGGCCGGGGATTGAGCCGAGGCTCCTCGGCGAGGGACGTAGATCGTCGGCGGCGGCTGCGCGTTCGCAGAGGCATGCGCGTCGCCACCGTCGTCCTCGTCCTTCTCGGCCTGTTGTTCGTGGGTTCCGCCGCCGCGGACAACAAGTTCCATGCCATGCCGGCGCCGAAGGCGGAGCGAGGCAACCTGCAGGTTCGAGTCGTGTCCTACGATGGATCGACCAACGGCGAGCTCACGGTCCAGGTCAAGAACACGAGCAAGAAGCCGATGGTGTTCATCGCGCGGGGGCTCTACTTCGTCCCCGATGGAGATCCGGACGAAGCGCCGCAGCGGCTCGGCGCGGTCGGCCCGTTCGAGATCGCGCGAGGTGGGCGCGAGGGTGAAGAGACGCGTCGCGTGGAGAAGGTGACGGTCGCCGCGGGGCAAACGGTCGAGCTGACGCTCGACGTCTTCTGCATCGACTCGCACCGCGCGAGCCCGACGTCGTCGACGCCGTTCACGGTGGGGAAGACGAAGATGCCGGCCTCACTCGCCGCCGACATCGACAAGAAGGCCAAGCACGCAGTCAAGGCGGTGGGTGGGTTCGACGCGCCGGCCGCGACGGATGCGGTGCAGGCCGAGGTCTGGAAGACGCGTGATGCGAAGTGGATCAAGCTCGATGGTGAGGGGACGCAGGAGGCTGCGAAGTAGGGACGGGGAGGGAGCTGGAGGCGAGAGGGGGAAGGAGAGGGAGAGGGAGAGGAGGGGGAGCGGGAGAAGGA
>DDTA01000153.1 GCA_002344285.1 Myxococcales bacterium UBA2376
GTTATGTGGAGCTGACCGTTATGTGGGGCTGGGCGCGAAGCTCGTCGATGAACGCTCGCTCGGCTGGACATAATCTCGGACGTGCTCACGGCGCGAGCGAGCGGGCTTCGGAAAGCAAGGCCATCAACCGGTCCGCACCCTTGAAGCGGCCGGGCCGAAGGCCGAAGGGGGCGACCTTGGCGAGAGCGTCGAGTTGCTCGGTAGGGTCGGCGCGAAGGTAGACCTCCGTCGTCGTGAGGTGCGCGTGTCCGAGCCAGAGCGCCACCTTGCGAACGTCTCGCGTTGCCTGGAGGGTGAGCATCGCGCAGGTGTGGCGCAGCACGTGTGGCGAGACGCGCTTCTCGCGGAGGCTGGGGACGGCGTGTGCCGCGACCTCGACGTATTTGTCGAGCAGGTAGGCGAAGCCGGATCGCGTCAGCGCGCCACCGCGATCATTCAGGAAGAGATGGCGTGATGGTCCGTCGGGGCGGGCGCGCAGCCAGCGCTTCAGCGCTGTCGCGGTCTCGCGCCAGAGCGGCAGCCGACGCTCGCGACGCCCCTTGCCGTGCACCGTGAGCGTGGGCTGTGGTTGCAGGGCGAGATCTTCGAGCTGGGTGCCGACGATCTCGGAGACGCGCATCCCCGTCGCAACGGCGAGGTGGAGCATCGCGCGATCACGCAGCCCGGCGACGGTCGAGTCCGGCGCGTCGATGATCGCCTGGGCCTCTTCTCGGGTGAGGTAGCCGACGAGCCGGCTCGTCGTTCGTTTGGTCGGGATGGCGAGGATTCGGCGAACCTGATCGATCGCAGAAGGCTCGCGGTGTTCAATGTAGCGAAACAACGACTTGATCGCCGCGAGTCGCGCGTTGCGACTCGAGACTCCGTTGCGGCGGTCGCGCTCGAGATGATCGAGGAACGCCATGACGAGCTTCGCGTCGATCTGCTCGATGTCGAGGCTGGACGGCGAGCACTTGAGCCGGCGCGCGGCGAACTCGAACAGCAGCATGAAGGCATGGCCGTAGGTCGCCCGCGTGTGGGCGCTGGCATTTCGCTCGACAGGGAGCCGGACCCGGAGGTAGTCCGAGACGTGGGGGGTGATCGCGGTCATCACGATCGCCTCGCGAACCTCTCGCAGCGCTCAGCGATGGACGTCAGGAGCGGCGGGGTCGCCTCAAGGTACCAGTAGGTGCTCGCGACCGTCGCATGCCCCAGGTATGTCGAGAGCGCGAGCTCGTGCTCCGCGACGCTCGTCGAGGTGGATGCCTCCAACGCTCGGACCGCGAAGGTGTGTCGCAAGCAGTGAAGTCGCGGGCGAGGCCTCTGCTTGTAGTCGAGCCCGATGGCGGCCAGGAACCTGCGGTACCAGACCTTGAAGCGATCGTAGGACAGTGGCTCGCCCTTCACACCGACGAAGACCCGATCGGAGCGCGCTCGCCCGCGGCGCTTGAGGAACGCCACCAGCGCGCGCTCGACAGTCGCGTGAAGCGGAACGAGGCGGCTCTTGTGACACTTGGTCTCGCGGATGACGAGTCCGTCGCGCGTGAGGTCATCGACGCGCAACGACAGCGCCTCAGAGATGCGCAGGCCGGTTGCCGCCAGCAGGCCGATCATCGTCGCGTATGCATCGCCGTAGGATGGGCATCCACGAGCAGCCTTCATCAACGCGACGATCTGCGCGTGCGAGAAGATGAACGGCTCGGGCCGCTGAAACGGGTCGGCAGCGAAGACCCGATAGGAGGGGATCTCGTGTCGCGGATCCTCCGCATGCAGGTGGCGCGCGAGGAGGGCCACCTTGCGCACCAGCGCTTCCCGCCGCTCAGGTGAGCGCGCCCGTGTGGCCCAGGCATGGATCGTCGCGACCTTCACGAACCGATCACGGCGTGCATGGGCGAACCGTCCAAAGCTGCGCAGGATGCGGTCAGCGTCGCGCATGCTGTACCCGGCTGCGCGTCGTAGCGCGAGGTACGCCTCGACCGCGGCGATCATCGAACCTCCTCCGGCCAGGGCTGGGCGATGCGGGTCAGCGCGCCGATCGCGACCTTCGCGTACACCGCGGTCGACTCGCGTGATGCGTGACGAAGCAGCCGGCCGACATCATCGAGAGTGGCGCCGTGACGGATCAGCGTGGCAGCCGTCGAGTGCCGGAAGATGTGCGCGCCCTTGCTCGGGGTCTTCACGCCGAGTTCGTCGATCGCGCGCTGGCAGATACCACGAACGCTCGTGGCGCCAAGGGGGCGGTGGGGCGCTTGGATGCACAAGAACACCTGCTCGTGCTGACACTTCTGCCGCATCCGCAGATACGCAAGGATGGCGTCGCCGACGTCTTGGGGCATCGGCAGCCAGGTCGGTCGTCGTAGCTTGCCGACGACACGCAGCTGCCCGCGTGCCCAATCGAGGTCCAGAAGGCAGAGCCCACGCACCTCGCCGGCGCGCAGGGCGAGCCGTGCCAGCAGCAGGAGAACCGCGCGGTCGCGCACGCCGGTCAACGTCTTCGTCGAGCGGCTCGAGATGAGGCGCTCGATGACGTCCTCGTCGAGGTAGCGAGGAAGCGCCGAGAGTCTCCAGTGCGGCATCGAGGGAACGGACCGATCGAGGTGGCTGCGACATCGGCCTGTCGCCACGAGGAAGCGCATGAACATGCGTAGCGCCCTCACGAACACCAGCCTGCGCGCGGGCGTCAGCGACTTGCACTCCTCGATCACGTAGGACCGGACCGACTTCGCGACGAGGCGACCCCAGCGCCGACCGCGTCGCGACGCGACAAACGCTGCTGCCAACGGGCGATAGTCTGCAAGCGTCCGCGCGGCCGAGCCACGATGCTGCCGCATCCAGAGATCGAACTCCTCGACGAGAATGGGCATGCGAGGCGCCGCAGGAGCAGGCCGAGCCACTCCGCGTCGACGCAGGTGCTCCAACAGGCGCCTCGCACCCACGCTTGCGATCGTGCTGCGCCCGCAGCGCCGAACTCGGCTGCGCCGGCGACAACGGCAACGCGCAAGGTGACGATCGAACGCAGCAAGCAACTCGTCATCGACGGCCTGAACCGCAACGCCCCGACCAGCGAGCCACACCCCAATGTGGACAGCTGGACCAACAAGCTGCCTGATTGTCAGTGAGCAGTATCCGGATGCACGGAGATCGTCGACGAAGTCGTCGAGGTACGGACCGACCGCCTCTCGGCGAAGTCGAGCGCAGGTCGCTTGCAGAAAGACGGCGGCCAGGCCGCTGCTGTTATGCGGAGCTGTCGAAGGCATCTCGATGGCGCCACCAACGACGGCCGCCACGAGATCATTCCCAGCTCGACATAACCGGCAGCTCTACATAACCAGACTTATGTGCAGGTGCGCATAAGCGTCGAGCGCGCGGTGCTCTACCTCATCCTCGCCGAGTTCCTGGCGCCCGGCCTGCTTCGACGTCTCGCGACGATCGACACGCCCGTGGGACGTCACACGCTCCCTGTCGAGAACAACCGCCCCGTCGTGCTCGATCCGCGCGTGCCGCGCAACTGCGCGCAGTCGGGGATCGATGTGCTCGCGGCGACACCCGCGCCGGCCGATCTCAGCGGCTGCGCCGCGTGGGTGTGTCGCGTCGCCGCCGAGCCGGCTCACAAGCTCCCGGGCGGTCTGCGCCGACTGCGCAACGGCCAGGCCGCGCTCGTCGCCGCCACGAAGGGCGAGCCGGTGAAGCCGTCGCTCGCTGACGACGTCGCCACCGTGCTCGCGCTCGCGTCGCGCGAGGCCCCGCAGTGGGGACCGGCCGGTGTCGGTGTCGTCGAGCGCGTCGCCCAGGCCGTGCTCGATCTCGAGCGCGCCGTGGGACGATGCGCGTGCGGCGGCTCGCATCGCGGCGACTGCGCGCCGTCGCGCCTCGACGACGACGGGACGCTCGCGCACCGCAACGCCGTCGAGCTCAAGGTCGGTCGCTACCGCCTCCGCCCGGCCATCCCCAAGGGGTTGTCCGCGGCGCTGCGCGCGCTCGGCGTCGTCGGTCTCCAAGCCGGAACCGCCATGGCCCGCGTGAAGCTTGCCACGCTCGGCGTCCCGCCCGGCGTGCTCGGCATCCTCGAAACCGAGCTGAACAAAGAAGGCATGACGCTCGGCGCATTGACCAAGCCCGCGCCGCCGCCGCACTCGATCGCCGCGCTCACGCAGGACGCGCTCGTGGCGCGTCACCTGGAGCGGACGGGCGCCGCGTAACGCACGCGCGCGCTCGTCCGCTCCGGCCCGGACGTCGGTCCGTCACTCCACCTCCAACCCGAACCCGGATCGCGCGCACGTCTGCGCCGTGATCCACCACCGGCTCCCCGCCGGTCACGTATCCCGGCACCCGCCGGGAGAAAGGTCCCCTTGACCCTCCGTATCTCCATCCCCGTCACCCTCCGCTCGCTCGGTCGCGGCTTCCACGTCGTGCCCGACGAGGAGATCGAGCGCGAGCCTTCGCAGGCGTCGCCGCCGATCGACTACGCGCCGCTCCTCGACGCCGGCCGGCGCATCGCGCTCTGGCTCCTCGACGTCGCGCGTTCGCACACGAAAGATCCGCTCGATCAGACCGCCATCGATCGCGTGCAGCGCGCGGTGATGTCGACCATCGCCGGCAAGCTCTCGGCGCGCGCGTTGCGCGATGTGAGCGAGGAGGATCTTCTCACCGTCGCCGGCCTCCTCATCACCGCGTTCGAGGGCGACCTCGGCGTCTCCGACCTGGGCACGCTCGCCGGCTCGCTCTACGACGCGATCGACGGCGACGAGGCCGCGGTCCGCACGATGATCGCCGAGGCGATCTCGCTCGGTGTCGTGGCGGGGACGCGCGCTCGTTCGTCGAAGCACGGAGTGATCGCCGTGGCGCCCGTCGTCGTGCGCCGCCGCCCGCGCATCGTCGACGAGGACGCGCTCGCCGACGTCGCCTCCACCCGCTGACCCAAGGAGCATCCATGGCCAAGCACAGCCAACACAACCGGGTGCGCCGACGCAACGCGCCCGACGGGGTCCCCAACGACGTTCTCCTCCCGCTGGCGCCCGTCCAACCGTCGTTTCTCCGACCGCAAGCGTCGCAGCGGGCGCTGCCGTACCCGTATCCGCTGCCGCGCCCGCGGCCGTCGCGCACGACGCGCGCTCTCGGCGCCGCCAAGAAGAAGGCGGCCGCCGCGGTCGCAGCGATCAAGCCCGAGGCCGCGACGATCAACAAGGAGCACCTGATCGGCGTCGGCGCCAACGCGGCCGGTGGCATCGCCACCGCGCTCGCGGCCAACGAGCTGGTCGACAACATCGGCGTGATGCCGATGGCGATCGGCGCCACGGTCGTCGGCGGCCTCGGCTCCGCGTTCCTCAAGGGCAACTGGCAGAAGCTCGCGCAGGGCATGCTCGGCGCGGGCGTCGGCCAGCTCGGCACCGCGTATCTGACCGAGCGCGCGCTCAAGAAGGCCGCCGCCGCGCAGAAGGTCGCCGCGAACACGCCCGCGACTACCGCGCAGCCGAATGCCGGCAAGCGCAACGCGTATCTCGGTGGAGGCGACGATGACAACGTCGTGCTCCGCGCGATGGAGCGTGCCGAGCGCCGCGTGAACACGATCCTCGCCGACGACGACGCGCGCAACGCCTACGGCGACAGCGGCATCGACGGCGACGCCTGGGACGACGGCGGCGCCTGGGGCCACGCCGTCTAGTCCCCTCGACGAGCCACGCCCCCACCAAGGAGAGGACCGGGGGCGCATGGCTTCGCGCGAGCCGGGGGTGGGTCGCACTCCCAACCCCCAACCGAAAGACATCCGCATGTACCAGGACGAATACGAGTTCGACGACAACGACCCGCGCAACGCGCGCGTCCGTGTCATCCGCCACAACCCCGCCGTGTCGCGGCCCGGCTATCCGCCGCAGCGCCCGTACTACCCGGCGCCCGCGCCGATGTACCAGCCCGCGCCGATGTACCAGCCCGCGGTCTACCCGGGCTACGCGACGGCGCCCATGATCGTGCAGCAGCGCCCGGCCGTGCGCCGCTTCGCCGATCTGCCCACCGGCGAGGTGCTGGCGCTCGCCGCTCAGGCGTTCGCCGCGCTCCAGTCGCTCCCCGCGTCGCCGGCTCCGGTCGGTGACGTCGAGACCGACGTGAGCAACCTGATCGCGTACCAGGGCGCGCTGGCGACGCACGCGAAGCGCGACGAGCAGCTCCGCACCGTCGGCTCTCTCCTCGCCAAGCTGATCGGCTGACCGAAGGAGCCACCCAGATGAGCACCCCGAACTACAAGGGTCCCGGCCAGCCGAGCGCGTCAACGAACGACGGCGTCACCGGATGGCTCGGTGGCTTCCTCGGTGGCAGCCCGGCGCCGTCGTACAAGTCGGCGCCGACCGCGCCGCCCGCTCCGCCGCCGTGCGCGCCGTGCCCGCCGTGCCCGACCGAGGCGACGAAGCCCGCGCCGACGTGCCCGGCCTCGACGCCGAAGCCGGCGGCGACGTGCCCCACGGTGCCGACGCCGATGCAGATGCCGACGTGCCCCGACGTCATGCCGCCGGAGCCGTTCGTGCTCCCCGACTGCGGCGACGCCGTGATCCCCGTCGGTCCCGGGCCGATCACGATCGTGATCCAGCCCGCGGCCAGCCGCGACTGACCGACGCGTCGCGACGCGATCGATCGCGACCTCCGCACTGACGTGACCTGACTCCTGGCCTGCCCCCGCGCTCGCGCGCGGCCTGCGCCCCCGGTCCTCCTCCTCCGCGTCCTTCCTCCCTCCGTTCCATCTCTCACCAAGGAGCCTGCTATGTCCCCACGCCGCCCCTTGCCCCTACGCCCCGGCGTGTTCGGCGGCGTCCACGTTCCTGTCGGCATCGGCGGCCGTCGGCCTGGTGCGCCGATCACGCCGCCGCCGATCGTCGGTACCGCACTGCCGCCCGGCGTGCCTGTTCGGCCGCCGCCGATCGTGGGCACCGCACAGCCGCCGATCATCCATCCGCCTGCCGGACCGTCGACGCATCCGCCCGCGCCGCCGAACTATCCGTCACCGCCGCCGTCGAGCTATCCGCCGAGCTACCCGCCATCGGGCTATCCGCCGCCGTCGCCGAGCTATCCGCCGTCGCCGCCGAGCTATCCCCCGCCGAGCTACAGCTTCCCCCGAGATCGCCGCACGCACGCGGCCGACGTCGCGCCGTTCGATCCCACGGGTGGCTACGGCTACGGTGCGAGCGGGGAGGTTCCGTGGGGCTCCTACCCCGACGACGACGGCTACTTCGATCCGTACCAGGGCGCGTACCCTCTCGAGTCCGGAGGCCCCGCCTGGGATCTGTGGCAGGGCATGCTGACGTCGTACCTCGACACGCGCAACGCCGCGGTGAGCGAGAGCGGCGACGCGTTCCCCGAGACGACGGTCGGCGACGTGCGCAAGGCGTCGCTCGCACTCTCGCGCGAGCTGTGCCTCCCGCGCTACGACTTCGCCGACCTAGCCGCGACGCGCGCCGCGTGGCGGGACGCGCTCTCGCGCGTTCACGCGCTCTGCGCGTCCGTCCCGTGGAGCGCGCCGTATCCGGAGAATGAGCGCTTCTGGCTGACCGATGCGCTCGCGCTCGCACAACGTCTCGCAGCCGTCGATGCCCGGCGCAACGCGATGGTCGCGCGCACCGATGGTGTGCTCTCGCTCGTTTCCGACAGCGATCCGCTCACCACCTGGCAGGATCTCCGCGCCTACTTCCTCGGTCGCCGCCTCGGTCACCTCGACGATCGCAAGTGGCGCTATCCCGAGACCACCGTTGGCGACGTTCGCCAGGTCGTGCGCCTCCTCGACCAGCACGCGACCCAGATCGTCGAGCGCCTCCCGGCCGAGTCGCACGAGCGTGGCTGGGTCCTCGGCCACGTCCGCCGCTGGCGGCCCGTCGCCGACGCCGTCAAGGCGCACGCGCGCCAGCACCACGCCGACGACACCTACCCCGACAACGCCGCTCTCTGGCGCGCGAGCCGCAAGCTCGCCATCACGCTCTCGACGGCGCACGACCTGCTCCGCACGCCGGGCTATCTCGATAGCTTCATCGAGCGCCCGGGACGGAGGTCGTCGTGACGTTCCGGAACCTCGCCATCGAGCTCCAGGCCGACGGCAAGCTCCAGATCAAGGACATCGCCGACCCGCTCGACCTGTGGGAAGCCACCCGGCGCTTCTTCAAGGAGAAGCGCAAGACCCTGACGAGCGCGACGCGCGCGGGATGGACGTACCCCGAGACGACGAACGCCGACGTGCGCCAGCTCGCCGAGGTCTGGACCCGCGTCCACGCGCGGATCTGGCGGAGCGAGCTGGCGCGCGCCAAGCAGCACAAGGACGAGTGGAACGAGGCCCGATCGACGATCGAGATCGCGACGGCCGGCGCCGACCCGGCCGCGACGTTCGCCGACAACGAGCGCTTCTGGCTGCGCTGGACCAAGCGCCAGGCGATCTACCTGTCCGCGGTTCGCGACATGCCCTCGAAGTGGGGGATGGTCGTGGACTCGGTGAAGGGCTCGGTGCTGCGCCTGCCCGAGACGTTGAGCGCGGGCGCTGGCGCCACCGTCGATGTCTCGGCGGACGCGCTCCACACCGCGGGCAACCTCGCCTCGGGCGCGCTCCAGGCCGCTGGCAACCTGGCCACGGCGCCCGTGCGCGGGCTGTTCGGCAAGCTCGGCACGCCGCTGCTCATCGGCGCTGCCGTCGTCGGAGGCGTGCTCATCGTGCCCAGGCTCCTCCCCCCGCGCGTACCCGTGATTGGAGGTCGGTCGTGATCGCGGAGAGTACCGTCTCTGGCGACTGGTCCGTCGTCGTGCCGATGCTCGTCGGCGGTGTCACCGTCGGTGGCCTGCTCTGGTGGCGTCACCGCCAGCGCGAGCGCGCTCCTGACGATGACGTGCTCGCGGATCCTTTGCCGATGGTCCTCCCGTCCGGCGCGAGCGGGTCGCCGCCCGTACCGCCGGGCCGCTGGATCTTCCCGATGCCGCGCTGGCAGGGACGCGATCCGGAGGTGTCCGATGGCTGGGGCTCACTGCGGATCGGCGGCAACCGTGGCGGCCTCCACCGCGGCGCCGACATCATGTTCCGCCGCCGCCACCGCGGCGAGTTGCTCGACGTCTTCCCGCCCCGCACGGCGGAGACGCGCTCGCCGCACACGCGCAACTACTTCATGCCGCCGGGCACGCTCGTCCTCGCCGCGTCCGACGGCGAGGTCTGGTCCGCGGGATGGACGCCGACCGGCTACTCGGTTGTGCTCTCGCACGGCGCCCCCTGGGCCACGTACTACACGCACATGGCGAGCCTGCGCGTCGGCGAGACGCGGCGCGGCGCCTCCAAGGAACGCGTTCGCGCCGGCCAGCCGCTCGGCGTCGTCGGCGCCAGTCCCAAGGACTCGCGCGGCGTCGCGCATCTGCACTTCGAGACGTGGTTCGGCGGCAACGGCACCGCCGCGATCGATCCGGCGCCGCTGCTTCGCCGCGCGACGATCGTCAACGCCCCGGAGGTGAACTGATGCGCTATCTCACCGAGGGCCTCGTGGCCGGCGGTCTCGTGGCCGGCGTCGTCTGGTACGCGACGCGCGACCGCGACCGCGCCGCCCGCGAGCGCGCAACCGCTGAGCGCGTCGCGCGGCTCGCCGACGCGCGCGCCCAGCTCACCACTGCCATCGCCCGCGCCGATGGCGCCATCACCGCCGGAAACGTGGCGGGAGACGCCGCGCGCGTCGCGCGACTCACCGCGGCGCGTGGTCAGTTCGCCGACGCCATCGCTCGCGCCGATGGCGCCATCACCGCAGGCAACGTGGCCGGAGATGCGGCCCGAGCTGCACGGCTCACCGAGGCGCGCGCCCAGCTCGCCGCTGCGCTCGCCCGCGCCGATGACGCCATCGCCGCAGGGAAGGCCGCCGGGGATGCGCACCGCGTCGCTCAGCTCGCCGACGCGCGCGCCCAGATGATTGCCGCGATCGCCCGCGCTGATGACGCCATCGTCGCCGGGAATGCCGCTGCCGGTGGCGCGTCGCCGGCACTGGCGCCGCGCGACAAGAACGGCGGCCTAACGCGCTGCTTCGACGACTTGTTCAAGCGCCACGGCCGCGGGATTCCGATCGCGTACCTGCGCGCACTCGCCAACGCCGAGAGCGGCATGGACCCGCACGATCGGCTCGGGCTCATCAACATCGTCCCCAAGGCGCTCGCCGGCTACAACGAGCGTCACCCCAACGCGCGCATCACGGCCGACGACATGCGCGACCCGGCGAAGAACATCACCGTCGCCGCCGACCATCTCCGCGTCGTCGTCGACGGCTTCCGCCGCCACCACTTCGACGTCCCGAACCTCGTCGAGAACTGGAGCAACCTGCACTTCGTCCGGTTGCTGACCGCATCGTGGAACGCCGGGCACAGCGAGAGTGCCGGCGTCGGCCGCGTGGTTCGTTACCTCAAGGCGCAGCCGGCGACCAGCCGCCCGGCCGAGATCACGATCGATACCGTCTTCGAGGCCGCCGCACGCGCCCGGGCCACGAAGCACCTCTCCAACCCGCGCAAGCTCGCCTACGCGAAGGACGTCGTCGCGGCGTTCGTCCGCGAGCGCGAGCGCGACGCGCACGAGCGCGTCGCGTAGCGGCCCGTCGCTTCTCGTTCCTCCTTCCCTCCACCCGCAACCGTTCCCGGAGATCGCATGTCCTCGCACACCCGCATCACCGCTCGCGTCCGCTCGTTCGTCGCCGCCGGCCTGCGCCGCGCCGCCGACCGCATCGCGCCGGCCGCGCCGCAGCCCGCGCCGCGCTCGACGGTCACCACGCTCGGGCTTGCCTGCAACCTGTTCGCGGCCATGGCGCCGCTGCCGGTGGCCCCCGAGCCGACCGGCGACGACGACACCGACACGCACAACCTCCGCGTCTTTCAGTCGGCCCTCGCCGAGCACGCCAAGCGCAACGAACAGCTCCGCACGTTCGGCGCGCTTGTGTCGGCCGTCGCCAAGTAAGCCACGGCGTCCAGCCCCCCCGCCACGTCAACCTGCCTTGGAGAACTTCATGTCCACCACGCATCCGTTCCCCGCCACCGTCCGCGCTGCGCGCCGCACGCTGGCCTCCGCCTACGACACCGTTCGCGCTCACGTGCGCTCGGTCGGCGACGTCGCGAGCCGCACGCTCGATCGCGTCGGCACTGCCGCCGAGACGTACGTCAGCACGAAGATCAAGCGCAAGGTCAAGCCACCGCTCGTCGCCGCACTCGTCGCCGCCGGCCTGGCGCTCGTCGTCGCGATCGTGGCGGTGTTCCGCCAGTAACCCGGAGCCTCCCCATGGAAGCCATCCTTGACTCCATCCGCGTCGCGGTGAGCGATGGCGCGTCGGACGAGGAGCGGCGCCGCGGAATCGCGGTGTGCCGCGCCGTGGCCGATGCCCTGGCCGGCGGCCTCGTCGTCGACGCGACCGTGCCGCCGCTCGCGCTCGCCGCGCCCGAGATCGTGAACGCTGAGATCGTGCCGGCCGACGAAGCCGCGCGCGTCGTGCCGCCCGTCGTCAATCCGCTGACGTCCAATCCGTTCACCGGCCTCACCGCCGATCAGATCCTCGAGCTGGCCATCGCCAAGCTGCGAGGCGCCGTCGGCGAGGACACGGCACCGTCGCCCGCCGGTTCGCCGTTCCGGCTCACGCTCGTGCCCGTACCGAGGGTGCCGTGAGACGGCGCAGGAGGCTCGCCGGCTATGCCGGCCGCGGCGTCGCCAAGATCCCGGTCACGTCGGGCAACGCGATCCCGATGATGCCTCGCGAGTACGCAACGATCCTGCCCGAGCCGATGCGGATCCATGACGAGATCCGCGAGCGCTACATCAGCCTGAACGGTGCGATCGACGCGACCGCGAAGCGCCCGCAGCCGCGCCTGACCGTGCGCGACGCGAAGGTCGTCGCGAACAACCTGACGCTCGCGCTGCGCAACGATCTTCCGAGCATCGATCCGCACGATGCTGCGGTCATCTGGGAGCAGTGGCGTCGCTCCGTCGCGCAGCTCCGCGACATGATGAGCGGCCTCGACGACGACGAGCAAGCACTCGCGATCGGCGTCAACCTCGACCAGTGGACGCGCGCCATCCATGACGAGATGGCCGAAGCGGTGCGCCGCCCCGGCAAGGTGTTCGCTCGCTACTGCCCCTGGCGTGACGAGTGGGCCACGGACGAGCGCATCCGCCCCGGGGCAATGCGATGAGCGCTTCCCCGACAGCCGGTGAAGCCGCCCGCAGCGACATCTGCTCCGTGCCCGAGGTCGCGGCCTGGCTCGGCGTCAACCGAAAGACCGTCTACGACGCCGTCAATCGCCGCGAGCTGCCGTGCGCGCGGCTCGGTCGACGCGTGATCTTGTCGCGCGCCGCGATCACCGACTGGCTCGCCGGGAGGGTTCGGTGAGCTCGACGCGCAACCTTGATGGCATCCCCGAGGACGAGCTTCTCCCGCTCGGCACCACGAGCGAGCACCTCGGTCATCTGACGCTCCTGCCGGATCCGATCGCCGCCGTCGCCGAGCTGGAGGCCCACTTCGCCGCCGTCCGCCCTGCCGTCCGCGTGTGGATGGGCCACGGCCGCACCGTCCCGAAGACCACGAACGAGGACGTGACCTACGCCGCCAACTGGATCTCCGTCTCGCTCGCACACGATGTGGCGCGGCTCCGCGCCCTGACCGGGCGCCCGCAAGGCGCGATCTGGGATCGCTGGGCGAGGACCATCGAGCACATCCGCCGGCACCTCGGGGCGGATCCGGACGCGACCTATCGCGACAACCCGCAATTCTGGAATGCCCACGTCGAGCACCTCGCCCGCGCGATCGACACCGCGCTCCACGGTGACGCGCCACGCAACGCGGGCGCCGACGAGCACGCGCGATCACGCCGTCCTCGTGCCGGCCAACGCCCCACCGGCCACCGGCCCGGAAGGAGTACGAACCATGCCCCGCAATAGTACCGACGCGCACTCCACGGGACCGCGCATCTACGTCGCGTGTCTCGCGTCGTACAACGCGGGCCGGTTGCACGGCGCCTGGATCGACGCGGCCCAGGATCTTGACGACGTGTGGGCGGAGATCCGCGCGATGCTCCGCGCCTCGCCGTTCCCGAACGTGGAGGTCACCTGTCCCGACTGCGAGGGCGCCGACCCGCAGGTCTCGCGCTGCGAGACCTGCAAGGGCCGCGGGAATGTGCCGAGCGCCGAGGAGTGGGCGATCCACGACCACGAGGGTTTCGAGGGTCTCAAGATCGACGAGTACGAAGCGATCGATCGCGTCGTCCAGCTCGCGAACGTGCTCGACAATCTCGGCACCGAGGCCGAGGCGTTCGTCGCCTGGTGGCACAACGGCACTGCGGGCAAGGACCCTGACGCCTGGGAGGACGAGTTCCGCGAGGCGTACCGCGGCACGTATCGCACGATCGCCGACTACGCTGAGGAGGTTCTCGGCGAGACCTACGATCTCGACTCGATCCCGCCGCTCCTCGCCGGCCATATCGACTGGGACGGCGTCGCGCGCGAACTGGAGACCGGCGGCGACATCTGGACCGCCGACGGCGGCGACGGCGTCCTCGTCTTCGACAACACCGTTTGATTGACGACGGCGCCCTCCGGGCCGAGCCCAATCGATGCGCCGAGAGGAACGCGAACATGCAGCACGTCTCCCGCAACGGCCGATGGCCCATGCGCCCACCCACACCCGACGAGGCGACGACGGTCGTTCCGCGGATCGAGCGCGTCCACATCACCGTGCCGCCGCCCGACGGCGGAATCACTGACCTGCTCCTCGCCGCCGTCATCTGGACCGACGGCTACGAGCTTCGCCCGCGCATCTACGTGAGCCCGCGGCTCGTACGCGACGCCCAGGCCGACGGCGGCATCTTGCGCCACGCGCTCCTGCGCGCCGCGCGTGCGCAGGCCGCCGCCGAGCCGTATCGCGGCTACAGCCCCGATGGGGCCGCGATCGTCAGTGCCGCAGGCCGCGAGGCACTGGCGCGTATCGAGGCCGACGCCGCCGACGACGAGGCGCGGCGCAACGCGAGCGCGTCGACGTGGCGCGCGCCGTCGCTCCTGCCCGATCCGACGGCGGCGATCAGCGCCCTCCGCGATCAATTCACGAACCGCCGCAAGATCCACCGCGCCGTCGGAGACTGGAGCGAGAGCGACGAGGCTGGCGCGTACCCGGCGACGAACCACGCCGACGTTCGGTACGTGATGAACTACGTCTCGCTCGCGCTCCGCGCCGACGTCACGACCCTCGGCCCCACCGCCGGAGCCGTCGTCTGGAATCACTGGTCCAACGTCCGAGACTCGGTCGAGACGTTACTCCGGGCGGGGATCGACACCGACGTCTACCAGGACAACGAGGGGCTGTGGACGCGCCAGCTCCCCGCACTCGTTTGCTTGCTCGACGACGCACGCGACGCGCGGAGCCCGCTCCGCAACGCCGCGTTGCAATTCCGTCCCATCGGTCGTCGCGGTGAGCCGTACCCGGAGTGGGTCGCCGAGCTGCGCGGACTGTCCGGCGCGTACGTGATCCGTGCGCCCGACGAGAACGGAGAGCGCGTGATCGTCTACGCCGGATCGTCGGGCGCCGATCGGCTCTACGATACTCTCACACGCCATTTTCAGCTCTGGCGCCGCTGGCAAGGCTACGGCCGCGACTACGGCGAGGGACACGACCCCGGCATGACCTACGCGCGCGACACCGCCGAGGCCGCCGTGATTGTCACGCCCCGCAAGGACGCGCTCGATCTCGAGATGCAGCTCATCGATACGCTGCGCCCGCGCGACAACATCCTCGGCAAGACGAACAGCGACGATTGGGACTGGTTCGCCGGCACGAACCAGATCGCCGACACCGACGACGCGCCCTTCTGAGCCGCGCCGTCGCGCGCGCTCTCTCCCCACTTCCATCACAGAGGCGCGGGCCACAAGCCACCGCCGCCTCGTTCGCCTCGGCGCCATCGCGTCGAGCTACGCGCGGTGCGCGCATCGAACGCGCCGCGCGTCTCGAGAGGAATCGATCACGTGCCCGCCTACAAGGACCCCCGCACCGGACATTGGTACTTCAAGAAGCAAGTCAGGCTTCCCGACGGCACGAGCACCCGCGTCCGCGGCGTGCCGAAGGACTACCTGCCTCCCGATTGGGAGGAGACGAACGACAGGAAGATGGACAGCCGCGTCGGCGCCGAGGAAGCCGAGCGCATCGCCATCGCACGTCTGCGTTCGAGCGGTACCACCGAGCCGCCGCCGCCGCCGCCCGCGCCCAAGGTGGTGCCCACTGTCGCCGAGTACCTCCCGCTCTGGATCGCGGAAGCGGAGAGCAGCAACGCCGATGCAACGGTCGACGCCAAGAAAAGCTCGGCCAAGAACTACTTCCTCCCGACGTTCGGACATCTCCGTCTCGACGAGGTCTCGTTCACCCACGTCAACGAATGGAAGCAGCGGCTACTCAAGCCGGTGGAGGACCCCAGGACCGGCCGGCTAATCCGAGCTGCGTTGGACCCGAAGACCGTCGCCAGCCTGCTCGTCCGGTTCCACGGGTTCTTGAACTTCGCCGTCGCGAACGACGTGATCATGCGACTGCCGAAGAAGTGGCCGAAGGTGGATGTGCCCGAGAAGGAGCACGTCTTCCTCACGTTCGAGGAGGCCGAGCGACTCATCGCGGCGCCGCAACCGTCGAGCCCCAAGCCATGGAGCGCTTGGCGCTGGCGTGTCGCGCACGCGATGCTCGTCGTCGCGCTGCGCACGGGGCTCCGGATCGGAGAGCTGTGCGCACTCCGATGGCAGAACGTCGATCTCGCCAAGGGCGTAATCTGGGTGCGCGAGTCGTACAACTTCAAGCACAAGAAGCGGAAGGCGCCCAAGGGCAAGAAGCACCGCGAGGTGCCGCTCTCGAACGATGCGATCCGAGCGCTCCGCTCCATTCGGCAGGACCGCTGGGAGAGCGTCTTCACGATCAACGGAAGCGTCCTCATGCCCCACGTCACCGACGAGGCGCTCAAGCTGATGTGCCGGTCCGCCGGCATGCTCCCGTTCGGGTGGCATCGACTCCGTCACACGTTCGCGTCGCACCTGGTGATGCGGGGCCACTCGTTGGTAGCGGTTCAGGAGTTCATGGGCCATGTGAACATCCGGGATACGCTTCGCTACGCTGGTCTCTCTCCCAAGGTCAAAAAGGAGGCGGTGATGTCGCTCGACGAGCCGGCTCCCGATGGCCTCGGTCGCCCGCGCGAGCGGCCCGCACGCAAGCCGAAGCACCCGCGCTCAACTGGCGACGCAACGTTGACGCCACTGACCTAAGGCTAGAGATCGATCAGCACCGCGATCGGCTCGATGCCGAGTTCCAGACACGCGAATAGTCGATGGCGGCCGTCGTCCACGGATAGGCGCCGTCCCTGCTTTACGATGCGAATCGGATCTGAGCCATAGAACGAATCGTAGCAACGGCGGGCGTCGCTGCCGTGAGCCAGTGTGTCGCTCAGTCCGCCTTCGACGAGGCGTCGCACCGCGGGCAGGTGCCGCGCCAGGGCGAGGTAGTCGTCACCGCAGTAACCGTGATGTGTGCCACCGTAGAACTCGCTGCGGAAATCTTCGCTTGACCAGTCGACCGAAACGTCGCGGAGGATCTCCAATGCAATCGCGCGCCGCTGATCGTCCCGCGTCGCAGCGGTCGTGAGCGTGCCCGTCGGACGCAGGCCGATACCAAGGTACCGCTCGAGCGCAACGCGGAGTCGTTCGAGGTACCGGCACAGCTCAGGGACACTGTTGAGACCGGTCTGCAGCCGATCGAGGGTCGCCGTCAATCGTTCGTGCAGCTCGCGATAGTGAATGTCATCCCAGACGCCGCGCAGGTCGGTCAGGTCGAGAAGCAACGCGGCGCGGCCGTGGCCGGCGTCATCGAGCAGTGCCTTGGTGCGCCGCGCCAGTTCCGTCAGTGCTTCGACGTCGGCATGGACTCTCACGGCCTAGCCAGTCGCGACGGCATCAGCGCTCGGTGGCGTTCGAGGCTCGCGTATGCCTGTGCGGAGGCGACGCCCGTGTCATACACGCGCTGCTGTATGGTGGCGATCTCGGCGCTGCGCCTGGTCACATTCGAGTACTCGGAGATGATGCCGATCACGAAGCCCGCGAGAGCGGCCAGGATGCCTCCCATCACCAGGCCGTCCCCGGCGCTGACTTTCGCATTCTCGCAGCCATAGGCGCAGCCGGCGAATCCACCGGCCAGGAAGCCGAGGAACGACGTGCGGAGTGCCGCCAGGAAGGCGGCCCACTGCGCACGGCCGTGTTGACGGTCTGCCTCGCGCAGCGCCACGTCCAAGGCGACGCCGTTGCGTTGCTGCTGTGCGAACTCGGACTCCAGGTTCCGGGTGGTGGCTAAATACTCCTTCAACAGATCCTCGTAGCGGACGTGCAAGACCTGGAGTGCTTGCAACTCGGACGCTACGCGGCCCGAGTGCTCGGATAGGCTCTGCTTCGCCTGATCACAGGCCGTTCGGGCGGCAATCTGCCACGCAAGCAGTGGTGGCCAAGTCTCGGGCGCGTCGAGACGGGACGCCAACTGGTCCAGCTGCGCCGCCAGAGCCTCGGCGGTCTTCACATATTCGCCGCGCTGTTTCATGAGCGCGCCGTGCTCCGACGTGTGAGCTTCGAGGATCGAGATGTCATTGGCAGCGCGTTCGACTAGTCCAGTCAAAGCCTGTTGCAACACGCAAGCGAGCTGATCGCCTCGCCGCCGCCAAAGCACCAGGGGCGGGTACCATTCGGACTCGTTGCTCAGTCGCGCGTAGGCCCGCATGGCCCGTTCGGCGTGGGCAAGCGAACGGAACCAGGTCGCGGCTCGCACGCTGCGCCCCGCGATCGCCTCGTTCTCGTCGTGCACGTCGTCGGCGGCGATCTGGCGCGCGGACGCCGCCGGCAGCGCCAAGCCCAGCGGAGCCATCAAGCTCGCAGTCTCAATCGTCGTCCACTGGACCTCGACGCTCCGCACGTACACGTCGAAGGGATCGGGGAGTTCGTCCATGTTCGTAGTCCTCACGAACCGTTGATGTAGTCCTCGAGCTCCTGCGCCTTGCGATACAGGTGCCCGACGTGCTCCGGTTGCATCTCCTCGACGGTCCGATGAAGGTTTGCGACGACCGGCTCGAACATCGCGAGATACTCCTGGTACTTCGAGTCAGTCCATGACGACGTCCCCAGCTCGGATAAGTGAGCGCTGACGCCGCTGAGTGCCTCGCGCAGCTCGTCGCAGAACTTGTTGAGGCGTTGCGCGAACGCTCGGATTGCCTCCGGATCTCCATGGACGAGACTCGACATCCCTACCTCCCTGAAATGTGGGTGTGGCACCAATCGATGAGGCCCGTCAGATCGTAGAGCTTGAACTTCTTGAGCATGTCCGGTGTGTCGGGCTCGAACAGCACACCGAAATGAGGCTTTGATCGGAAGTTGAGAGTGTGGTCCCCGAGGACCTTGGCTGAGTCGCTGCCCGAGAGCGCGATGCGGCCGTCGATCTCGGCGAGGTCCTTCGACTCGAGACATCGCAGGAATCCCGCGCAGGTGTCGACGGCAAGCAGCGCGTGGACGCCAACGTCGGGACCGGCGCGTAGGATCCGCGACACCGTGCGTGCCGCTTCGGGTGCGGTGTGTCCCTCTTTTTGCAACTCGCGGGCGCGCTGCAACCCGAAGACTGCGAGCAACGTGGGCGTGTTGTCGGGTGGCGGTCCATCGTGGTCGGCGAGGCGCGAGTCCATAATCTCCGCCATCGTTTTGATCACTCCGGTGACGTGACGACGGCCTCCGATGCGGATTCCGCCTCGCCCGCGCATCGACTCCAAACGCTCGTGCAGCGGATCGTCGACGTTAAGGAGGTTGAGGACCTCGATCCGTGCCCGGCCCGGTGGCAGGGCTAGCGAGAAGCTCACCATCGCGGAGATGAAGACCGCCAGCAGCTCGGACTCCGACTGACCCACCGCGATCAAGCTGGAGCGGCTCTGCCGCCGCAGGCGAAAAGCAGTGTGCTGCACCTCGAGCGTCGCAGGTTCACCGAGATAGAGGTGGAGTGCCGGAGGACTGGTCTGTGGCGGAGTGCTGGCAAGGGCCGCGAGCGGGCGGTTACGGTCAATCGACGCCGGGCGGTTGCCCTCGAACACGAGAGGCCGGAGCTCGGACCGGCGCGACAGCTCATCGAGGTACGCCGTGCGCTCGGCGGAGTCGATGAAGGAGACCTGGAAACGGCTATTGCCGCCGACGTGGCCGGCCTTGTCGTTGTAAATCGCTTCGCCGGGACGCTCGAGGTGGTAGGCGGCCGCGTTGTCGCGGGCGAGGATCCTGAACGAGTCCAGCTCCTCCAATTGCAGCGCGATGCGTAGGCCGATCTGGCTCAGCGTCGAAGGTTCGAGCGCTTGGGGCGAGCTCGAAGAGATCGTCTGGGTGCACAACACGAGATGGATGCCGAAGGAGCGGCCGCGGCGTGCCAGATCGTCGAGGATCAAACGGGCCTGCGAGGCCAGTCGGTCGCTGGACTCGAAGAACTGCTGGAATTCGTCGATGACTGCAATGATGCGTGGCATCCGCTCCCCGGTGCTCGTGCGGAACGCGGCCAGTCCCGAGACGCCGTCTCGCTTGAACAGCTCGCCGCGGCGGTTGAGCTCGGCGCGCAACCCTTCGAGCACGCTGAGCCCGAACTCGCGTTCGCTCTCGATGGCGAGCACGCGCACGTGGGGCAATCGGCGATAGGGTTCGAACTCGACGCCGACCTTGAAATCGACGAGGTACAGCTGGAGCTCCTCGGGGCTGTAACGAAGCGCGAGCTGGAGCACGAGCGCGTGCAGGAGCACAGTCTTGCCGAGCCCGGTCTTGCCGGCGATGAGCGCGTGGTGTGCGATGCCTTGCGGCCGCCCCACTTCGAACAACTGGATGTCGCGTGCGCCACGACGTCCGATCGGTACCTGGACACCGTCGGCCGTCGACTCCTGCCAAAGCTCGGTCGGGGCAAAGCGGCGGAAGTCGACCTTGACCGGTCCGAGCCGGGTGGCGCCCTTCGATATCGGCTCGACAATGGCGTCGACCGCGGCTTTCGGCGGCGTGGGATCCAGCTCGACAAGCGCGCGCCTCAGCACAGGATGGTCGAAGCGAAAGCCGTCGCCCTCGGCAGTGAGGACGGTGGCGTTGCGATAGAGCTCGGCGAGCTTGAACCCGTGGGGCACAGGCGCCGCGGTGTCGACCGTGAGCACAACGTAGACCCCGCAGCGCGGGCCGTTGCGCGCGATGCTGACGACTTGCTCGGCGCGTGCGCGATCGAATCCGGCAGGGAAGTCTGAGATAGCGAGGATGCGGTAGGCCTCGACCAGCTCGCCCGCAGCGGCGTTGTAGGCCTCGATGTCGGCATACTGGTTGGTCAGGTACTTCTGGATCACGATCGACATGTGGTCGATCAATCCGCGCATCACGTCAGCGATCTGGGCCTCTTCGTGCCATACCATGTCGCCGAGCAACGACTTGTGGAGCTTGAGCAAGCTCGCGAATGCGCCGCCCTTGTTCAGGTGATCGACGAGCGTGAAGCGCACGCGCCCTGGCGGCAACGCCGCCAGGAAACGCAGCAACAGGCCTTCGGTCGAGGCGCGGGCTCGGTCGAGCGAGTGTCCGGCCGCGGCCAGGACCAGTCCTCGACTACCAAGGATCGGAACTAGCGCCGGAGTAGCGTTGCGGTCGGCGAAGGCCCCGATCCGGGTAAGCCGTGGTGTCACCGCGACGGTCTCGGCCAGTGGCCGGAACGACTGCCATCGCTCCTCTTCCCAGGCATCGACGGACGCGGCCCGAACGCCCTCGACTCCCGCCAATGCGTCGGGCCCGCGATGAACGCGCGAGCTCGCGACCAGGAACCGCGTTGTCGCCAGGTCGGCGGCCAATGCGGCGACCTGCCAGGTCGCAACATTGCCGATCGCATCGGGCCTGCCTCCATGAGTTGCAAAGAGCTGGTCGAGTTGCTGAATCGTCACGCGCGCCCCCCTACGTGGAGGTCAGCCTATCCTGGTGGCTGCGCCTGGGTCGCGTCTTGTGCAAAAAAGTGGGGTAACCGTCGGATATGCTCGACGGGCAGTTCCTTACGTTGTCTAAGATAAATTCATTCCCAGAGTTCACCTGGATCGACCCGCCTCGCTTGGTCCTGCACCCTGGGGCGTCGTTGTTTCTTCGGTGCTCGGGTCGGGCACCAGCCCGCTCCCCTCCCCTCCTCGAAACGACTCGCCCGCGGGCGAATGCCCGGCGCGAAACGGGATCGATCCAGGTGAACTCTGGGGTTAGGGCGCACCCGCGACCTAGCGCCCGCGACGTAGCGCCCGCGCCCTTCGCGCCGGGCCGCTAGTTGCACTGCGGGTAACGGCGAACGAGTTCCGCGAGAGACGAAGTCGGCGTGTGGCCGAAGACCGGCCGCAGCGTCTTCGCGTCCATGGCGACGTACTCGATCCCGCCGTCTGGGGCGCGCAACTTCACCGATACGATCTTGTCATCGATCGGGCGAGTGACGATTCGGATCTCGTCGGCTTCACCGAGGTATCGGGGCCTCGGTGTCGGATGCGAGGTCTCGACGAACCCGGCGGCGCGCTCCTCCGGCGTTGCGGTTGAAGCGAACGGTTCCTTTTCTCCCGGACCTTGGCCCCGCATCGCCCGATCCAGGTCGCCCATCCACGCGTTGCCGGTGAGCGAGCGCGCTAGGTCATCATCCTCGTTTTCGTCGTCAGGCATGGGTCGAAACAGATGCCACCGTCCAGCGAACCTGGCAAGCGAGGGCTGGCCATTGCCCGTACCTCCGTGACGCCGGACCTACACGATGCGGCGGTCGTTGGGCGGTGCCGGGAACAGCGCGAGCACGCCATTGTCGAGCGCGCGGCCACCCGGAGCCGCCCGGGGCAACGCGGCGGGGCGGATGACCCACCCGCGCACGATCGCCGTGTCTACGTGTTCGAGCGCGCGGTCGTTGATGTCGGCGTTGCCCTTGACCGACGCCCAACCCCACGAGCCCGGCGCCGATCGCTCCGCCTACTCTCCGCCCCGTCGATACCTTATGATGCCAGCCGCGACGAGCCCCTCAACGAGCGCATCGGCGAGGGGGGCATCGAGACGGTTTTTTCGCGGCTCCGTCCGAAAATTGTCCGCAAAATCGCTGCGAATCCCGCAACTCAGCGGATTCTAAGGATCCCTAGGAGTTTGTCCCCCGTCAGAGGTTGGCGCAGAAGCCCGCCTCGGCGGCGGTGCCGGGGGCGAGGGTGGCGTTGTAGGGCGCGCCCGTCGCCGTGACGCGGTTGCCGGACTGCGTGAGCTGGCCGTTCCAGTGGCTCGACATGGTGCCGTCGATGGTGACGGTGACGCGCCACGTGACGGGCGCCGCGCTCGTGTTGGTGACGACGAGCTTCGCGCAGTAGCCGGTCGCCCACTGGTCGGTCTTCGTGACGGCTGCCGTCACGCCCGGCGTGTTGCCGGGATCGGGAGCGGGATCGGGGTCGGGATCCGGATCGGGATCCGGATCGGGATCGGGATCCGTCCCCGGATCCGACGGAGGCGCCGCGCCCCTGCGGAAGCGGAAGTGGCTCGTCTGCGTGAGCGCGACGATGAGGTCCTCGATGACATAGGCCTTTG
Organism: Myxococcales bacterium UBA2376; assembly: GCA_002344285.1. Classification (GTDB taxonomy): domain Bacteria; phylum Myxococcota_A; class Polyangia; order Haliangiales; family Haliangiaceae; genus UBA2376. The sequence goes on from DDTA01000153.1 coordinate 22,559, forward strand.
CCTCGAACGCGTCCTCGATCTCCTCCACGAGGCAGCCGAGCTGCGCGTCCTCCTCCACGCCGTAGGCCCAGCGCACCCACTGGACCGAGAAGCAGGCGTGAACCTCGGCGCTCGTCGCCAGGTGCGCGCCGAGCTCGCCGACGCCGACGAACGCGCCGTCCGAGCCGTCGCTCGCCAGGATCTCGCCGGCGGCGTCGATCGGCAGCCCGCCCTCGTCGGCGCGATGGCGACCGATGCCGTCGAAGTGCTCGAAGGCGAACCCGATCGGATCCATGAGCTGGTGGCAGCCGCTGCACGCCGGATCCGCCGCGTGCTGGGCGTAGCGCTCGCGCGTCGTGAGCGTCGGATCGAGCGGCGGCGGCTGCGCGTTCACGCCCGGCGGCGGCGGCGGGAGCTCCTGGCACAGGAGGCGCTCGCGCACCAGCTTGCCGCGGTGGATCGGCGACGACGAGTTGGAGCGGGCGTGCGTGGTCAAGACCGCGCCGCTCGCGAGGATGCCGGGCCGCGCCCCGGCCGCGACCTCGCCGAAGCCGGCGGCGTCGACGGCGGCCGGCGCCTCGATGCCGTAGAAGCGCGCGAGCTCGGCGTTCACCCACGTCGTCGGCGCGTCGAGCACGTCGCCGAGCGTCGCGCCGCGCTGCACCGCGCTCGCCAGCTGGCGCGCGACCTCCTCGCCCATCGCCGCGCGCACGGCCGGCGTGAACGCCGCGTAGAGCATCGGGTCGCGCGCCACGGTGTCGAGGATGCCGACGCCGAGCCACTGCGCGGTGAAGCGATCGATCGACGCGCGCGCCCGCGGCGACGCGAGCAAACGGCGCGCGTGCGCCTCGATCGCCGCCGGATCGCGCAGCTCGTCGCGCCCGGCCGCCGCCCACAGCTCGTCGTCGGGCGGCGCCGCCCACAGGAAGTACGAGAGCTCGCTCGCGATCTCGTACGAGGTGAGCGCGTAGCGGCCGTCGGCGCCGAGCTCGCCGAGCTCGCTGCGGTAGAGGAACGACGGCGACTGCAGGACGCCGGCGATGACGACGGCCATGCCCGAGGTGTGGGGCAGGACGCCCTCGTCGGGGTTGTCGCGGCCGACCTGGTACACACCGAGCCAGCGCTCGACCTCGGTCGCCGCGAGCGGCCGCCGGAACACGCGCGCGCCGGTCGACTCGAGCCAGGCCCGCGCGCACGTCGCGCCATCGCCGCTGCACGCCATCGCCGGACGCGCCGCGACGGCCGCGCCGACCTCCTCGGCCGCCTGCCGGAGCTGGTCGGCGAGCAGCGGGGACACCTCGAGCGCGTGGGCGTTGTTGTCGAAGCCCTTGACCACGACGTCGGCGACCAGCGCCGGCGCGTAGCGCGCGTCGATGCCGAACAGCGCCGACAGCGTGTTGTCGTACTCGGTGCGCGACAGCCGCCGCAGGAGCCGCGGCCCCGGGTCGCCCGCCTGACAGGCGAGCTCGCCGCCGTCGCACGCGCCCTCGTCGCCGCGCACGCGCCCGACGAACTCGGCGAGCGCGCGATACTCTGCCGAGCCGGGCGCGATGACCATGCCGCCGGGGTGGTTGGTCCCGGTCGGCCGGCGCAGGAGCACCGGTTCGCCGTCCTCGGTCACCATCGCCATCCGCCGCGCTCGCTCGAGGTTCTGCCCCATGTCGTCGGCGGCGTCCTCACCGGGCGCGGTGAGCACGAAGTCGGAGCGCTGCGCGACCCCGCCCGGGTTGTGGCAGATGTTGCAGCGGTTCTCGAACACCGGCGCCCACACCCGCTCGCGGAAGTAGGTCTCGTCGGGCGGGCACGGCGACGACGTATCGCCGGCGCACGCGGTGAGCACCACGAGTCCGAGCACGAACGCGTGCAGCGTGGACGGTGGGGCCGTCGGCTTCGACGTCATCGTCATCACAGCCCCGCCAGTGGGCCCGCGCCGGCGGCCGGGTTCCCGAAGGTGGTGTTGGACAGGCCCATCGCGTGGCAGATCGAGACGAGCAGCCTGGCGTGCGCGGCGCCGTTCACCCGCAGGTAGCGCCCTGGGGTGAACGCGCCGCCGCCGGCCAGCACGAACGGCACCTCGGTGCACACGTGCGCGCGCGCGTCGCCCATCTCCTTCGCCCAGACGACGAGCGTGGTGTCGAGCAGCGTGCCGCCGCCCTCGGGGTCGGGCGCGGCCGCGAGCTTGTCGAGCAGGTAGCCGAACTGGCTCGCGAACCAGCGCTCCGCGGCTACGAACGCCGCGACCCCGGCCGCGTTGCCGTCGTCCATGTGCGAGAGCGCGTGGTGCCCTTCCGACTGGCCGATCCAGGTGAACACCGTCGGCGCGACGGTGTGCGCCCACTGGATCGAGGCGACGTTGGTCGCGCCGCACGCGAGCGACGCGACCAGCAGATCCATCTGCGTCTTGCCGATCGCCGGGAAGTTGTCGTTGGCGTGGATCGGCAGGTCGGCGACCGGCGTGCCGCCCGAGCAGCTGCCGCCGCCGAGCGCGCGCTCGAGCTCGCGCAGCGACGTGAGGTGCTGATCGAGCTTGTGCTGCTCCTCGTTGCCGAGCCGCCCGCGCAGCTGCCCGAGGTCGCCCTTCACGGCGTCGAGCACGCTCTGCCGGCGCGCGAGGACGCGGTCGGCGCCGCCGGGCATCGCGTCGCCGTAGAGGCGCGTGTAGACGCCGCGTGGACTGTCGTCGGGCGGCGCGAACTGGCCGGCGGCGCGATAGCTCATGCGCGTCTGCACGCTGCCGCCCCACGCCGACGTCTGCACGCCGAGCTCGAGCGAGCGCAGGCGCGTCGTGCCGCCGATCGCCGCCGCGACGAACTGATCGACGGACATGCCGCGCGACTCGTCGCCGGCCGAGCCCGAGCCGGTGAGCATCGCGGCCATCCCGCCCTCGTGGTTGCTGGCACCGACGAACTGGAGGCCGTCGACCACGACCAGGCGCTGGCGGTGTGCGGCGAGCGGCTCGAGGATGCTGCCCGCCGGGAACGAGAACGAGGTCTCGCTGCCGGACGGGCGCCAGCGCGCCGGCACGGTCCCGTTGGGTGTGAAGAAGACGACGAGCCGCTTCGCGCGCACGCCGGTGGCGGCGCGTGCGCGGCGCGGCCGCGTGAGCAGGCCGAGGAAGGGCGCGGCAAGGAGCGCGGCGCCCATGCCCGCCGTGAAGGCGCGCCGCGACGTCACAGGAGCCCCGTTCCCCGCGTCCACCGCGGGGTCGCGTGTGCGATGCTGTCGACCAGCGGCGGCGGCGGCGTGCCCGGCTCCGTCGGCTCCTCGTCGGTGTCGGGTGGGATCTCCGGCAGCCGGCGATAGCGCACCGTCGGCACATCCGGCGGTGGCTGCCACGCCGGGGGCGGCGGCAGCGGCAACTCGCGATGCTGAGGTGGCTCATGTAGGTCGCACGAGCACCGAGGATCGGGCGTCGGGCGGCACGCGGGAGGGCTGGACGACATGGTGGGCTCCTGACCGAACAGAGCGCGCGCACGCGCGATCGGGTCACGCGTGGAAGGGCGATTTCGGCTCGATCTCCGTCGGGAATCTCGACCCCGATCGGGTGGGGAAGTCCCACCCACGCGGAGCGCGATCACGACGTGTAGAGTGAGGGCGTGTCCTTACCGGCGCGACGAACCGCGGTGATCGCAAGCGCCTGCGCGTCGGCGTGGATCGCGGCGGTGCCGGCGCATGCCGAGCCGCTGCGCGTCGTGCTCGTCGGCGGCGCACGCGACGCCGAGCTGGTGCTGCGCGTCGAGGGCCAGACCGCCGATCTCGACGCCACGCTCGCGCGCGACCCGACGGCGATGCCGGCCTCGCCGTTGCCGGTGCAGCTCGTCACCGCGCGCCGCGTCGCGCGCACCCACACCGCCGACGTCGTCGTCTGGTTCGTGCGTGACGACGGCGACATCATCGTGCACGTCACCGACACCGGGGGTGATCGCGTGCTCGTGCGCCGCGTCGGCGCCGGTGGCGGCGCGATGGCGGAGTCGGCGGCGATCGAGGCGGCGGCGGTGATCGTGCGCACCGCGCTCCGCGGCCTCGCCGCCGGCGGAGAGATCGGCGTCGCCGTCGAGCGGGAGCTGCCGCCGGATCCGATCCTCGAGCCACGCGCGCCGCCGGCGCCGACGGCATCACGCGACGGGGATCTCGGCGGCGTCCGCCCGCTGCGTCCATCGGCGACGATCGGCTGGTCGAGCGTGCTCGACGGCGAGTCTTCGACCGGCCACCACGGCGTGAGCGCGCGCCTCGGCGTCGCCGGCGGGCCGTGGCGCTTCGCCGTCACCCTCACCCACCGGCCCGCGATCTCGCTCGCGTCGACGATGGCGACGATCGACGTCGAGCGCCAGACGCTCGGCGTCGCCCTCGGGCTCGACGTCGCCGGCGGCGCCCAGCTCCGGCGCGCGACGCGATGGCGCGTGAGCGCGGAGGTCGCGCTCGCGATGACGCGCTTCGATCGCACGACGACGGCGACCGGCGCCACGATCGAGCCGACCGCCGATCGCGCGACGTGGACGCCGACCGCCACGCCGGCGGTCCGCGTCTCGCGCCGGCTCGCGCGTGGCGCCTGGCTCGAGCTCGCGCTCGGCGCCGACCTCGTCGCGCGCGCCCCGGAGTTCGGCGTCGCGACGCCGCAAGGATTCGCTACCATCGGCCGCCTGTGGCCCGTCGAGCCGCACGCCGCGCTCGGTGTCGTCGTCGACCCGTTCTAGACCTACACCAGCAAGCGCTTACAACCATTCACGATCTCGCCCACGATGATCTTCCATCGCCTTGACCCGAAATGCGCCGCCGGGACCTCTGTCCCGATCGGATGCGACTGGTCACGGCACAGGCACACGCGCCGGAGCGCCGCATGAGCGCGATCGACGCGCGCGTGGCGGCGGCCGTCGCCGGTGACCGCAAGGCGATCGAGTCGCTGGTCACCGAGCTCCTGCCGCGCATCCGCAACCTGGTGCGCTACCTCGTGCGCGGCGACGGCGACGCCGACGATCTCGCCCAGGAGGCGCTGGTCGCGATCGTGCGCGGCCTGCCCACGCACCGCGGCGAGGGCTCGTTCAACGCGTGGGCCGACCGCGTCGCGGTGCGCTCGACCTTCGCCGGCCTGCGCAAGGCGAGGCGGGCGCGCGCGCGGCTCGACGCCGCCGCCGACCTCGCCAGCGTGCCGCACCCCGACGGCCCGCCCGACGAGTACGCGGCGCGGCGCGCGACCGTGCGCATGCTCGACCAGATCCCCGACGACCAGCGGCACGTCCTCGTGCTGCATCACGTGCTCGGCATGTCGGTCCCCGCGATCGCGGACGAGCTCGACATCCCGTTCGAGACCGTGCGCAGCCGCCTGCGCATCGGCATCAGCAAGCTGCGTGCGCTCCACGGCGAGGCCGAGGCGGGAGGTCGGAAGTGACCACCCGTCGTCCTCCCCGCCCCGGCACCGACGACGCCACGCGCGTGCGCATGGTCTCCGGCGACGATCAGCTGGCGGCCGCGCTGTTGCCCGCGCTCGACGATCACGCCGGGCCGGCGCGCCGTCTGCCGCAGGCGAAGGCCGCCGCCATCGTCACGTCGATCGTCGACCTCGCGATGAAGGAGGGGCCGATCGCCGAGGCCTCGCCGACGCCCTCGGGAGCGTCGCGCCCCGCGGCGTCGCCTCGCCGTCTCGCGCCGATCCTCGCCGCGGCGCTCGTCGTCGCTGCGGTCGTCGGCGCGGCGGCCGCCGTCGTCACCACCCGTTACCTGTCGCCGGCACGTCCCGAGGAGGCGGCGCCCCCCACGCGCCCGCGCGACGTGCCGGCGCCGATGCCTGCACCGGCCGAGCCAGAGGAGGTCGTCATCGACGTCCCGGTGATCATCGAGGACCCGCCGGCGCGGACCAGGAAGGACAGGGACCGCGAGACGCGCGAGTCGCGCGAGCCGCGCGGGCCGCGCGACAAGATCGATCTGCCGCCCGACGCGCCCGCCGAGGACATCCTCGCCCTCGCCAACCAGCGCCGCAAGGAGCGCGCGTGGAAGGACGCCGACGCGCTCTACCGCCGCGTGATCAAGCAGTACCCGCGCTCGGACGCCGCCGTCGTGGCCGAGGTCGCGTCGGCGACGATCCACCTCGAGCACCTCGGCGACGCGAACGGCGCCCTCGCCGGCTATCGCCGCGCGCTCGCCGCGCGACCCGCCGGCGCGCTCGGCGAGGAGGCGCGCTGGGGCATCGCCGAGGCGTTCCGCGCCGTCGGCGACACCAAGGGCGAGGACCTCGCGCTGCGCGTCTTCCTCGACACGCACCCGCATTCCGCGATGGCGTCCGCGGCGCGCAAGCGCCTCGCCGAGCTCCAGTGACGCGCGCCGGCTGCCTCGTCGTGCTCCTCGCCGCGTGCACGGCGCGCGACACCGTCGCGACCGCCGGTGGCGGCGAGAACGTCGACACCTACTGTCAGGAGTCCGGCCCGCCGGTGCTCGTCGACGATGCGTGCACCGGCGACCTCGCCGAGGCGGTCTTCCGCCACGCCGTGTGCGCGTGCGGCAACCTCGGCCTCGGCGCCGCGCTCACCACCGACGCGTTCGACTCGCGCCTCGGCCCGTACGCGCCGGGCGGCACCGGCGGCCACGTCGGCGTGAACCTCGGCATGGACTTCAACGGCGTCCTCACCGCCGGCGGCGACGTCACGATCGCCGGCGCCGCGGGTCTGCAAGCGGGGACGCGCCTCGACGCCGCCGGCAACCTCGCGGTCCAGGGCGGGCTCGGCCGCTCTTCGTCGACGATCACGGTCGGCGGCGCCGCGCGCGTCGGTGGCAACATCGACGTCGGCACGCTCGCGGTCACCGGCGCGCTCACCACGACCGCCGGCGCGACGGTCACCGGCAACGTCACCGCGGGGAGCCGCGCGACCGCGCCGGTGTCGGTGCCGCCGCCGTGCCGCTGCGACGCGACCGACATCCTCGATGTCGCGGCGATCGTCGCCGAGCACGAGCTCGCGAACCACGACGCCGACGTCGGCATCACGCCCGACGAGCTCGTCGACGTGCAGGGCGACGTCACGCTCGAGCTGCCGTGCGGCCGCTTCTACCTGAGCCGCGTCACGGCCAGCGGCGGCGGCACGGTCACGATCCGCGCCACCGGCCGCACCGCGCTCTTCATCGGCGGCGACGTCACCCTCGACGGCAACCTCACCGTCGAGGTCGCGCCCGGCGCCGAGCTCGACCTCTTCGTCACCGGCTTCCTCAACCTGCCCGGCACCGCCACCTTCGGCGACCCCACGCGCCCGCGCGACCTCCGCGTCTACATCGCCAGCGCCGGCTCGATCGCCCTCTCCGGCGGCTCCACCTTCGCCGGCAACCTCTACGCCCCGGCCGCCGATCTCGCCACCAGCGCCCCCGTCGACGTCTACGGCGCCGTCCTCCTCAACCGCTGGAACCTCTCCGCCCCCGTCAACCTCCACTACGACCGAGCCATCGAGTTCGCCGGCGACGGCTGTATCCGCTGAACATTCCCTGCCTTTCCTGGGGACGGTGTCAACTTTGACAACTTTCGGCCTGCGGCCGCAAAGTTGTCAAAGTTGACACCGTCCCCAACTGGAACGTGTTCTATCGGGGACGCTCGTAGACGCTGACGATGGGGACGCCGTCGACGCGGAGGACGAAGACGGGCCGGGTGGTGCGGTACGCGCTCCAGATGAGGTAGTCGTGGCGGTTGAAGTGCAGCTCGTGGATGACGAGCGCGATGCGCGACGCCGCGATGCCGGCTTCCTCGCGGCCGGCGTCGCGCATCGTCGGCGGGAGCAACTTGTCGCGGATGTAGATGCCCCACGCCGGGGAGGCGTCGTGGCTGTAGACCGGGCCGGGCGGCCGCGAGCGCAGGAACGGCAGGACGCCGCGCGCCGACTCGCCCCAGAACTGGCGGTTCATGCCGTGGTCGGCGCCGCCAGGTGCGCCGCCCGCGATCGCGTTGTAGTGGGTGAGGCCGCGCGGCTGCGCGTGGATCGTCTCGATCGCCGCCGGCAAGACGAGGAGCGAGCCGACGACGCAGATCGCGCCCAGCTCGAGGTGCGGATGCGTCCATAGCTCGCGCAGCTCGTGCAACGCCGCGACGGCGCACCGCGCCGCCCACACCGCGCCGACCGCAGCGGCGATGCACAGGGACGGGATCGCCGCCGCCCAGTGCTTCTCGGCGCCGAAGATCGGCGTCGACCCGAGGAAGAACGGCCCCATCGCGACCGCCGCCGAGAGGAAGAGGAGGAGCCCCGGCGCGGTCTCGCGCTCCGGCGCCTCGCCCTTCACCGCCTGGCGCAGCCACACGCCGGTGCCCGCCGCTGCCGCCGCCAGCGTCGCCGCCGGCACCGTGAACAACGTCGTCACCAGCGCGACGTGCCACGGGAACGGCGGCGCGTTCCAGTTCTCCCCGAGGTACTCGAAGTTGTAGTGCACGTGGTTCATGTGGAACTTCAGCCAGTCGCGCACGTGCGCCACGGTGTCGAACCACAGCCACGGCCACAGCGCGATCAGCACGAGCGGCCCGATGAGCATCATCGCCGGCGCCACGAGCCACATCCGCCCGAGCGGCTGCCCGGCGCGGAGCTGGCGGACCACCACGTAGATGAAGTGCGGCGCCAGCGCGAACGGCATGAGCAGCGCGTTGTGCTTGGTCGCGAGCGACAGCCCGAACAGCACGCCGGCCCCGATCGCCCAGCCCGGTGACCGCAGGCTCCGCCAATACGCGTACATCGTCGCGACCCAGAGCGTCGCGATCGGCGCGTCGAACGTCGCCAGCCCCGCGTGGAAGAACGCGCGCGGCAGGAACAGCGTCGCGAGCGCCGCGATCACGCCGGTCGCCGTCCCCCACACCTGCGCCGCCCAGAAGAAGACCACGACCACGAGCCACGCGAACATCGCCGCCGTCGGCACGCGGTACGCCGTCACCTCCGACGCCACGCCCAGCTTGTCGTGCAGCACGATCTCGGAGAGCCCGAACGCCGTCTTCATGAGCGGCGGGTGCTCACGGTTGTTGTCGGTGGCGCCCTTGCCGCCCCAGCTCGCGGTGATCCCCTTCTCGCTCACCTGGCCGTCCTTGCCGCCGAGCGTGTCGAGCCACCACCGCGCGTACTTGGTGCCGTGGCCCATGTAGACGGTCTCATCGCGCGCGATGCCGACGTCGCCCTGCGCCGACACGACCAGCACGAACGCCGCGAGCCACAGCCCGAGCGCCACCGCCGACCGGATCCACCAGCCCTTCCGCCAGACGCGCGCGTCCGTCGTCGCGACGCGCCCACCCGCTGGCGTCGTCGGGATCGACTTGTGCCCCTCGCGCGCGCCGGGCAAGAACCGCACGTCGCTCATCGCCGCGCCTCCGCCGCGAAGCACACGAGCCGGTCGCGGGCCTTGGCCCCGCCGACTGCGCGCGCGACGAACGTGACGTCCGCGGTCCCCGGCGTCGTCGCGCCGCGCCAGCGCACCCAGCCGTCGTCGACCCCCGCCGTCGCGCGCGCGACCTCCTTGCCGCCGGCCTGCACGATCAGCTCGATCGGCGTGCGCACGTCACGCCGCGTGAACACGTCGGCCAGCCCGACCGCGCCGACGAGCTCGCCGCCGAGCGCCACCGCCGGAAACGTCACCGTCACCTCCTGGCCCGGCGACGGCACGACCTGCACGCAGCGGTGCGGCTCGAACCCGACCTCCGCGAGCACGACCTGCGGCCCGCGCGCCGCCAGCCCTCCGAGCTGCAACCGCCCGGGCGCGGCCTCCGCGATCGCGACCAGATCGCTCACCACCTCGGCCGGCACCCGCTCGAAGCGACGCACCTCGACGCCGCCGAACGTCCCCGTCCACACCGGCCGCAGCCCGCGCGTCTCGGGCGCGCGCGCCCCGCGGATCCCGAGCTCCCAGATGACACCGTAGCGATCGGCGTCCATCCGCGCCGCCATCTCGATCGGGAGGAGGTCACCGAGGTGCAGCCGGCCGACCGGATCGATCCACCGGGGCGCGAACACGATCAGGTCGCCGGGCCGGTGCGTCTCGCGCACGGCCGCGCTCGCCCTCGCCCATGCCGCGTCGCCGGGCACACCCGCACCGGCGCCGGTGATCCGGCACGTGCTCCACACGGCGACCGCCGCGAGCACCACGATCGGCGCGAGCCCGAGAGCCAGCTTCTTCAATTCGCGGAAGATATACCGACACCTGGCGTCGGTGTATCGTGCCGGCAGTGGGCTGGATCCGGGCCTATCGCATCCATCTCGCGCTTTTCGTCGTCGGCCTCGTCGGCTACGGCGCGCTCGCGGGCGAGCGCCTGTTCCGGCAGTCGAGCGATCCGCACTTCGTCTACCAGGCGGACGCGTGGCTCCACGGCAAGGTCGCGATCGATCCGCCGCCGGCCAAGGGGGACGACTGGTGCAAGGTCGAGACCGTCGTCCTCCGTGACGGCCGCACCGTCCGCGGGCGCCGCTTCCAGACCCGCCCCGTCTTCCGCACCACGACCGGCGACTTCATCCCGCTGTCGGAGGTCGCCTCGAGCAAGGGCCACACCTTCTACGTCTCGTTCCCGGCGGTCCCGACGCTCCTCATGATGCCCGCCGCGCTCGCCGGCGGCCGCCGCGGCAACGACGTCCTGCCCACGGTGCTCTGCGCCGCCCTCATCCTGCCGCTCGCCTTCGCCACGCTCCGTCGCATCGCCGCCGCCGGCCAGTCCCAGCGCACCGTCGCCGACGACCTCTGGCTCACCGCCGCGCTCGCGTTCGGCACCGTCCTCTACTTCGCCGCCGTCCAGGGCCGCGTCTGGTTCACCGCCCACGTCGTCGGTGTCGTGCTCGCGCTCGGCTACGCGTGGGCCTCGATCGAGGCGAGACGTCCGATCGTTGCCGGAGTCTGCCTGGGCCTCGCCGCCGTCACGCGCACGCCCATGGCGTTCATGTTCCCGCTCTTCCTGCTCGAGGCCGCGCGCATGGCTGGCGGGCTCGCGCACCTCCGCGGCGACGCGGCGGAGCGCGCCCGCTTCCTCCGCCAGCTCGCCAGGCCCGTCCTCCAGTTCGCCGCGCCGGTCGTCGTCATCGCGATCGCCGCCGCCGCCTACAACGTCGTCCGCTTCGACGAGCCGACCGAGTTCGGGCACTCGTACCTCCACGTCCGCCAGCAGGCGCAGATGGAGCAGTACGGCCTCTTCGACTTTCGCTACCTCGCGCGCAACCTCGCCGTCGCGTTCACGCTCCTCCCCGAGCTCCCCGAGAAGGGCCCGTTCGCTCAGGTCTCCGGCCACGGCCTCGCCATCTGGGTCACGACGCCGGCGTTCCTTCTCCTCCTCTGGCCCCGCGCCCGCCCGCCGCTCCACCGCGCGCTCTGGCTCACCGTCGCGCTCGTCGCGATCCCGACGTTCTTCTACCAGAACTCGGGCTGGGTCCAGTTCGGCTACCGCTTCAGCCTCGACTACACGGTGTTCCTCGTCCTTCTCCTCGCCGTCGGCGGCCGCCCGCTCGGCTGGGGCACGCGCGCGCTCGTCGCGCTCGGCATCGCCATCAACCTCTTCGGCGCCTGGAGCTTTGCCAGCCAGCCCCGGTACTACCGGCTCGGCGGCGACGCGTACGGAACCGTGGTCCGGCACTAGATCCGCCCGGCCAGTGGCCGTAATGTCCGAGAAGCCTTAGGGCCAAGGGAGGACGTTCGGATGATCTTCAAGAAGATGTTCTCGGCGGTGCGGGCGCAGCTCAACAAGCTCGCCAACTACTTCTGGGAAGCGGACCCGATCGCCCAGATGCAGTACGAGTACGACTCGGCCGTGGAGCAGCTCAAGGAGGGTCGCATCGGCCTCGAGCAGTACCGCGGCCTCGTCGAGCGCGTCGGCCGCCAGGTGAAGGACGGCGAGGCGCACTGCAGCAAGCTGCAGGCCCAGGCCAAGGCCTACCTCAAGGCCGGCGAGCGCGAGACCGCGGCGAAGTTCGCCCTCGAGCTACAGAAGGCCAAGGAGCAGCTCGCGCAGAACAAGGCGCAGCTCGAGATGCACGAGACCGCGTACCAGAACAACCTCAAGAAGATCCAGCACGCGAACAAGAAGCTGGGCGAGGTCAAGAACAAGATCCAGCAGTACGACGCCGAGCTCAAGATGAGCGAGGCCGAGGCCGAGGTCGCCAAGCTGTCGGCGAGCTTCGATCTCAACGTCACGACCGACTTCGGTCAGCTCGAGGACGTCATCCAGCGCAAGATCGACACCAACCGCGGCAAGGCCCGCGTCGCCGCCGATCTGTCGAACCAGGGCATCGCCGACATCCAGGCCGAGGAGCGCATGGAGAAGACGATGGCCGAGGACGCGCTCAAGGACCTCGAGGTCGAGCTCGGCATGCGCGCGCCCGAGGTCACGCCCGTGGCCGAGTCCCAGAAGGATCTGGGACCGTCCGCCGTCGAGACCGAGAAGGCCTGATCGCCACCCCTTCGCCCCCAAAGCTCAGGAATCGAGCCCAGGAATCCCCATGAGCCAAGCCGCTGGTAAGCCCAAGCCCGCATTCTTCATCGCCGTCCTGGTCGTCATCGCCGCGCTGATCGGCTTCGCCGTCATGCGCTGCACCAAGAAGAAGTCGACCGGCGACGGCGCCGCGAGCGGCTCGCAGAAGATCGATCTGAAGGACATCAAGAGCCAGGCCGGGCAGCCGACCAAGGCGGAGCTGGACGACATCAACGCCGCGACCACGGTCAAGGAGTACTCGTTCGAGTCGCAGGCCAAGCTGCCGCCTGTCGAGGGCGCGGCCGACTACAAGTCGATCGGCAAGGATCGCGTGGTCAAGTTCGCGATCAACGTGTGGGCCGGCTGGGCGCCCATCATCTTCGCCAACGAGGGCATGAAGGCGAAGAAGGTGTGGAAGGACGCCAAGGGCAACGACTTCAAGGTCGAGCTCGTGCTCCTCGACAACCCCATCGACATGCGCAACACGTTCGCCGCCGGCGAGGTCCACATCGGCTGGGCGACGGTCGACATGCTGCCGCTCCTCGTCGACGGCCTCAAGCGCGATCCGCGCACCATGCCCCGCGTCTTCCACCAGGTCGACTGGTCGAACGGCGGCGACGGCATCGTCGTGCGCGAGAGCATCAAGAGCGTCGCCGACCTGCGCGGCAAGAAGGTCGTGCTGGCGCAGAACTCGCCGTCGCATTACTTCCTGCTCAACGCGCTGCTCAACGGCGGCGTCCAGCCCGACGAGGTCGAGATGGTGTTCACCAAGGACGCCTTCCAGGCCGCGCGTGCCTACGCGACCCAGAAGGACCTCGCCGGCTGCGTGTCGTGGGCGCCCGACATCTACCGCATCGCCGAGAAGCTCCCGGGCAACCGGCTCCTGGTGACGACGCTCGAGGCCAACCACCTCATCGCTGACGTGTGGTTCGCGCGCGCCGACTTCGCCCGCGACAACCCCGACATCATCGAGGGTCTCGTGCGCGGCATCCTCGATGCCACGACCGAGCTCAAGGACGACACCAAGAAGCAGCAGGCCGCGAAGTGGATGTCCGACGGCTACGGCATCCCCGCCGACGAGACGCTGGGCATGCTCGGCGATGCGCACTGGACCAACTACGCCGAGAACCGCGAGTTCTTCCTGAACGCCAACAACCCGACCAACTTCGAGCGCACGTACAACACGGCCTTCCTGCTCTACAAGGCGATCGGCGTGGTCAGCGAGAAGACCGACTTCGACCAGATCATGGACTTCTCGGTGATCAAGAAGCTCGGCGCCGAGGAGAAGTACGCCAAGCAGAAGAACGAGTACGAGGTGCAGTTCGCGCCGGTGGCGGCGTCGGGCATCAACGTCGAGTCGACGATCCTCACCAAGACCATCGTCGTCCAGTTCTTCCCCAACTCGAGCGACCTCTACAAGAAGGTCGAGAAGACGGGCCAGCAGCAGCCGGTGCTCTACGATCCCAACGTCGACTTCGTCATCGAGGAGGTCGCCAAGGTGTCCAAGCAGTACGGCGCGGCGCGCATCCTCATCGAGGGCCACACCGACAGCTCGATGCGCGGCCAGGCCGACCCGTCGCTGGTCAAGCAGCTCTCGTTCGATCGCGCCAACGCGGTCAAGCAGGCGATCATCAACAAGTTCCAGCTCCCGGCCAACCAGTTCACGGTCAACGGCCTGGGCTGGGATCGCCCCGCCGACCCCGCCGACCCGAACAACCACGCCAAGAACCGGCGTGTCGAGGTCAAGGTGGTGCCGGCCGAGGCCCAGTAGCGCGTGGCGGCAGCGCCCCCAAAGCCCGAGCCGCCGAAGGCGGACCCGGACCCCGAGATCCCCAGGCCGCCGCGGTGGTTGACGACGTTGCGCGCGCAGCCGCCGGCGATGCTCGGCAAGCTGCTCGGGCTCGCCTGCATCCTGCTCGTCCTCGTCATCTGGTACCTGTTCACCGCCGGCGACGATCCGACGTCGCGGCCGATCTCGCCGTCCAAGCTGCCCAGCCCGGGCGACGTCTTCGACAGCTACGGCAAGCTCGAGGAGCGCGGGCTCGCCGACGGCATCATCGCGACGATGCTGCGCGTGCTGAAGGGCTTCGGCCTCGCGGCCCTGGTCGGCGTCACGCTCGGCGTGATCGCGTCGTCGTTCCGCGCCGTGGCCGCGTTCCTCAACCCGCTCGTCCTCTTCGGCCGCTCGCTGCCGCTGGCGGCGCTCATCCCGATCACCATCCTCTGGTTCGGCATCGACGAGAAGCAGAAGGAGATGTTCATCTTCATCGCGTCGGTGCCGTTCATCTTCAGCGACACGGTCAAGGCGATCTCGCTCGTGCCGGAGCGCTACGTCGAGACCGCGCAGACGCTCGGCGCGTCACGCTGGCAGATCATCTACAAGGTGCTCTTCCCGCTCGCCCTGCCCGACATCATCACGGGCCTGCGCTTCCTCTTCGGGCTGGCGCTCGGCTACATCATGCTCGCCGAGGCGATCAACTCGCGCGAGGGGCTCGGCTTCATGATCAACACCGGCGAGCGCCTCGGGTTGATCGAGCAGAACTACCTGCTCCTCATCATCATCGGCATCCTCGCCTACCTGGTCGACTGGCTCCTGCGCTACATGCAGAAGTACTTCTTCTTCTACCGGAAGGACCTCTAGGGTGACTGACGGCGACGACCAGAAGCCGCCCGCGCCCGCGACGGCCGCGACGCCGCCCCCGGCCGACCAGCAGCCGTCGGCGGGCGTGCCGCCTCCGGCCGATGCGGTGCCCAGGGCGCCGGCGCCGCCGGTCGACAAGGCCGCCGCCGAGGCCGCCCTGCGCGCGCTCGAGAGCGAGCTTCTGTCCGACGAGGAGAAGCCCAAGGTCGCCGCCGCCGCCGCCGCGTCGCGCGAGCCGGCGGTCACGGGGACGCCGGCGGTCACCGGGGGCACGCCCATCATCAAGCCGCTCGCGCCGGCGAAGCCCGTACCGGTCGTCGTCTTCGACAAGGTGACCAAGACCTACGGCAAGTTCACGGCGATCAAGGACGTCTCGTTCACGATCGACGATCACCCGGGACGCGGTGAGATGGTGCCCATCCTCGGCCCGTCGGGCTGCGGCAAGTCGACCGTGATCCGGCTCATCGCCGGGCTGACGCCGCAGTTCCCGCAGACCTCGGGCAAGGTGCTCGTCGACGGCAAGATCATCCGGGGCCCGGGCTCCGATCGCGGCATGGTCTTCCAGGACTACACGTCCTTCGACAACCGCACCGTGCTCGAGAACGTCGCCTTCGGGCTCGAGTGCCGCGGCGTGCCCAGGTCCGAGCGCCTCGACCGCGCGCGCCTGTGGATCGGCAAGGTCGGCCTGTCGATCAAGAAGGACGCCGACAAGTACCCGAGCGAGCTGTCGGGTGGCATGCGCCAGCGCGTCGCCATCGCGCGCACGCTCATCCTCGAGCCGCGCATCATCCTCATGGACGAACCGTTCGGCGCGCTCGATCCGCCCACGCGCGCGCGCATGCAGGATCTGCTCGTCGAGCTGTGGCGCGAGCAGTCACCGACGGTGTTCTTCATCACCCACTCGGTCGAGGAGGCCGTGTACCTGGGCGATCACGTCCTCATCTTCTCGTCGTCGCCCGGGACGATCTTGAAGGAGGTCAAGGTGCCGCCGCCCGACCGGCCGGCCAAGGAGCTGCAGCGCGACCCGAAGTTCCTCGAGCTGGTGTACGACATCAAGGACACGATCGAGCAGCTCGAGTCGTCGCAGCGAGGCGGAGACTGACGCGCCATGGCCAAGGGGAAGAAGAAAGCCGGCTGGTTCCGCTACGTGAAGGAGGCCTTCACGTACCGGTGGAACCTGCTCCTCTTCGGCGGCGCGGCCGCGGCGGCGCTCCTGTCGCCGAGCCCCGACATCGTCCTGCCGCTCGTCGCCGCCGCCGAGCTCGCGTACCTGGGCGGGCTCACGACGCTGCCCCGGTTCCAGGCGGCGATCGACGCGCGGGCGCGCGCCGAGGAACGCGGGCTCAGCACCGGCAGCGCGCCGCCGGCGCAGGACCGGCAGAAGAAGCTGGCCGACGTCCTCGGCAGCCTCGAGGCCGAGCGCCGCAACCGCTTCCTCCGCGTGCGGGCGCGCTGCGTCGAGATGCAGCGCATCGCCAACGCCGTGCGCGGTGACACGCGCGACGAGAGCGGCGCGGCCGCCGAGCTGCGCACGCCGGCGCTCGATCGCCTCCTGTGGGTGTTCCTCAAGCTGCTCCTGTCGCAGCAGGCGCTCGGGCGCTTCCTGCGCGCCGCCGACGGCGCCGCGATCAAGACCCAGCTCGACGAGCTGATGGCCAAGCAACGCGCCGCGGAGGAGAAGAAGGACGAGCGCATCCTCCGCTCGATCACCGACAGCGTGGCCACCGCGACCTTGCGCCTCGAGAACTACGAGAAGGCGAAGAGCAACGCCGAGTTCGTCGGCGTCGAGCTCGACCGCATCGAGAACAAGATCCAGGCGCTCACCGAGATGGCGATCAGCCACCAGGATCCCAACGAGCTGTCGATCCAGGTCGACGCCGTGGCCGAGGGCATGAGCCAGACCGAGGAGACGATCCGCGAGCTGCAGGCCATCACCGGCCTGGGCAGCGACACCAGCGAGGCGCCCTCGATCCTCGCCACCGACGTGACCCAGGTGCAGGCATGACCGACGAGCCGCCCGCGACCCCACCCGAGGACCCGAAGTCGCTGGCCGGGACCGAGGGCGTGTCCAGGGTCAGCGGCCTGCCGTCGCACTTCCCGGCGTGGGCCGGCAAGCTCGCCGAGCTGTACTTCAGCGGCACGACGTCGTCGTTCGTGCTGCACGGCAACGTCTTCGACCTCGTGCGCATGAACGCCGACGGCTCGCGCTGGGGTGGCCTCGCCGAGTTCCTCGCCGAGCAGCTCTTCGGCCGCTGGGACGTCATCCTGCACTACGACCTCGCCCGCGGCCTGCGCCCGCTCGCCGGGGCCAACGCCAAGCGGCTGCAGGGCATGGTCGAGAAGCTCAACCGGGTCATCGGCGACGTGCGCCAGGTGAAGCGCGACCCGACGACGAGCCTGGCGGCGATCGACCTCTTCGTGCAGAAGAACGTGATGGCCGACGCCGACGACCGGCTCTCGGCGGCGATCATCATCGACCACGCCGGCTACGTGGCGTCGCGCGGCGACCGGCTCTCGCTGAACGACCAGACCCACCTGGTGACGCTCCTCAACTGGGCGTCGTCGCCGTACATCAAGCGCCTCAACCTCGCGTTCGTGCTCGTCGACACGCGGCTGAACGACATCAACGATCGCCTGTCGTCGAACCCGCACGTCGCCGCGATCGAGGTCCCGCTGCCGGCGGCGCCCGACCGCGAGGCGTTCCTCGGGCACGCGACCAAGGGGCTCGACGTCGCCAGCTTCTCCGACTACTCGACGGCCGAGCTGGGCAAGCTCACCGCCGGCATCTCGCTCACCGACCTCGAGGTCCTCATCCGCAGCGCGCGCGAGGGCGGCCGGCGGCTCGACAGCGTCTACTTCCGCGACCTGAAGAAGCGCCTCATCGAGCGGCAGGCGAC
Organism: Myxococcales bacterium UBA2376; assembly: GCA_002344285.1. Taxonomy (GTDB): domain Bacteria; phylum Myxococcota_A; class Polyangia; order Haliangiales; family Haliangiaceae; genus UBA2376. Next base: position 40,464 of record DDTA01000153.1, read on the forward strand.
CGGGATGCTCGAGTTCATCGAGCCCAAGTGGGGGCTCGACACCGTCGTCGGTCACGAGGCGGCGAAGCAGCGGCTCCTCGACGACGCCGCCCTGATCAAGCAGGGCCTCCTCGACACCGTGCCGATGGGCTACCTGTTCTGCGGGCCGGTCGGCACCGGCAAGTCGTTCCTGGCGACGTGCGTCGCCGGCTCGATCGGCGTGCCGGCGGTGGTGCTCAAGAACTTCCGCAGCAAGTACGTCGGCGAGAGCGAGGGCAACCTCGAGCGCGTGCTCAACGTGCTGCGCTCGATGGGGCCGGTGGTGGTCGTCGTCGACGAGGCCGACACCGTGCTCGGCGACCGCGACAGCGGCGGCGACTCCGGCATCAACGCGCGCATCTTCGGCATGATCGCGTCGCAGATGGGCGACACCCGCTACCGCGGGAAGATCATCTGGATGCTGCTCACGGCGCGCCCCGATCTGTTGCCCATCGACATCAAGCGCCAGGGCCGCGCCGAGGTCCACATCCCGCTCTTCTACCCGACCAACCAGGCCGAGCTGCGTTCGATGTTCCGCATCCTCGCGCGCAAGGCCGGCACGTCGCTCGCCGAGGAGGACCTGCCCGAGGTCATCCCGCACGAGGGCAACCTGTCGGGCGCGGACATCGAGGGCATCGTCGGGCGGGCCTGGCGCACGTCGTTGCTCGCCAAGGCGACGAGCATCACCCGGGACGCGCTGGCGAGCACGCTGGCGACCTTCATGCCGTCGACGCAGAGCCTGGAGCGCGAGCTGCAGGAGCTGGCGGCGATCATCGAGTGCACCGACGCCGAGTTCCTGCCGCCGGCCAAGATGGCGCGGCTCGAGCAGCTCGGCGGCCGCGAGAAGGCCCAGGAGCGGGCCACCGCGATCAAGCAGATCCTCGAAGAACGGTGACGAGACAACGGAGGCAACATGGCGCGCGCTAGCTGGATCGACAACGACAACCATCCCGACCTCGACGCCCACGTGGGCCAGCTCGAGCACTTCGCGCAGGCCATCGCCGACGGCCACGTCGACGAGTCGGAGATGGCCAAGCAGGAGGAGAACGTCATCGCGGCGATGCGCGCCGTCGAGAGCTCGCTCTCCGACGAGCAGCACGCGAAGGTCACCAAGCTCCTCGCCGAGGTCGCCGCCTACACCGTCATGCAGATGATGCACGACATGGCGCAGGCCAAGGTCCAGCGCGCCGTCAAGTGACCGCGCCTTCGCCCGAGCGCTGTCGCCAGGTCTTCGACGTGGTCGAGCGTCTCGTCGAGGAGCGCTGGAGCATCCCGGTGCGCATCCGCGACGTCGCGCACCCGTTCACCGGCGACCTCGACGGCGCCGAGATCATGGTCGACTACGACCTCGAGGCGGAGGACGCGCTCTTCATCCTGGTCCACCTCTTCGGCCACACCGTGCAGTGGAACACCGACGAGGACGCGCGCGCGATCGGCACGTACGGCGGCCCGTGGGACGAGGACGCGCTCGCCCGCGTGCGCACCTACGAGCAGATCGCGTGTCGCTACTCGCTCCAGCTGTTCCACGACGCCGGCGTCCACGACCTCGACCAGTGGCTCGCCGACTTCGCCGCCTGCGACTACGCCTACCTCGATCACTTCTACCGCACCGGCGAGAAGCGCCCCTTCCGCACCTTCTGGACCGACGGCAACGCGCGCCTCTCCCCCCTCGCCATCCCGCCCTTCTCCCCGACGCGCTGGATGTCCCGCGACGGCATCGTCCTCTGATTGGGGACAGGTTCCGGGGGTCCAACCCGCTGTCACGCCTACGAAATTCGGCGCGACCGCGACTGAGGCTTTCGCTACAAGGCCAGTCGCGGTGCGCGCGAATTCATGAGGAGTTGTCGGCAGTAGCGGCCCAGGAGCCTGTCCCCGGTCAGAGGAGGGCGCCCTGGGTGTCGAGGTGGCGGAGGTAGCGGCGGGCCACGTTCCAGGCGAGCCAGTTGCCGCCCGAGCCGGTGAGGACCCACGGGGTGTAGGCGTAGAAGGAGGAGGTGGCGTGCGAGCGCGGGGTGACGGTGAGGGGGTCGAGGGTGCGCTTGCTGCGGCCCATCACCCAGAGGCCGTCGCCCGCGACCGAGCCGTCGTACCAGCGGCGAAGGGTGGTGGCGGCGCACTCGACCTGCTTGTCCAGTCCCTGGTAGGCGGTGTTGCAGGCGCGGTTGTCGGGGCAGCCGCAGCCGAAGGCGTAGTCGATGCGTGACTGGGCGGGGCGCACGGTCTTGGAGACGAGCGACTTCTCGACCTGCATGCGCGCGACCATCACGACCGGGTTGATGCCGGCGGCGCGCGACGCGGCGACGATCGCCTCGGACGCGGGGACGCCGTCGATCGTCGCGTCGGCGAGCCACGAGCGGTTGTTGTACGGCGACCGCTCGAAGAAGGCCTGGATCTCCGCGGCGTCGACGGTCTCGATGTCGGTGAAGAGTGCGTCGCTCATCACGAGGTGACGATCGAACGTGGCCGGGATGCCGGCGACGTCGGCCTTGCCGCCCTCCGGCTCGGGCACGGGGTCGAAGTCGCTCGGCTCGTCGTGGCCCTCGTCAGGATCGAGGTCGGCGCACGCGGCGGTGGCGAGGGTGAGCGAGGCGAGGAGGAGGAGCAGGCGGAGGAAGCTGCGAGGGGCGGCGTCAGGCACGCGCTCGCTGTCTGCAACGACCTTGCCGGGCCGGAGCCGCGCCCTCCCGCGCACTTGGGTGCGCGCTCCCCCGAGATCCCGCCGGATTGCCGACCGTCGTTTGCATCGATCGGAGACCGCCGCCCCGGCTCTCAGGGCTGCGCCAGCGCCGGGACGGACGACCTCGCCGCCCGCTGACCATCGCGTCAGTGCATGACCCGTCGCCGGTCCGGGCTCGCGAGCTCCCGTTCGAGCCGGACGGCCTCGTCGAGCACGACGTCGGCCGGCGCGTCGCCGCGGGTCACGAACTCGGCGACCGCGTCGATGACGTCCACGTCCCCGAGCACGCGACGGTGACCGAGGCCTCCGGTCGTGAGCAGCCGGGCGCCCGGCCACTTGCGCACCGTCGCCACGCCCTCGGCGTACGGCACCTCGCGGTCATCGCGATCGTGCACGACGAGCAGCGGCGTCGTCATGGCCGGCGCGAGCCGGCGCCCCTCGAGGTCGTCGCGCCGCGCCATGTTGGCGTGCGCCAGCCCGTGCTCGAGCTGCGTCGCCGCCGCCGGCGAGAGCCCGAGGCCGCGGACGAAGCGGTCGACGGTCGTGCCGATGGTGAACAGCGGCGCGACGTACACCGCCCGCTGCACCGCCATGCCGCGCGCCAGCGCGATCGTGCTCGCCGCGCCGCCGAACGAGTGGGCGACGATCGCCTCGATCGGCCCCACGCGCTCCGCCACCGTGCGCAGCACCTCGGCCATCTGCGCGAGCGTCGTCGTGCGCCCCGGGCTGTCGCCGTGCGCCGGCGCGTCCCAGGTCACGACGCGACGTCCGCGATTGACGAGCGGCGCGACGAACGATCCGAGCTGCGCGCCGCGCCCGGCCCAGCCGTGCACCAGCAACACCGTCGGCCGTGGTCGTCCGTCCTCGGCCTCGCCCCACGACCACGCCGCGAGCGGGAGACCACCGGCGGAGAGAGGCAGCGGTCGCGCGACCTCGAGGAGCGCACGCTCGCGCTCCGGCCGAGGCCCGCCGCGCTGCGGCGTGAGGAACGCGCGCAGCGCCAGCTCGCTCGCCAGGCTCGGCGAGACCAGGTCTGCCACGTCGACGGCCCACTTGAAAAGACGAACGTTCGTACTATTTCCAGAGCGAGCGGTAGCCATTTCGATCCTCCTGAGAGTCAGCGGCACCGGATCATGAGGGCGTCGAACGCGCGCCGCGTGCGCGATCCCGCCTTGGGGTCTCCGACCAGGCGTGCGGCCGCGTGGCCCGCCGCCATGACGCCATAGATCTCGAACGCGACCTGCTGCGGGTCGACGTCGGCCCGGAACTGCTTCTCGTCGATCGCCACGCGCGTGGTCGTCGCGAGCACATCCATGAGGTCGCGCAGCGCGCTGGCGAGCGCGTCGCGCGCCGGCCCCGGCCGATCGTCGAGCTCCGCCGAGAGCGCCATGAAGATGCACCCGCCGGGCTCGGAGCCCCACGCCACCCACTTGTCGAACAGCGCCCGCAGGCGGACCTCGCCGCGCGGCGCCTTGAGCCCGGGCGCGATCACGCGCGCGACGAACTGCTCGCGCGCGTGCTCGATGACCGCGACCTGGAGCGCCTCCTTCGACCCGAAATGCGCGAACAGGCCGCTCTTCGAGAGCGACATCTCCGCCGCGAGGCGCCCGATCGACAGCCCCTCGACACCGGCCGAGCGCGCCAGGTCGGTCGCCCGGTCGAGGATGGCGGCTCTCGTGGCCTCGCCTTTGCGCATGAGCATAAAATAGTACGAGGGTTCTATTCTGGCAAGCCCCCTCGTTGCGCACGCCCGCCTCTCGCTGAAATCCCTGTCACCCAACCCCCGCTGCAGATTTGTGGACGTGCGCCAGCGCACTGTACGATGAACCCAGATGCTCGCGCGCCGGGTGATCGCCCTCTCCGCGGACAAGGCTTTCGGCAAGGTGATGTCCACGGCGCTCAAGGCCGCGGGCGGCGTCGTGGAGCTGCACCAGAGCCTCGAGGGCCTCGGCCGCGGCGACATCCAGGCCGCGCTCGTCGTGGTCCACCTCGACGGCGAGCTGGCCAACGTGGTCGAGGATCTCGCCCTCCGCCTCGGCAACGACGCGCGTTTGATCCTCGTGCTGCCGACGTCCGCGCTCTCGCGCACCGTCGACGTCATGAAGATCTCGGAGAGAGTCGCCGGGGTCCTCATCGCCGCCCACATGAAGCCGATCGATCTCGCGGCGATGGCGACGCGCGTGCTCGCCGGCGACATCTTCGGCCTCGAGAAGCTCGCGCCGTGGGGCACGCGCGTCTACTCCACGCTCGTCGGCGACTACCAGGAGAAGTCGCTCTGCATCGCGCAGATCACCGAGTTCGCCGAGCTCATGGGCGTGCGCCGCAAGTACCGCGAGGCGATCGAGCAGTGCGTCGACGAGATGCTGATGAACGCGCTCTACGACGCCCCCGTCGACGATCAGGGCAAGCAGATCTTCGCCGAGATCCCGACCAAGAGCCGCATCCAGCTGCGCATGGAGCAGAAGGTCGTCGTGCAGTACGCGTGCGACGGATCCACCTTCACGGTGTCCGTGCGCGACAGCTTCGGCACGCTGGAGCGGGCGACCGTGCTGCGGTACCTGTGGAAGTGCCTCCACTCCGAGCAGCAGATCGATCGCAAGACCGGCGGCGCCGGCCTCGGCCTGTACCTGATCGCCAACAGCTCGACACGCTTCCTGTTCAACGTGCTGCCC
>DDTA01000089.1:0-136 GCA_002344285.1 Myxococcales bacterium UBA2376
GCGGCGGCGGTGACGATCGAGCACATCGAGAAGGACATCGCCGAGCGCGCGTGGCATGAGGGCTGGGTCACCGCCGAGCCCGCCCGCGCCAAGACCGGCGCGCGCGTCGCGGTCGTCGGCTCCGGCCCGGCCGGGC
>DDTA01000089.1:148-12342 GCA_002344285.1 Myxococcales bacterium UBA2376
CGCTATGGCATCCCCGACTTCAAGATGGAGAAGGGCGTGATCGATCGCCGGTTGCGCCAGCTCGCGGCCGAGGGCGTGGCCATCAAGTGCGGGATCAAGGTCGGCGTGATGCCGACGTGGGACCGGCTCGACGCCGATCACGACGCGGTGATCATCGCGATCGGCGCGCGCAAGCCGCGCGACCTGGTGGTCCCGGGGCGCGAGCTCGAGGGCGTCGTCATGGCGATGGACTACCTCGAGGAGCAGAACCGCGTCGTCGCGGGTGACGTGATCGTCCCCCGCTGGGACGTGAAGGGGAAGCGGGTCATCATCCTCGGCGGCGGCGACACCGGCTCCGACTGCCTGGGCACGGCGCTGCGCCAGGGCGCGGCCGAGGTCCACCAGGTCGAGATCATGCCGGCGCCGCCGGAGCACCGCGACGAGGACGCGAACCCGTGGCCGCTGTGGCCGGTCGTCTTCCGCACGTCGTCGTCGCAGGAGGAGGGCGGCGTGCGCGACTTCGCGCTGCGCACCGTCCGGCTCGAGGGCGACGGGGGCAAGCTGAGCGCGCTCGTCGCCGAGAAGGTCGGCACCGGCGAGGAGGTGCGGCTGCCTTGCGATCAGCTCATCCTGGCGATGGGCTTCACCGGCCCCGACACGTCGACCCTGACCCAGCAGCTGGGCGTGAACCTCGACCGGCGCGGCAACATCGTCGCCGACGAGCCCGGCTGGGTGACCAACGTGCCCGGCGTGTTCGCCTGCGGCGACGCGCGGCGCGGCCAGAGCCTCATCGTCTGGGCGATCGCCGAGGGGCGCGAGACGGCGCGCGCCGTCGACGCCTGGCTCCGCGGCGGCCCGTCGTGGCTGCCGGCGCGCGGCCTGGATCAGCCGTTCGACAAGCGCTGACGTCGACCGCCGGTCAGAACGTCTGCGCCCCGCAGCTTCCCTGGCGGCCGATGAGCCACACCGCCACCGGCGGCGCGGTGTTGCACGTGACGCTGACCGTGCCCGCGTCGGTGACGCCACCGTCGTTGATGTCACCCGTGCCCGGTCCACTGCCCGAACCGGAGCCCGTGCCGTTGAACGGATCGGGCATGAAGTTGCCGAACTGGTGGGCGCGCGCGCAGCGACTCGACGACGTCGTCTTGGTCTTGAGGGTCACGCCGGTGGTCGCCTCCACCGCGACCCAGGTCGTCACGGCACCGCTCGCCGAGTAGATCGTCGCGTCGGGCACGTCGAAGACCCGCAGCCCGGGGCCGGGCGCGCCCAGGGACAGGACGCCGCTGGCGTACAGCCGCCCCGCGGGCTGGGTGTCGCCCGTGCCCGTCGCGTAGAGCCCGATCGACACCTGCGAGAACTGCGTGGGCGCGGTCGCCACGTCGACGGCGATCTTCTCGACGACGAAGCACTGGGGCATCTGACCGTCGCGCCACGCCTCGAGGCCGACGATCGCGGCCGCGCTGCCCGTGTTCGGCGGCGGGAACCCGAGATGGATCGTCGGGTCGCTGACGTTGACCCGCAGGTTGGTCGAGGTGCCCAGGGCCTGGATCGAGAACAGGATGTCCTTGGTCTCGTGGTCGGCCTCGTCGTCGGGATACGCGAACAGGTTCACGGTCTGCGGCACGTTCCAGCTCTGGCGGTCGAACACGTAGGTATCGGGCTGCACCTCGAAGTCGGTGAAGCCGATCGAGAGGATCTCCACCGTGACCGACTGCCCGGGATCGCGGGACAGCGTGAGCTGGACCTGGGTGTCGGGCTTGCCCTCCTCGACCGTCACCGGATTCGGCGTGAGCACGGGCGCGACGATGTCGTCGTCGCGGACGGTCACCGGCACGCTCTTCGTGTCGAGGGTCGGCGCGCTCAGGAGGATCGTGGTGCTGTTGTCGGAGCCATCGGGGTCCTGGAGCGCCGTGACCGTCACCGGCTGGGGCATGGCGTAGTTGACCGGGGTGAAGGTCAGGCTCGACGCCCCCAGCGACACCACGCCGGCGGGGCTCGCCTGCAGGCTGACCGTCACGTTGCTCGCGGGCATCGCCGCCAGGCTCACCATCAGGGTGCCCGACGGGCCACCCTCGGTGAGGGTCATGCTGGTCGGCGAGACCACGATGCCGAGCGAATCGTCGTCGGTGACGTTGACCGTGACGCTGCGCGAGGTGAGCCCGGTCGAGGACACGACCACGGTCGCGGTCTCGTTGATCGTGTCGGTGTCCTGGAGCCCGGTGACGGTGACGTTCTGGAACGTGGCGTAGTTCTGGGGCGTGAACGTGAGCGTCGCCGGCATCGCCGAGATGTCGGTCGAGTTGGCCGCGGCCACCATCGTCATGACGACGACGTTGCCGCTCGGCTGGTACGACAGCCGCACGCCGAACGTGCTCGTGCCCCCTTCGGCGACCGCGATCGTCGTCGGCGCGACGTCGAGCACCTGGGTGTCGTCGTCGGTGACGTCGACCGTGCGGTTCGTGGTCAAACCCTGCGCGGGCGCGTTGAACGACACCGTGGTCGACTCGCTGGCCAGGTCCTGGTCCTGGACGCCGGTGACCACGACGTTCTGCGCCATGTTGTAGTTGGCCGTCGTGAACGTCAGCTGGCTGGTGCCCACGGTCGCGACCGTGGTGTCGGCGCTGGCGACGTTCACGATCACGTTGCCCGCCGGCTGGAACGCGAGGGTGACGGCGAAGCTGCCGGTCGCGCCCTCGTTGATGCCCAGCGACGGACTGGGCGTGACCTGGATGACCTGGGTGTCGTCGTCGTCGACCGTCACCTGCACGAAGCGATCGGCCAGCCCGGGCGCGGAGAGGCGGATGCTGACGGACTCGTCGACGACGTTGGCGTCGTGGGGTGCCGTGACCGTGACGTTCTGGAGCGTCATGTAGTTGGCCGGCGTGAAGGTGAGCGACGCCTGCGAGAGGTTCACGGGGCCGCTCGGGCTCGCCGAGAGGCTGACGGTGACGTCGGCGCCGGGCATCTGGGTGAGGCGGACACCGAAGGTCGCGCCGGTCCCGCTGCCCTCGACGATCGTGCCCAGGTTCGCGGGCGACGCGTCGATGCCGAGGATGTCGTCGTCGGTGACGTTCACGGCGAGGGTATGGGTCGGGATGCCCTCGGTCGCGGGGTCGAGGATGAGGAGCGTCGTGTCGTTGTCGGTGTCGGCGTCCTGCGCGCCGGTGACGGTGACCGTCTGCGCCGTGCTCCAGTTGCTCGACGTGAAGGTGAGGGTCGCGGGTGAGACCGTCGCGATCGGCGCGTCCATCGTGGCGACGGCGACGACCACGTTGGCGCTGGGCCGGGCCGCGAGCTGGACCGAGACCTGCCCGCTCCCGCCCTCGGTGACGCCGATCGACGACGGCGGCGAGACCAGGAGGATCTGGGTGTCGTCGTCCGTGATCATGACCAGGGCGCTGCCGTCGGCGACCTCGCCCATGCCGTCGAAGAGGACGGTGACCGGGCTGTCGTCGGCGTCGTCGTCCTGCCCGGCGGCGAGGATGATCGTGCGCTCGACGTTCCAGTTGGTGGAGGTGAACGTGACGCTCGACGGCGTCGGCGTGAGCTGCGCGTTGCCGACGACGTTCACCGGTCGATCGGCGGGCGGCGCCTCCGAGAGCTTCACCCGCAGCGTCACCTGGCCGCCCTCGGTGACCGTGGTGGTCTCGGGGGTGACGACGACCCGGATGCCCTCGGGCGGCGCATCGGTCAACGCGTCGTCGGTGGCGGCGTCGCCGTCGTCGTCGCCACCCGGCGGCTGGTAGACGGTCGAGTCGATCTTGCAGGCCGTGACGACGGCGAGCGCCGCGGCGAGCGCCCAGACGATCGTGCGCATGACTAGAACCTCCCCTGCACGACCGCGCCCGCGAGCCCGGGCGCCAGCTGCGGCGCGATCGCGAGCCCGTCGGCGCGCTTCGGGCCTCCGGTGAACCAGAGGACGGCGGCGCCGGCGCCGGCGACCACGGCGACGCCGTAGCCGAGGTTGGCCAGCCGCGCCTTGCCGCGCGCCTCGTCGAGCGCCTCGTTGGCCTCGGCGAAGTCCACGCAGACGACCATGTCACACGCGTCGTGCGCCTCCTGCTCGAGGCCCTTGGCCTGGGTGCCGAGGATCGCCCCGCCGACGAGCGCGACGACGCCGGCGCCGGCGACGCCGAGCGCGATCTTGCGCCGCGACGTGAGCGCCGACGGCTCGTCGACCGGGCCCGCGGGCCCGTCGTCGTCGATGATGTCGATGCCGCCGCCCGGCGGCGGCGTGAGCACCGCCAGCTCCTTGAAGCGCGGCACCTCGACGGCGACCTTGTCGCCCTCGGGCTTGACCGTGACCTTGGTCGACCACTCCTCGTGCCCGGGCGCGCGACCCGCGATCACGTACTCGCCGCCGTCGACCGGCGCGCCCCGGTTCCACAGGACCTTGTCGACGGGCTTGCCGTTGCGCGTGATCGCGAGGCCGGTGACGCGGCTCTCGTCGGGCACGCTGATGGTGAGGAACGAGAGCCGCGGCTCGAGCGCGGACACCTTGGCCTGCGCGATCTCGCGCTTCTTGGGGTCCTTCACCCGGGAGAGCGCGTCCGAGTACGCCGACCACGCCGACGCGAACTGGTTGTTCTTCTCGCGGCAGTCACCGAGCCGGATGAGCGTGCCGGCGCGCGGCTCGATCCGGTTCGAGCCCTCGAACGCATCGCAGGCCTTGCCGTACTCACCCGACGCCATGAGGCGATCCCCCTCGCGAAACAGGAGCTCGGCCTCCGCGTTCTGCGCGCGCGCGGCCGTCGAGCCTGCGCACAGCGCGAGGACGAAGGCCGCCAGCGCGGCCAGGTTAGTCGCCGCGGTCGACGTCTCCGGCGCCGCTACCGTTCGGCTTCGGCGGCTTCGGTGGCTTGGTCTCATGGCTCCCCTTCGTAGGCGTAGGCTTGCTCGTCGTGTCGGCGCGAGGCTTCTTGCTCGGCTTGGTCGGCCTGGTCTTGGACGGCCTGGTCTTGGTCGGCTTCGCGACGGCCGGCGGGTCGTCGGTCGCGGCGGGCGGATCGGTCTCGGCGGGCGCCACGTCCTCGGGCATCGTGGGCGTCGGCGCGGGTGTCGGCGCGGGCGGCTCGACGGCGACGGTCGGCGCTGGCGGGAGGACGGGAGGCTCGGGCTGCGTCGGCGGCTGCAGCGCAGGCGGCGCCGCCGCCGACGGCGTCTTCGATCCACCACCGCCGCTCATGACCGCGACGGCGACGGCGGCGGCCGCGACGATCGCGCCGACGCCGACCACCGGGACGATCCAGCGGCGGCGCGCGGGCGAGGCGAGCTCTCCAGCCGACGCGCTGGGCGGCTGGGTCGCGCCGGTCGCGGCGGTGAGCGTCGTCGGGCGAGCGAGCGAGGATCCCGGCACGGGCGTCGCCAGGCCGGCCGCGGCGGCGACGGGATCCGGCGTCGCCGCGCGGCGGACGCGCGGCGCCGTCGTGCGCGGGTCCACGGCGTCCCCGAGGATCTCGGTGATCGCGCTCGCGACGGCGGCCATCGACTCGAAGCGGTCCGCCGGGTTCTTGGCCAGGCAGCGCGCGAGGAGCTCGTCGACCTCGGTGGCCCACTCGGCGTCGATCGCCGGGTTCACCGACGTCGCCGCGGGCGGCGGTTCCTTGAGGTGGGCGGCGATGATCTCCGCCGCCGACTCGTGGTCGAACGGTGGCTTGCCCGTCACCATGCAGAACAACATGCAGCCGAGCGAGTAGATGTCGGAGCGCGCGTCGACGTCGTGCGCGCCCTTGCACTGCTCCGGCGACATGTAGAGCGGCGTGCCCATGATGACCCCGGTGCGCGTGCGCGAGCGGCTGCCGTCGCTGCGCGCGAGCTTGGCGATCCCGAAGTCGAGGATCTTGGCGCGCTCGCCACCCGGCACCGCCGGATCGACGATCATGAACACGTTCTCGAGCTTGAGATCGCGGTGGATCACGCCGCGCACGTGCGCCGCCTCGAGCGAGGTCGCGACCTGGCGCGCGATGCGTAGCGCCTGCACCGGCGCCATGGGGCCGTCGCCGTCGACGCGCACGTCGAGGGTCTCCCCCTCGAGGTACTCCATCACGATGTAGGCGCTGCCGTCGGTGTGGTAGCCGAAGTCGAAGATCTGGACGATGCCCTGGTCCGGGATCGACGTGGTCGCGCGCGCCTCGTTGAAGAAGCGATCGACCAGCTCCTCGTCGGCGGAGAGCGCCGGCAGGAGCACCTTGAGCGCGGCCGGTCGCTTGAGGAGGGCGTGCTCCGCCAGATAGACCGCGCCCATGCCCCCCTTCCCGAGCAGGCGCGTGACCACGTAGCTGCCGACGGTGGTCCCCTCCATGGCAGATCCATGGTGATGCGAGGCGTGAGCCAGCGCAACACGCCAGTGACCATCATGGGATCGAAGCCGCAACTACATGTCGGATGCCGCGTGCCTCCCCCATCTGCGGGCGGTCAACGACCTCAGCTTCCGGCCGACCCAGGCCAGCGGCCGCTCGGCCGCGAAGAACGGCGCGTACGCGACCCACACGAGCGGGTACGGGAACACGATCGCCATCAGCGCGACGACGCCCACGTGGAAGCCCCAGGCCATGAGCGCCCACGCGAGCGCGACGCGCCCGCCGGCCATCGCGATCGGCGCGCCGAGCTCGATCGCGAGCGTGGCGATCGCCATCACCTCGAAGAGCCACGGGTGCTCGAGGAGCGGCGTCGCGAGCGGGCTCGCGTCGGCGCCGAGCAGCACCTTGCGCAGGTTGTCGACGGCGACCTGATCCCGCAGGAACTCGCCCTCGGCCCACGCCATGCCGCCGAGCCGGAGCTTGGCGATCCCGGCGAGGACGTAGGTGAGGCACGTGAGCGCGGCCATGAGCTTGAGCGGCCAGCCGTACGCCTCCCTCGGTGACGGCGCGTCGCGCCGGCGCGCGTCGAAGGCCCACGCGTCGGCGGCGGGCGCGAGCGCCAGGACGATCACGTGCAGCGCGAGCAGGTTCTCGGTGTGGAACGGCATGCTCCAGGAGCTCCGGTACGTGAGGAGCCAGAGCAGGCAGAGGGCGAAGAGCGGCGCCGTGAACCGATAGAAGACGCCGGCGACGAACGCGGCGGCCAGCACGATCGTGACGACGAGGATGGCGACGTGAGTGCCGGGCGCGAGCGGCGCCTCGAGGAGCCGGGTCACGCCGAGTGGGACGAAGTCGCGGGCGGGAAAGTGCGCGTAGCCGAGGAAGAGCGGCAGCCGGGTCGTCAGGTAGAGGAGCGCGAACCCACCGACGAGGATGCGCAGCGCGGCCAGGCGCTCGGCGGGCGCGGGGCGAAACCACCAGCCGAGGACGGCGTTCACCGGATACCTCCCGGGATCGGGCAGCGCGCATGCGTGCGCTCGGGCCCGCGACGGCCGTGGACGAGGAAGTCGAGGCCGCGGTGATCGCCGAAGACGACCTGGATCGTGTCCAGCGCCTTGAAGCGACGGTCGCGCGCGGCCCGCGCCGCGACCTCGGCGCACAGGGTCGACGCCTTGCCCGACTGCACGGCGCGGCGGATGGTCATGAGGGCCTGCATAACCTCGTGGTTGGCGACGAGGTCCGGCGGCACGTGCCGGCGCGCGCCGTCGGGGCCGGTGGCGACCACGTAGTCGATCGCGACGCGCGCGCCCGGGCGCTTGAAGGCGAACATCGGGTACGTCGAGAGCGGGAACGAGTCGCCGTAGGCGGGGTCGCGGCGCAGCGGATACGCCACGGTGGCGAGCAGGACGAGGCTCACGAGGCCGCCCCAGAGTCGCGTCGCCGTCATGACCGACGTTACCGCGCCGGCGTCATCACGTGCACGTGACCGAGCTCGCGCTCGCGCTGGCACCGCTCGCTGCGGTTCGCGCACGCGATCCGCAAGGCCGCCGCCTCGTCGGGCGCGCGGAACCGGTCGAAGGCCGCGAGCGCCTGCTTCGCCAGCGTGCTCTCGCCGCCGCCCAGCCCGGCGAGCGCCGTCGCCTGACTGCGCAACAGATCGGGATCGCGCGGCGACCACACCAGCCCCGCGCGCGCCGCCGCGAGCGCCCCGGCGTCGTCGTGCAAGCTACCCCGCGCGCGCGCCAGCATCACCCAGGCCGCCGTGTTCTGCGGCGCCTTCTCCGTCACCTCCTCCGCGTGGCGCGCCGCCTCCTCCCATCGCCACACCCTCGCCAGCGCGTCGGCCGCGATCGCGTCGATGGCCGGCGGGTGCGGCGCCGGCAGGAGCGCCCTCGCCTGCGCCAGCACCGCGATCGCCTCGTCGGTCCGGCCCTGCCGGCCGAGCACCGCGCCGAGCTGGGTCATCACCGTCGCCCGCGCGCGCGCGTACTCCGCCGTCTCGGGGAGCTGCGCGAGCGTGTGCGCGAGCACCTGCCGCGGCTCGTCGAGCCGCTCGGAGATCACGCCGAGGAGGCCCATGCCGTGCTCGTACCCGCGCTCCCAGGCCGCGTCGGGCGCGTACCCGCTGGCGCGCGCCGCGGCGCCGGCACGGGCTGCGGCGGCTTCCCAGCCCGCGCCCATCCACACACTCGTCCGCGCGATCTCGGTGATCGGCTGCGGCGCGCACGGGTCGACGCGCATGTCGCGCTGGTCGCGTGCCTGCTGGAGAAACGCCCTGCCCTCGGGCTTTCGACCCGCCCTGCACACCGCCGCCTGCACGATCAGGTTACGCGAGCGGTGCCGCAGCCGCGCGCGCACCTCGAGCGGCAGCGCGACGCCGGCCGGCACGTCCATCGCGTAGCGGATCGTCTGGCTGTCGCGCGCCGCGATCGTGTGGTTCGACACCACGGCGCGGAACGTCGGCAGCTCGTGCTCCTCCATCAGCGTGCCGTGGTCGTCGACCGGATAGCTGCGCAGGACGTGGGCCTCCTGGTCTCGCGGATCCCGCTCGTGCCTCGTGCCCGAGCTCGCGAGCAGTCGCCCCCGCGCGTCGCGCGCCTCCACCTCGATCCAGGTGTCCTGCATGTCGTTCACCCCACCGGGGAAGCGGTGCCCGACGAGGCGGTTGCGCACGACCACGTCGACCTGCAGCCGCTCGCCGCCCACCACCGGCGCGCCGTCCGCCGGCAGGTGCCAGCGCCCGCCCAGGGTCGCCGGTCCGCTGGCGTCGCGGTCGCGCCCGACGATCGCGCCGGCGACGTCGATCGACGCGGCGCCGACGAGCATCTTGCGGATGCGCGCGAGCTGCGCCGGATCGTCGCGCATCGCCGCCATCCACGTGTGGCCGCCCGCGAAGTAGTGGCCGCGCACGCGGCGGTCGGCGATGTACTCCTCACCGGGCGCGTCGACCTCCGGCATGTGACAGTCGATGCACCCCTGCTGCTCCACCTTGTCGACCCGCCCGGTGCCGTTGCCGGTGTACGCCGAGCTGCGCCAGAAGGTCGGCTCGTCGATGCCGGCGATGTGCACCGGCACGTCCACGTCGGGTGACAGGAACCCGCGGTGGCACGCGACGCACAGCTCGTCGCCGAGCGCCTTCACCGACACCGCCTTGCGGTGGGCCTCGACCGAGACCGGGTCGTCGGTGTTGGGCGTGGGCAGCTCGCCCGCGGCGAGCACGTAGCTGCCGTTGCCGTCGGTGGAGGTCGACCGGACGGCGTGGCACACGCGGCAGGACACGCCGGTGTGGGCGCGCAGATCGTCCGCCGCGATCGTCGCCTTCATCGCGCCGTCGACCTCGAGCGGCGCGTCGTGGCACCCGCCGCAGTGCTGGCTGTTCGCGTTGCCGAGCATCGAGCGCGCGAGCTCCACGTTGGTGCGGTAGATCGGGTTGCCGAACGACGCGAACGAGTGGATGCCCGACTGCCACTGCGCGGCGACGTCCGGGTGGCACGTCGCGCAGGTGTCGATGTCGGCCAGCAGCTCGCCGCCGCCGAAGACGTTCCCGTCGCCCTCGATCGCCATGATCGACGGCGCGAACTTGCCGGGCGCGCGCGGCAACGACGCGACCAGCGGCTGCGCGGGCGGGTTCCCCGGCGTCACCGTGGTGTTGCCGAGCGCGCTGCCGCCGCCCGCCGCGCCCGAGCTCTCGCGCGCGCGACAGCCGGCGGCCAGGAGCAGGCACACGACGGCGAGGACGCAGGCCCGAGCCACGGCTCGACTATGCCCGACGCCGGCGTCGCAGCGCTGCGACCGCCACCACGAGACCTGGCAACGCCAGGCCGAGCGGCCCGCCGCCGTCGCTCCCCGCCGCGCACGCGCAGCCCTGCGCCAGCGGCTGCATCGGCGAGCCCTTCACCTTCGGATCCGGGGCCTCGACGATCGGCATGGGCGGCGTCACCGGCCTGGGCTTGCGCCGCGGCTTGTAGGCGCGGACGCCGATCTCCGGCACGTTGCTCACGAGATACCTCGGCAGCGACGCCTTGTTGCGCTTCGCGAACGCCAGATCCAGGGCCGGCTTCACGTCGGGGCGACCGCGTCCCGGCGGTCCGCCCCAGATGCCGCGCCGCGGGGACTTGCAGCGGATCGGCCCGGTCCACCAGTGGCGGATCGCGTAGCGCGCCTGGAAGTTGTTGACCGACGACGGTGACGCGCGCTCCTCGAGCTTGCCGCCGTGGCCGCCGCTCCTGATCTCGCGGCCGCCGACGATCGGCCCCGCCGCCTTGAAGACGAGGTCCTCGCTGATCGACTTGCCGTAGCGCGCGTGCAGTCGCGTGAGCACGAAGTTCATCCCGACCCGGCCGCCGCGCGGGGGCATCGGGCGCCGTCCCACCGCGCCGCCGCCCGGCGCCGGCTGGTCGGTCGCGATCGCCGCGCCCGGCGGCGTGTCGAGCACGTCGGCGCCGAGCAGGAGGAAGTCGTTCATGCCGAGCTGCGGGCCCGGGCACGGATCGCACGTCGACGCCAGCCACGCGTACTCGGTCACCACCGCGCCGGGGTTCTTCTCGACGGTGCGATCGAAGAGCGCGGCGTAGAACGCGCCGAAGTTGCTCCGCACCGAGTCCCGCACGTCGAGGTTGGTGGGGATCGTGACGTTCTTGTAGTTCGACACCTCGTAGCGCTGGTCGGGCGCGAGGATGCTGACGATCAGATCCTGGGTGCCGCTCGAGTTCGCGAGCCCGAGCCGGATCGGCAGGTTGAACTCGTCCGAGTCGTAGTGGAAACGGAGCGGCGACAGTGCCGCGCGTCCGTCACCGCCGAAGGCGACCTTCTTGGGGTCGACCTTGGCGACGAAGAACTTCATGTTGGCCTCGATGTACGGGCGCAGGAACGGGGCCGCTCCCTTGGGGATCTGGTACTTCTCGCGCACGAGCCAGGTCTCGAGGCCCGTCGAGTCCGTGGCCGACAAGATCAGGATCTGGTACTCGCCGACCTCGAACTGCGCCTCGATCGTGACGCCGAGATCGTCGGCCATCGCACCGCCCGCCGCCATCGGCGCGGCCGCGCCGCGGCCCGACATCTTCGCCATCGGCCGCCGCTCGTAGCGCTCCTCCAGACACGGATCCTGCTCCCAGTACTCGACCAGGCGCGGCGCGCCCATCATGTCGACGCGCTTGAAGACCTCCTGAGGGAGCGTCTTCACGTCGGCCTCCTGCAGCACCGTGGGCACCGGGATGACCATCGCGAACGCGTCGGGCGGCCCCTTGTAGTTGTTCTGCATCGACAGGACCGTGCGCGTGCCCTTGCGCATCAGCACGACCTGCGTGGCGTCGTTGAACATCTCGCTGCCGGCGCCGTTGATGTAGAAGCCGCAGAAGGCGTCGGCCGCGCGCGGCGCGCCGAACGTGGCGACGGTGGCCGCGGTGGCGGCGATGATCAGCTTGCGCATTCGAGCTTCCTCCGACGGCGGGTGAGGACGAGACCGACGACGGCCACGAGCCCGAGCGCGCCTGCCTCACCGCCCTGATCGGTGGCGCAGCCGCACCCGGTCTTCTTCTTCGGTGCTTGCTTGGGGTCTGGCGTGCCCGCTCCGGCTTGAGACGTCCCATCTGCCGGAGCGGTCTTCGGATCTGCAGCGGGCGCGCCGGCGGCCGCCGCCTTGACCTCGATCTCCGGGATATCCTGGCGAACCAGCATCGCGAGCTCGGTCTTGCCGCGCGGCGCGAACGCCAGGTCGAGGGCGGGCTTCACCCCACCTCCGCCCACCCCGCGCGGCGGACCACCCCACCGACCGCGCACCGGAGCCTTGCACGTGATCGCGCCGGTCCACTCGTGGCGGATCGCGTAGCGGGCCTGGAAGTTGTTGATGCCCGAGGGTTGCGATCGCTCCTCGAGCCTGCCGTTCGCGCCCATGTGCTCGCGGCCGCCGGCGATCGC
>DDTA01000318.1:0-6237 GCA_002344285.1 Myxococcales bacterium UBA2376
CCGTGCCGCAACCCACCTCCAGCAGGTCGGCGCCACGACCGAAGCGCTCGACGATCTCGACCTGGTAGCGCTCCAGGAGCCGCCTCGCCTCGCGCTCGAGCGCCGCGTCCAGGCTCGTCATTCGCACTCCATCGTACCCGCAGAAACCCCGGGAACGCGCCCACTTGCCCTGCTACGCTCGACGCAACTCGCGGCCCCGCCGCGTGTCTTCATCCCGTGCCCCGCATCGTCTCGCTCGTCGCCGCGTCCTGCGCCCTCGTCGCCGCGTCCGCCGTCCTGTCGGTCGCCGCCGCGCAGCCGCGCACGAAGAAGCCACCGAAGAAGCCCCGGGGCCCCGACGTCGCCGCCGCCGTGGCCAGCGGTGATGCCACCCGCATCTGCAAGACCGCGATCGACCTCGGCACGCGCGGCGATCACGTACGCGCCGGCCTCCTCGTCGGCGCGTGCGAGGGCCTCGAGGCGCTCGCCGCCGATGCGAAGCGGACCCGGATCGCGGTGAGCAAGGCCGCCACCGCGGGCGACTGGTCGAAGGTCGAGCTCGTCATCAAGACCGCTGGCGCGACCGCGACCATCGATCTCTACCCCGAGATCCCGCTCGTCGCCGGCACCTACCGCCTGCCCCCCGGCTCGTACAACGTCGTCGCGCGCACCGCCGGCGGCGCCACGATGTCCGAGCTCACGCTGAAGGACGGCAACCGCTCGCTCGTCGTGCTGGCGCCACCCGCCGCGCCGCCGCCCACGCGCCACAAGACCGTCGACTTCACGAGCGGCGAGCCCATGCCGCCGCCACACGCCGGCCCGCCCGTCATCAAGCACGACTCGCTCATCCCCGCGCGCTACCGCAAGGGGCTGGGCAAGCCCAAGCCGAAGACGTGACCGGCGACGTGCACGTCGCCGGCGAGGGCGGCATGCTCGGCGCATGAAGAACCCGGGCAACATCGTGTGGTACGAGCTGATGACGTCGGACGTGAAGGGCGCGATCGCCTTCTACACCGAGGTGCTGGGATGGAAGGCCGAGCCGTGGAGCGGCAGCGCCGAGCCGTACACGATGTGGAGCGGCAGCCAGGGCCCGCTCGGCGGCGTCGCGACCTTGCCCGAGGCCGCGAAGCAGATGGGCGCGCCGCCGCACTGGCTCGCGCACGTGCAGGTCCCCGACGTCGACGCGACCGTCGCCGAGGTGGAGCGGCTCGGCGGCAAGATCTATCACCGCGAGGACGTGCCGACGGTGGGGCGCTTCGCGGTGATCGCGGATCCGCAGGGCGCGGTGATCTCGGTGTTCACGCCGACGGAGGAGATGACGCCGCACGATCGCTCGAAGCCCGGCGAGTTCCAGTGGCACGAGCTCTACACGACCGACTACGCGGCGGCGTCCGCGTTCTACGCCGAGATCGCCGGCTGGCAGAAGCTCGGCGAGCACGACATGGGGCCGATGGGCATCTACCTGCTGTGGGGCCTGGGCGACCAGCAGCTCGGTGGCATGATGACGATGCCGCCGGGCATGAAGGCGCCCGACGGCAGCCCGGTGCCCCCGTCGTGGATGTACTACGTCACCATCGACACGCTCGACGCGACGCTCGAGCGCGCGAAGGCGCACGGCGCCCGCGTGCTCAACGGCCCGATGGAGGTGCCGGGCGGCCAGCGCATCGTGCAGCTCATGGATCCGCAAGGCGCGGTCTTCGCGCTCGTCACGCCGCCGGCGGCGTAGCAGCTCCGCGCCGCGCGCGCAGGAGCTCGGCCAGCCGGTAGGCGAGCGCGACCAGCGTGAGCCCGCTGTTGGCGATGCCGGCGGCGCGCAGGATCGAGCCGTCGCACACGTACGCGCCCGGCAGATCCTTGACCGCGAAGAAGTCGAGGCTGGTGTCGCCGGGCCTGGCGACGAACTGGTCGGCCGTACCCGAGTGGTGCGCGGCGTTGCGGAAGTCCCACTTCGCCACGGGCAGGACGTTGCGCTCGAGGATGTCGTCGGCGTACTCGGCGAAGAACTTGTCGACGCTCTGCTCGTACGAGCTCAGCTCGGCGGGCGTGACCTCCCAGTTCAGCGACGGGCGCTTGCCGGGCGTGAGCCGCACCCCGCGGGTGGGCAAGGGCGTCTGCTCGCCGAGGATGAGCACCGAGTAGTAGTCGCCGCGGAAGCCGGCGCGGGTCTTGAACAGGATCGCCTCGCGCACCGCCTCGAGGTTGCCGAGGAGGCGCAGGATCTTGCGCGGCGAGAACGGGTCGTTGCGCAGGTCGGAGAGGATGTAGCGCGCGGGCCCGGTGATCGATCCCAGGCGCATGTCGATGGCCGGGCGCAGGTAGACGACGGTCTTGAGATCGTCGGTGGTGTAGATGATGCCGGCGCGCACCTCGGCCGAGCGCGTCGTGGTGCACGACACCGCCTTCAGCCGGCTGTCGGGCCGCAGCTTCACCTTGGCCACGTAGGCCATGGGGTGATCGTGGTAACCGGCGCACAGGGCGTCGTCCTGGCCGAGCGAGCGGGCGAGCACGATCGGCGTGCCGATGCCGCCGGCGCAGACGAGGACGTGATCGGCCTCGACGCGCTCGACGCCGCCGCGGCCGCGGACCTCGACGCGCGCGGCCGCGCCGTTCGTGGCCGGGACGATCCGGTCGACGTGGCCGTAGACCACGGGGATGTCGGCGCCCGGGTAGCGCTGGTTGGCGAGCTGCCACGCGTTGTGACGCGTCTGCGGCAGCACCATGTGCGCGACGGTGGACGCGCCGCGCTCGACGGCGGCGCGGTTGGCGTCGCGCGCGCGGTTGCACTCGGCGAGCTCGTCCGCCGACAGGAAGAACGACCACGCCCGGTCGTAGTACGGCGCGAAGCCGCGCGGCTCGATCCCGGCCTTGCCCAGATCGTGGTCGTCGAGCTCGATGAGCGCGTTGTGCCAGTAGCTGGTGGTGCCGCCCAGGCCCTCGGCGCGGTTGATCGACGTGTTCAGCTCGCCGGTGTCGCAGTCGACGTCGTCGAACAGCGGGCGCTTCTTCTTGCCCTGCTCGATCACGGTGACGGCGAAGTGGTCGCGCAGGAGCGCGGCGAGCAGCGAGCCGCACAGGCCGGCGCCCACGATCGCGACGCGCTCCTTCATGACGGCGAGGTCTCCATTTCGGCCGGCGATGGTGGCACGCGCGCGTGCGCGCGACAACGCGAGGCGGCCTCGGAGGGCCCGCGGTGGCGTATGCTCCCGGGGCGACGTGACGAGCTCGACCAGCGCACCGGTGGGGAGGTTCGCACCGTCGACGACGGGCGAGGCGCATCCCGGGACGCTGCTCGCGGCGCTGCTCGCGTGGCTCGACGCGCGCGCGGCGGGCGGCCGGATCGTGCTGCGGCTCGAGAACCTCGATCACACGCGGTGCCGGCCCGCGTGGGCGCCGCAGATGATCGCGGACCTCGCGTGGCTCGGGCTCGACTGGGACGGGGTCGTCGAGCAGTCCGCGCGCCGCCGCGATCACGAGGACGCGCTCGATCGGCTGGCGGCGGCGGGGCGACTCTATCCGTGCACGTGCTCGCGGCGCGACCGCACCGGCGGCCGGCGCGCGCCCGACGGCGGGTGGGCGTATCCCAACACGTGCCGCGCGCGACCGTTGCCGGCGGCGGGATGGCGCGCGTCGACCGACGCGCTGCGCGTGCGGCTCGACGACGGGCCGATCGCGCTCGTCGACGAGGGCGGCCTGGACCTGACGCAAGACCCGGCGGCGGAGATGGGCGACCCGATCGTCGTGCGCCGCGACGGCGTGCTCGCGTACCAGCTCGTCGTCGTGGTCGACGACGCGGCCAGCGGCGTCACCCGCGTCGTCCGCGGCAAGGACATCGCCCCGTCGACGGCGACCCAGGTGGCGCTGCAGCGCCTGCTCGGGCTGCCGACCCCGGCCTACCGGCATCATCTCCTGCTCGTCGAGGCGCACGGCGACAAGCTCGCCAAGCTGCACGGCTCGGCGCCAGCGACGGCCCTGCGCGCGCGCTACACGGGCGACGAGCTGTGCGGGCTCCTGGCGCACGCGATCGGCCTCACGCCCGCCGCCGTCCCGATCCGGCCGGCCGTTCTCGTGCCACACTTCGACTGGTCGCGCGTTCGGCGCGACGACCTGGTCACCCGATGGGACGGCTCCCTCTCCTACTCGGCCTGAGCTGCGCGACGCTCGCGGTGCTCGCCGCCTGCGAGCCGGTCGAGCCTTGCCTCGAGTCCGTCGCGGCGTTCACGCTGACGCGCCCCACCGGCGCGACCGAGCTCGTCCCCGGCGCGAGCGTGCGCTTCGAGTGGACGCCGGTCGACGCGCCGGGCGCCGTCGTCGCCTTCGTCCTGGTCGAGGGCGAGGCGCGGGTCCCGGTCGGCACCGTCGACACCAGCCTCGGCGTGTACCAGTGGTCGACCGCCGACGGCGGCCAGCCGGTGCCCATGGGCGTGTACCGCGTCCAGGGCGTCTTCGGCGGGTGCGCCCTCTCCGCGCCGCCCTACGACGGCGGCGCGACCCGCCTCGTCTTCGCGCAGGGCGTCACGTTCGCCGACACGTCGCTCACCATCACCGGCGCCCAGACCCCGCGCGAGCTCGAGCTGACGACGGTGTCGCTCTCGTCGGTCGAGCTCGAGCTGCTCGCCGATCCCACGCCCGGCGTCGACGGCGACGAGCTCGTCTTCGCCACGGCCACCGTGCCCGGCGAGCTGGTCGCCATGACCCGGCGCCACGCCTTCACCGGCACGACGACCACGGGCGCCGCGATCCCCGGCGGCATGTACCGCGTCGTCGCGCGCGTCCACGCGCAGGACGGCGCCGTCGTCTACGACGTCGCCGGCCCGCAGCTCACGTGGACGCCGTAGGCGTCGCTCAGCTACCGACGCGGCTACCGGGCACGCGCAGCACCTCGTTGCGGCGCACGCGGTGCGACCACGACGGGTTGCCGCGCTCCTTCGAGCCGATCTGCGTCCAGGCGTAATCCCGGTCGCCCGGGCGGTGATCCATGTGGATGAAGTTCTGGCGCGGGTACCAGCCGAGACCCAGCTCGGTGTGCGTCGACCAGATGTAGTCGCGGACCTCGGTCATCTTCACGCCGTGGATGCGGAAGTCGATCGCGCGCGCCTGACGGTGACGCGAGGTGCGGCTGTCGGTGCGGCGGTAGGCCGACACGAGCTCGATCGTGCGGCCCGGCCACCGCGCCGACACGTCGGCGAGCATCGCGAGCGAGCCCTTGTCGATCTCGTGCTGGCGCTCCGTGCGCTTGCAGCGGAACATGCGGCTGATCTCGGTGCGCGTCTCTTCGTCGACCGTGCCGTCGCGCGCGATCCGGAAGACGCGCGCCTCGCGGTGGTTGACGTCGTAGATGGGCACCGCGACCGTCGCGGTGTCATCCGCCTTCTGGATCATGTCGACCACCGCCAGACCGGCAGCGTCCACGACCGAAGGCGGCGTGGGAGTGGCCGGCGTGGCAGAGAGCCACCCGACCGCGGCGAGGGGGAGGAGGGAGAACAACATCGCGAACCGGAGACTTATCAACATGCGTGCCACCCACACCTGGCCTGAGCCAGGTTCGTTTCCCTCACGATCCTGGTGAGTTGGCCGCCACGGTGGCTGACACCGTTTGCCATCGTGGCACGACCCTCCGGAATCCGGTGGCCACCAACCGGAATCCGGAGGCAAACTGGCCGCTCCCTGCCCAGACGTCGCGACACAACGCAGCAAATCGATCTGATGGAGCCCGCCGCGCCCGCGCGCTGGGTCAGCGTGGTCGCGCCGGACGGCACCGTGGAGCGCGAGCCGCTCAGCCGCCGCCGGCTGCGCATCGGCAGCGGGACCGATGTCGATCTGATGGTGATCGATCCACACGTGTCGCGCCTGCACTGCGAGCTCGAGCCCACGCCGGTCGGCGTCGTCCTGCGCGATCTGGGCTCCACGAACGGCACCTTCGTCGGCGGCGCCGCGATCCGTGAGGTGATCCTCCAGCCCGGCGTCGTGGCCGTGCTCGGCGCGACCCGTCTGTTCGTCGAGACCGACGCGCCGGTCGAGGAGGTCCTGCGCTTCGGCAGCGCGGTGTCGGTGAGCCCGGCGATGGGCGCCGTCTTCGCGATGCTCGAGAAGCTCGCCGCCAGCGACGTCACGGTCCTCCTGACCGGCGAGACCGGCAGCGGCAAGGACGTGCTGACCCGCGCCGTCCACGAGCAGAGCCGGCGCGCGACGGGCCCGCTCGTCGTCTTCGACTGCGGCGCGGTGACGGCGTCGCTCATCGAGAGCGAGCTCTTCGGCCAC
>DDTA01000318.1:6316-17967 GCA_002344285.1 Myxococcales bacterium UBA2376
CGACCAACCGCGACCTCGCCGCCGAGGTCGCCGCCGGCCGCTTCCGCCAGGATCTCTACTTCCGCATCACCGCCGCCGTGGTCGAGGTGCCGCCCTTGCGCGCACGCCCCGAGGACCTGCCGACGCTGGTCGAGCACATGCTCGAGGGGCGAGCCCGACCGACGCCGGCGGCGATGGCGGCGCTGGCGGCCTACGACTGGCCGGGCAACGTGCGCGAGCTGCGCAACGTGATCACGACCGCCGTCGCGATGCTCGACGGCGACGTCCTCGACGTGCGCCATCTGATGTTCCCGGCGACGGGCCGGAAGGAGCGCGACCTCGAGGAGCTGCCGCTGGCCGGCCGCACGCTCGAGACGATCGAGAAGACGGCGATCAAGCAGACGCTCGATCAGGAGGGCGGCAACAAGACCCGCACCGCCAAGAAGCTCGGCATCGCCGCGTCGACGCTCTACGAGAAGCTGAAGAAGTACGGCCTCAGCTGAGCGGGTAAGCGGGTGTAACGGGGGCTCGGTGGCACGCGCCAGGGCGCGCGTGTACGGTCGCGGGCGAGGAGACCTATGCGCTTCACCGACGAGCACCGGCAGATCAAGAAGACCGTGCGCGACTTCTGCGAGAAGGAGATCAACCCGTACTGCGACGAGTGGGAGAAGGCCGGCGGTTTTCCGGCGCACGAGGTGTTCAAGAAGGCCGGCAAGCTCGGCCTCCTGGGCATCAACAAGCCGGAGCAGTTCGGCGGCATGGGCCTCGACTACTCGTACGCGGCGGCGGCGGCCGAGGAGCTCGGCACGTGCAACGGCGGGTCGGTGCCGATGGCGCTCGGCGTGCAGACCGACATGGCGACGCCGGCGCTCGCGCGCTGGGGCTCGGACGAGCTGCGCCGCGAGTTCCTGGTGCCGGCGATCGCGGGCGACGTGGTGACGTCGATCGCGGTGTCGGAGGTGGGCGGCGGCTCCGACGTTGCCGCGCTCAAGACCCACGCGCGCAAGGACGGCGACGACTACGTCATCAACGGCTCGAAGATGTGGATCACCAACGGCGCGCAGGCCGACTGGCTGTGCGTGCTCACCAACACCGGTGAGGGCCCGGTGCACATGAACAAGTCGCTGGTGATCGTGCCGACGAAGACCAAGGGCGTCACGATCGGGCCCAAGCTCGACAAGCTCGGCATGCGCGCGAGCGACACCGTGCCCATCTACTTCGAGGACGTGCGCGTCCCGCAGCGGAACCGCATCGGCGCCGAGGGCATGGGCTTCATGATGCAGATGGTGCAGTTCCAGGAGGAGCGGCTCTTCGGCGCGATGAGCTCGCTCAAGGGCATGGAGCGCGTGATCGACGCGACGATCGCCTACTGCAAGGAGCGCCAGACCTTCGGCCAGGCGCTCATCGACAACCAGGTGATCCACTTCCGCTTCGCCGAGCTGCGCACCGAGGTCGAGCTCCTGCGCTCGCTCTGCTACCGCGCGATCGAGGACTACGTCGGCGGCACCGACGTCACGCTGCTCGCGTCGATGGCCAAGCTCAAGGCCGGACGCCTCGCGCGCGAGGTCTCCGACGCCTGCGTCCAGTACTGGGGCGGCATGGGCTTCATGTGGGACAACCCCGCGTCGCGCGCCTACCGCGACACGCGCCTCATGTCGATCGGCGGCGGCGCCGACGAGATCATGCTCGGCATCATCTGCAAGATGATGAACATCCTGCCCGGCAAGAAGAAGAAGACTTCGCCCGACAAGTGACGCTCGAGGAACGCGTGGCATCCTCGAGCGATGCGGACCACGCTCATCTCGCTTTGCCTGCTCGCGCTGGGATGCGGTGGACGCGGAGCTGCGGCAACACCGCCGGCGCCCACCTCGCCGGCAGAGGTGCGCGAACCGGAGCACGAAGTCGGCCCCTGGGGCGCGACCGTGCCGGCCCCGGAGACCGAGGCCCGCGTCGCCGAGCTGCTCGTGCGCATGCGAGCCGGTGCCCTCGACGCGAGCGACCTCGACAAGGCCGTGGTCTTCGGGCCGGGGCTGTGGAGCACCTGGAAGCTCGCCGGCCTCAACAGCGACGAGGGCATCCCGTACATGGCGCGCGTCCCCATCGGTGATCGGTCGGTCGTCGCGCACGGACGCGCCGTGCGCTTCGACGCGCTGCCGCCGTTCATGAAGAGCGACGTCGTGACGTCGATGGCACACCACTTCGCCAATGGCGAGGTCGCGCCAGCGACCGAGGCGGAGCGCCGGCTGTATTTCACGGGGATCGCGTGGCGCATCGCCGGCGAGCCCATCACCGTCGTGCGCAAGCAGGACGAGACGCTCGTCGTGATCCTCGATGGCGAGGGCCGACTGTTCATTCTCGAGATTCTCTCTCCCTGGTACCAGCTCCTGACCGGAGGCGAATCCGCCGTCGAGAAGTACCAGCCCGCTGCCCCGTCCCCGTTGCCGTAGCGTGACGGCCCCGACGGCCGGCTTCGCATCATCGGGATCGGGCGCCGCTGAGCGAACGCAGGGTCGCCGCCATCACGCCGGTCGCCCGGTCGAGCTCGGCGGGCGTGAGCGCGGAGAACACGAGGCGGATGGCGCCGGGCTCGTCGCCGGCGAAGGTGTAGCGGCTGCCGGGCGAGACGTGGACGCCGCGCGCCGCACACGCCGCGAGCCAGGCCTGGATATCGATGTCGGGCGCGACCCGCGCCCACAGGCTGATGCCGCCGCGCGGCGGCTCGAAGGCGAGCGCGCCGCCGAGGCGCGCGCGCAGGTGCGCGAGGAGCGCGTCGCGCCGCGCCAGGTACGTCGTGCGCATGCGGCGCACGTGGCGCTCGAGCTCGCCGTCCTCGATCAGCTCGGCGACCGCGGCCTCCATCGGGCGATCGCCCTGGCGATCCATGGCCGCGCGCAGGAGGCCCAGGCGCGCGACCACCGGCGGCGGCGCGATGAGGAACCCGAGGCGCAGCCCGGGCGCCAGGATCTTCGAGAGCGTGCCGAGGTACACGACGTGACCGCCGTCGTCGGCAGCGGCCAGCGGCGGCACCGGGCGGCCCTCGTAGTGGAACTCGTGGTCGTAGTCGTCCTCGAGCACGACCAGCCGGTGCGCCCGCGCCAGCGCCGCGAGCGCGAGGCGTCGCGCCGGTGAAAGCGTGACCGTCGTCGGGTACTGGTGGTGCGACGTCAGGTACACGGCGCGCAGCGGCCTGCGCGCGGCGAGGCGCGCGATCGCCGCGACGTCGATGCCGCTCTCGTCGACGGGCACGGGCACGAGCTCGGCGCCGGCGAGGCGGAGCGCGTCCCACGACGGACGGTAGCCGAGCGCCTCGACGGCGACGCGGTCGCCCGGCGCGAGCAACCCGCGGGCGCACAGATCGATCGCCATCTGGCTGCCGCGCACGACCAGCACGTCCTCGGCGGTGCACGACAGGCCGCGGATCGCCCGCATCATCGCGGCCAGCGCCGCGCGCAGCGCCGGGTGACCTTCGGGCGCGTCGTAGGTCAGGAGCCGCCGCCCGTCGCGGCGCACGGCCCGTCGCCACGCACGCGCCAGCGCGTCGACCGGGAACAGGCGCGGATCGGGCACGCCGGCCGAGACGTGCAGCTCGCCGCGCCGGAGGTCACCGCTGTAGCGCGGCGAGAGCTGTGGCTCGGGCGGCAGGGCGAAGCCGAGCGGTCGCGCCTGGCCGCCCTGGCCGCGCCGCCCCGCCGCCGGCGCGCGCGTCACCGGCGTCTCCGGCAGCGACGCGGCCACGAAGGTGCCGCGCGCCGGTTGCGTGACGATCCAGCCCTGGGCCTCGAGCTCGGCGAGCGCCGCGAGCACCGTGTTGCGGTGGACGCCGAGCTCGCTGGCGAGCGCGCGGCTGCCGGGCAGGCGCTGCGAGGCGACGAGGCGGCCGCGCCGGATGTCGTCGACCACGGCGCGCGCGATGCGCTGGAACATGGGGCCGTCGCCGGCGGGGACCAGGGGCACGGGCCAGGACATGGATCACGTCTACCAGAGCGCGGTCCCGGCGCGGGCCATCTGGTCTAGCTATCTTCGCCAGACTGGTACTACTCGCTGGACCAGTTCGCGCGCACGCTCCGATCATGCGTCGCGCCGAGTTCGCCATGTCTCCCGCCGAAGCCCGCGCGCTCCTCGCCGAGCTTCCCGTCGTCCACCTCGCCAGCACCCTACCCGACGGCACGCCGGTGCTGCGCACCGTCAACAGCGTCGTCGTCGACGACTGGGTCGCGTTCCACGCCGCCCCCAAGGGCGAGAAGACCGGCTTCCTCGGCCGGGCCGCCGTGCTCCAGGCCGAGGAGGATCTCGGGATGGTGCCGAGCACGTTCTTCGATCCGGAGAAGGCGTGCCCGGCGACCACCTACTACCGCAGCGTGCAGGTGCACGGCGTCGTCGAGGAGATCACCGACCCGCCGCAGAAGGCCCGCGTCCTCCAGGCGCTCATGGAGAAGCTCCAGCCCGAGGGCGGCCACGTCCCGATCACCGCCGATCACCCGCACTACCGGGCGCAGGTGAAGGGCCTGCTGGTCGCCGGCGTCCGCCTCGAGCGCGTCACGGGCAAGGCCAAGCTCGCCCAGAACCGCAAGCCAGCCGAGCTCACCGCGCTGTTCGCGTCGCTCTGGCGCCGCGGCCGTCGCGGCGACGCGCGCACGCTCGAGCTGCTCCGCGCCGCCAACCCCGACGCCCCGGCGCCGCTGTTCCTCGCCGCGCCCGACGCCGCGCCCGCGGGCACGACGCTCCACGCCTGGCTCCCACCCACGCAGGCCGACGAGGCCGCCGCGCTCCTCGAGGAGGAGTACTGGAACACCGGCGCGTTCTCGCGCGACGAGCTCCGCCGCGCGCACGCGTCGGGCAACCCGTGGGTCGGCGCGCGCGACGCGTCCGGGCGCCTGATCGCGTCGGCGCGCGCGGTGAGCGACAGCGCCAAGCTCGCGTGGCTCTACGACGTCATCGTCGCGCCGTCGGCGCGGCGCCGCGGCCTCGGCCAGGCCGTCACCCGTCTCCTCCTCGACCACCCCGAGGTGCGCGGCGCGCGCCGCGTGCTCCTCGGCACGCGCGACGCCCAGGCGCTCTACGCGCGCTTCGGCTTCGTCGATCGCGAGCACCTGCCCCCGCGCCCCTTCTCGACCACGGAGATGGTGCTCGTCCGGGCGTAGCTACTTCGCCGCGCGCCAGGCCTTGCCGAAGCCGCCGTTCAGCACCCAGCGCGGGAACGTCACCCAGTGCTCGACGAAGAGGCGGGCGACGAAGTCCCCGGGGCCACGGAACGGGACCGGGGCGCGCTCGCGCTTGTGCACGCGGCCCTCGAGCACGAGCGCGACCAGGAGGCCCAGCCCGCCGAGCGCGCACCACGGCGACGTGAACGGCGCGACCGCGAGCGAGACGCAGCCGAGCCAGAAGAGCGGCACGGTGAAGAGGTGCACGACCAGCGTCGCGCGCAGCGAGTGGTTGTTGGCGTAGAGACGATGCTGCCAGGCGAGCAACCCGTCGTGACGATCGTCGTCGGGCGAGACGGGCGAGGCGGGCGAGGCGGGCGAGGTCATCACTACACCTGCGGCGCGACCTGGCCCATCGGGACCCAGACCGTCTCGCCGGTGTCGCCGACGTCGAGCTCGTAGTAGCCCTGCAGCGCCTGGCGCACGACGGCGGAGTGGAAGAGCCCGTCGGCCAGCGCGACGAGCACGCGCGTGCCCGCGGGCAGCGCGGGGCTGGCCGGCGCGGCCGGCGGCACCAGCGCCGGGCTCGACGGCGCGGCGCCCTTCTCGGTCGACTCGTTCGACGCGTTCAGCTCGCCCGAGACCACGCCCTGGACGTTGCTCGACGAGATGCTCCCCGAGGAGCCCGGCTGCTGCCACCCGTTGTGATCGCCGCCGTGGATCGTCAGCTGCTTGAAGCGCACGAACGCGACGCCGTGCACGGCGCCGACGGCCGGGTTGTACTGGGTGAGCTCCTCGACCAGGGCCGGCCAGGTCGACGGATCGGCCACGGCGGCGACCGTGCCCGCCAGGGCGACCTTGCGCGGCAGCAGCTTGCCCAGCATGCGCTCGACGCTCGAGGACACGCTGCGCATGAGGCCCTCGTTCACGCGGTCGAACGGCAGACCGACGAACTGCGCGACGAGCATCGCGGGATCGGCCACGCGCACGAGCACGCTGCCCTCCGCGCGCACCATCGTCATCAGGCCCGAGCCCGGCATCGGGAACTGCGTGATCATGTCGAACGCGACCTCGACCGGGCCGGTGAGGACGAAGTAGATCGCCGTGGGCCTGGTCGGATCAGGCGAGGTCCACGTGTGGCGCCCCGGACCGAGGTTCGCGCCCACCGCCCACGCCGGGCACATCACCGCGACCTCGTCCTGGCCGCACGACACCTCGACCGACGAGCCGACCTGATACGGCCACGCGTACACTAGATGATCGGCGCAGACCGAATCTCTCGCGACGATCTGGCTCATCCCTGCGGCCGTATTGTAGCGGATCCGAGGGCCTGGCCGGGAGCGCTCAGGCCGTTGAGCCTCATTCCGCGGCGTCGACGGGCGGGGCCCGGTCGGCAGCCTCGAGCGGCGCCAGGAGCCCGACCGGGTGGATCCGCACCTTGCGGACCCTCCGCGGGGACGCCTCCACGACCTCCAGGATCGTCCCATCCTCGGTGGTCAGCCGCTCACCGGCCTGCGGGATGGCCTGGGCCAGGCTCATGCACAGGCCGGCGATCGTCGTACGATCGGCGCCGACCGGCAGGTCGAGGTCGAGCTCGCGGTTGACCTTGCGCACCGGGGCGTACCCGTGGACCAGCGCGGTGCCCTCGGGCTCGCGCACCACGATCGTGTCGGGCTTGTCGTCCTCGCTGAAGATGTCGCCGACCAGCTCCTCGATCAGGTCCTCGATCGTCACCAGGCCGGCGAGGCCGCCGTGCTCGTCGGTCACGACCGCCATCTGCACGCGGCGGCGCTGCATCTCGCGCAGGAGGTCGAGGGCGCGGGTGCGCTCGGTGACCACGTACGCCTGGCGGACGATGTCCTCGAGGACGATGAGGCCCTTCTCCCAGGCCAGCGCCAGGACGTCGCGCGCGACGACGTAGCCGACGATGTTGTCGATCGTGCCCTCGAAGACGGGCATGCGCGAGTGGCCCTCCTCGAGGATGACGCGCTGGACCTCGTCGGCGGCGGCACCGCGGCGCAGCGCGACCACGCGGTTGCGGGGCACCATCACCTCGGCGACGGTGACCCCCTCGAACTCGAGGGCGCGCGACGCGATCTCGCTGGCGCGGGGGTCGACGGAGCCGGTCTTGGCGGCCTCCTCGACCAGCTCCTGGAGCTCGTCGCGCGAGAGCCGGGTCTCGGTGAACGTCGTCTTGTCGCCGAACAGCTTGAGGACCGCGTTCGAGACGACGGTGAGCAGCCAGACCAGCGGCCGCATCAGATACGAGAGGCCGAGGAGCGGCCGCCCGACCATGAACGAGTAGCGATCCGAGAAGCGAAGGGCGAGCGACTTGGGCACGAGCTCGCCGATCACGAGCTCGAGGAAGACGATGATGCCGATGACCGACGCGAGGGCGATCTGGTCGGGGTAGCTGACGCCGGCGTCGCGGAGCCATTCAGCGAGCGAGCCGGCGACCTGGGCGCCGCCGAAAGCGGCGGCGGCGGTCCCGACCAGCGTGATGCAGATCTGGACGGTGGCGAGGAAGCGCTCGGGTTGATCCCGGAGCGCCTTCACGGCCAGCGCGCGCGGGTCACGGCGACGGATGAACTCGGAGAGCCGGGTCTTGCGGACCGAGAGGACGGCGATCTCGGCGCCGGCGAAGAGCCCGTTGGCGAGCATCAACGCCACGATCAGGAGGATGTCGGTCATCTATGCGGTGTCGGGTAGAGCCCCGAGGCGGGCCAGCATACACTGCGCCGGATGTCGGTGCGCGACCGCACGCCGAGACCTCCGAGCTCCAGGTACATCACGCCGGCAGGCGCGAAGAAACTTCGCGACGAGCTCGACTGGCTGGTGACCGTCGAGCGCCCGCGCGTGACGCAGCAGGTCGCGGATGCGGCGGCGCTGGGAGATCGGTCGGAGAACGCCGACTACATCTACGGCAAGCGGCGGCTGCGCGAGATCGACCGCCGGCTGCAGTTCCTCTCCCGGCGCGTCGAGGCGCTCGTGATCGTGGCGGCGGCCCCGTCCGATCCCGGCCGGATCGCGTTCGGCGCGTGGGTCAAGCTCGAGGACGAGGAGGGCGAGGAGCTGGAGTACCGCATCGTCGGGGCCGACGAGTTCGACCCCAAGATCGGGTGGATCAGCGTCGATTCGCCGGTGGCGCGCGCGCTGCTCGGCAAGCGCGACGGCGACGAGGTGACGGTGCAGCGGCCGAAAGGCACGGCCATCTACACCGTGATCGGCGTGCGCTACGAGGCCGCATGACGGACCGGCGCGAAGCGCAGCTCGCTCGCGCCGACTACACGCCGGCGACGACGACGCTTCTCGCCGCCATCACGCACTACGCGCGCAGCCTCTATCGCCTGCGCCGGGGCAACGAGGTGACGGTCCTGCGCGGCGACGAGCCGTTCCCGGCGATGCTGGCCGCGATCGCGGCCGCGAAGCGCTCGGTCGTCCTCGAGACGTACATCATCGAGGACGACGTGTCGGGGCTGAAGTTCGTGGCCGCGCTCATCGAGCGCGCCGAGGCAGGCGTCGACGTGCGCCTCATCTTCGATGCGATCGGCGGGTTCGGGCTCGACGCGGTCCACGTCGAGCGCATGCGGCGGGCCGGGGTCAAGGTCGTCGAGTACCACCCGATCGCCCCGTGGCGCGCGCGCTTCAACCTGTCGCACCGCGATCACCGCAAGATCCTCGTGGTCGACGACGAGATCGGGTTCACGGGCGGGATCAACCTGAGCGACGACTACGTGCCGGTGTCCGCCGGCGGGCGCGGCTGGCACGACGTGCACTGCGCGCTGCGCGGCCCGGTGGTCGCCGATCTGGCGCGCATCTTCCGCCGCACGTGGATCGCCGAGGGCGGCGACCCGTATCCGGCGCCCGAGCGCGCGGAGGACCGGCCCAACCTGCCGGCGAACATCGCGGCGCGGGTCGTCGACAACTCGCGGCGCAAGCGGCGTGGCGCCATCCGCCGCGCCTACCTGGCGGCGATCAACGCGGCACGACGCACCGTGCTCATCGAGAACGCGTACTTCTTGCCCGATCGCGCGATCCGGCGGGCGATGGCGCGGGCCGTCTCCCGCGGGTGCGAGATCGCGGTGATCGTGCCAGGACGGAGCGACGTGCGCGCGGTCGAGTACGCCGGCCTCTACATCTATCGCTGGTTCGTGCGGCGCGGCATCCGCATCCTGCGCTGGACCGGGCCGATGATGCACGCCAAGACGGCGGTGGTGGACGGCATGTGGTCGACGATCGGCAGCTACAACCTCGACGCGCGCAGCCTCCGCTACAACCTCGAGGTGATCGTCGAGATCATCGATGCCGACGTCGGCGCGGAGATGGAGGCCCAGTTCCGCGTCGACGAGCGGATGACGACCCCGTTCGCGCTCGCGACGTGGGAGTCGTTCGCGTGGTGGCGCAAGGCCCTGGCCTGGCTGGCGTTCCGGTTCCGCAGCTGGCTGTGACCTTTCGCCGCACGTCGAGGCGTCGGCGCGTGGCATCCCAACCGCATGAGCACCATCGCCGTCGCCGGGGGGACCGGCGCCCTCGGCCGCCGCGTCGTCGACCGCGCGCTCTCGGACGGCCACACGATCCGCCTGCTGACGCGCGACGCCGCGCGCATCCCGGCCGACCTCCGCGGCCGTGTGACGCAGGTCGTCGGCGACGCACGCGCGCGTGAGGTCGCCGCCGAGCTCGTGCGCGGCGCCGACGTCGTCTTCTCGTGCGCCGGCGCCAGCGTGATGATGGAGCGCGGGCGCGGCTGGCGCGGCTACGGCGCGGTCGACACGCCGCTGAACACCGCGCTGGTCGACGCCGCCGTCGCGGCCGGTCGCCCGCGCTTCGTCTACGTCTCGGTGTTCCACACGCCGGCGATGCGGCGCCTCGCCTACGTCGACGCCCACGAGCGCGTGGTCGAGCGCATCGCCGCGTCGGGCCTGCCCTTCGGGATCGTGCGCCCGACCGGCTTCTACTCGGCGGTCACGACGTCGTACCTCGGCCTGGCGAGGCAGGGCGCGCTCCCCGAGATCGGCGACGGCAGCGCGCGCACCAATCCGATCGGCGACGACGATCTCGCGGCGATCTGCGCCGGCGCGCTCGACTCGGACGAGCGCGCGCTCGTCATCGACGCCGGCGGCCCCGACGTCCTGACCCGCCACGCGATCGCCGAGCTGGCGTTCGCCGCCGCGGGAGCCCGTCCCCGGTACCGTCGCGTGCCGGCGTGGCTCGGTCGCCTGGGCGCCGCCCTCCTGCGCCCGGTGCATCCGCGCGTCGGCCAGTTCGCGGCGTTCATCGCGGCGATCTCGACGACGGATCTCGTCGCCCCCGCGCACGGCCGCGACCGTTTGACGGACGCCTTCGCGCGCGCGGCGGCTTGCGCCTGAGCGCGCCGTCGCCGACGATGCCGGGCTCGAAGTGAGCTCGCTGACTGGCAAGGCCGCGCGCGGTGCGATCTGGACCATCCTGTCCAGCATCGGCGGACGCGCGATCGGCGTGGTCGGCACGCTCATCATCACGCGCTACCTCGATCCCGAGGCGGTCGGCGACGTCGGCACCGCGATGATCCTGGTGATGACGGTCGGGTGGCTGACCTCGATCGGCTTCAACCAGTACGTCATCGTGCGGGCGCGGGGCGATCACGCGACCGAGGTCATCTGGCACGCGAGCACGGTGTCGCTGGCGCTGGCGGCGCTCGGCTTCGGCAGCCTCGCGCTGGTCACCGGCCTGTTCGGCGACGACCTCGGCGCGCCGGAGATCACGCAGTACATCCCGATCCTGACGATCGCCGTCGCGACGCGCCGGCTGTCGGCGATCCCCGAGAAGCTGCTCGTGCAACGCCTCCAGTTCCGCGCCATCGCGATCGCGTCGACGCTGGGCGAGGCGATCTACGCCGGCACCACGATCTTCTTCGCGGCGCGCGGGCACGGGGCGTGGTCGGTCGCGTACGGCAACATCGCGCAGTACAGCGTCATGACGCTCATCATCGTCGGGACCGTCGGCGTGCGACCGTGGACGACGCCCACGCGGTGGTCGTGGGGGCGCGTGCGCGACATGATGAAGTTCGGCGCGCCGCTGGCGGTCGAGGGCGTGCTGAACATGGGGTCGCGCTACTGGGACAGCGTCATGATCCGGTGGCTGTTCGGCGCCAACGCGACGGGCCTCTACCGGCTGGCGTACAACCTGGCCGACATCCCGGCCGTGCACGTCGGCGAGCAGGTCGGCATGGTGCTCCTGCCGTCGCTCGCCGGCATGGAGCCGGAGCGGCGGCCGCGCGCGTTCGAGCGGGCGACCGCGCTCCTGTCGCTCATCATCTTCCCGCTCGCCCTCGGGCTGGGCGTCGTGGCCGACACGCTCATCGCGGTGATCATGTCGGCCGAGTGGCAGGAGGTCGCGCCGTTCCTGACGGTCCTGGCGGCGCTCTCGGTGTTCCGCCCCATCGGCTGGGTGGTGTCCTCGTACCTGGGCGCGCAGGAGCGCAACAAGCCGCTCATGTACCTCGAGATGCTGAAGATCGTCGGGCTGCTCGGCGGCATGGCGGCGCTGTCGCCG
>DDTA01000258.1 GCA_002344285.1 Myxococcales bacterium UBA2376
CCCGAGGAAGAGGCGGGCGCGGCCGCCGACGAGCCCCAGCCCCCGCCGCCGATGGTCGAGCAGCCCGGCTGCGCGCTGGTGAAGCGCGCGTACGAGCTCGGCTACGCCAAGGACCTCGGCGACTGCGCGCCCAAAGCCGCGGAGGTGGCGGACAAGCCGGCCGAGGACGCGCGCGTCGACGTGTGCACGCGGCGCCTGCACGACGAGCCGTACCTGCATCACGCGTGGCGCAAGATCGCCGGCGCGGCCGGTTCGCTCACCAGCAGCAACCCGATCGCCGCGACCAGCCGCCGGCTCGACGCGATGCGCACGCGCTTCGACTTCTTCGACACGCTGGCCGCGCGCCAGCTCCACGCGATCGGCGGCAGCCCGCACGCGTCGCACCACCTGTGGGTGAGCCTCCCCGATCCGCGCGGCGGCACGTGGCTCGGCGACCTGCTCGCGCCGCCGCGCTGCGAGGATCGCTACGCCGACCTGCCGCTGTGGCCGGCGTGGCGCGAGGGCGCGTGGTCGCCGTCGGCGCTGGTCGAGCACGTGCTCGGGCAGCTCCTGTTCGCGACGCGCTTCGGCTCGCCGCCGGCGACGTGCCGCGACGTCACCGTCCACTGGGGCGCGCCGGTGGACGCGTGCGAGCGGCTCGCCGCCGACCCGGCCGGGTTCCTCGACGGCGCCGGCGCGCTCGAATCGGTACGCGCCGTGATCGACCGGCGGCGGCGCCAGCACGAGCTGCGGGCGCTGGCCGTGGCGCTCGGCGAGTCGCCGTCGTTCGGCGA
This sequence comes from Myxococcales bacterium UBA2376, assembly GCA_002344285.1. GTDB lineage: Bacteria > Myxococcota_A > Polyangia > Haliangiales > Haliangiaceae > UBA2376. The sequence goes on from DDTA01000258.1 coordinate 774, forward strand.
GCCGCCGGAGGTGGAGCAGCTCGTGAGCCTGCAGTGCCTCGCCGTCGATCCGGCGGGCACCGGCGTGGCCGCCGGCTTCACCGTCACGCTCGACGGGCAGCCGCTCGGCGTGCGCCAGGTGCGCGTGCCGGCGATCGACGCCGCGGGCGCCGGGCCGCTCGACGTCTACGCCGCGCTCGCCGCGCTGCTCGCGGGGCCGCACGGCGGCGCGGCGGCCGTCGACGGGACGCGGATCGGCGCGCGTCCGCCGGAGCCTTCCGAGGTCGCCGGCGACGACTACCTGCTGAGCCGGCTCGAGCGGCTCCACGACGCCGACCCGTTCCTCGGCGTGCGCTGGCCGCTGGCGGCGCCGCCGCGGCAGGGGCTCGTCGACGTCTACCCGTTCCACCGTCACCTCTTCGGGTTCGTCGACGCGTTCCGCCGGCGGTACCGCGCGCAGCGAGGGCGGCTGTGAGGGCGGGCGCGCGCGCCGTCGTCGTCTGCGCGATCGCCGGCGCCGCGATCGCCGGCGCGACGATCGTCGGCGCGGCATCCGGCGGCGGCGCCGCGGCCGGCGGGCGCGACGAGCGGGTCGCGTACATCGCGGGCGCGCTCGACGCCGTGCGCGGGCTCGGCGGCGACGGCCGCGCCACGCTCGAGGACACGCTCTACACCGGCGCGCGGACCCGCTGCCGCGGCGCGCACGGACCGCCGGCGCCGGCCTGCCTGCTCGAGCTGGCGCGCGAGACCTGCGGCGATCGTGGCGCCGCTTGCCACCTCGCCGCGGACGTGGTGCTGGTCGCGATCACGAGCGAGCAGGACATCGTCGATGAGCAGACGCGCCTGCGGCTGGTCGCGACCAGCCCCGACTACCGCGCCGCCATGAAGCAGGAGCTCCACGCGCGGCGCGCGCTGCTCGCCGCCGAGTTCGTGCTCGCCGCCCCCGGCGGCGACGACGCCCTGCCCCGGCGCATCGACGCGTTCTGCGCGCGGCGGGAGCGGGACCCGGCGTGGCAGCGATGTGTCGCCGCGCTGGTCTGGTACATCGGAGGTGCATCATGAGCCAGGGCCTGCTCGATCTTCTCCGCAGCGAGACCGACCGCCTCCGCGACGCCGGCCTCTTCAAGCGCGAGGTCGTCTTCTCGCGCTCGGGCGGCATGGCGGCCGGCGGCATGATGGACGGCCGCGAGGGCCAGGCGGTCGTCAACTACACGACCCAGGACTTCCTCGGGCTGTCCGCGGATCCCCAGGTGCTGGGCGCCGCGATCGAGGCCGCGGAGAAGTACGGCGTCGGGCTGTCGTCGCAGCGCGTGATGTGCGGGACGCTGCCGATCCACAAGGAGCTCGAGGAGTGGCTGCGCGGCTTCCTCAAGGTGCCCGACGTGATCCTCTACGGGGGCGGCGGCTACATGGCCAACATCGGCCTCTTCGCGCCGCTGTTCGGCTCGCGCGACTGCATCATCTGCGACGCGGGCGTCCACCCCAGCCTCGCCGACGGCGCGCGCCTCGCCGGCTCGCGCCTGGTCACGTTCCGCAACGACGACCCCGACGACCTCGAGGAGATCCTGCGCCGCTCCAAGTGGGCACGCTTCCGCGCGATCGTGACCAACGGCGTACACCCGTTCTCGGGGCGCATCTCCGACCTGCACGCGATCTGCGACCTCGCCGACCGCTACGACGCCATGGTCGTCGTCGACGACGCGCTCGGCATCGGCGTCCTCGGCGAGCGCGGCCGCGGCTCCGCCGAGCTCGCCGGCGCGATCGAGCGCGTGGACGTGGTGACCGGGACCTTCAGCAAGGCGCTCGGCGGCGCGTCCGGCGGGTTCGCCGCGGGGCACGCGGAGATCATCGCGTGGCTGCGGCAGAAGTCGTCGCCGTACATGTTCTCGGCGACGCTGCCTCCGCCCATGGCGGGCGCGGCGATCCGGGCGCTGCAGATCCTCGAGAGCGGCGAGGCGCCCCTGCCCGGCCTGCGCGACAACATCAAGGTGCTGTGGGAAGGCCTGCTCGAGCGCGGCTTCCGCGTGATGGGCGGCCACCATCCGCTCCTCGCCGTCGACGTCGGCGGCTACGACGTCCTGCACGAGATGGTGAACCACCTCTACGACGGCGGCATCTACGCCCACGGTCTGTGTTACCCGGTCGTGCCCGAGGGCGAGGCGCGCATCCGCCTGATGGTGTCCGCGCTCCACTCGCACGAGCACCTCCAGCGCACGCTGACCGCGTTCGAGACCGCGCGCGAGGCGGCGGCCTTCGCGCTCGACGCGCGCCGCGCGATGAAGGACATCGGATGACCCGACTCAGAGCGCGAGGTTCACCTTCGCGCTCCCGAGCGCCTCGCGCAGGGTCGTCTTCGCGGCGTCGACGCCGAGGCGCCGGGCCGCTTTCCGCACGGCCGCGTCGGCCCAGCGGTCCCACGTCTGCAAGACGGTCTCGTGTCGGCCCTTCTCGGTGTGCACCTGTGCCGAGTGCACCCAGAGCCCGGCCTCGAGGGCCTTGGCCGCCCGCGAGAGCGTCTTGCGCTCGAACACCTCGACCAGCTCGTCGAGGCGGACCGGCCCGCTCGCCGTGGACACGAGCTCGAGCAACTGACGCGCGACGGCGTCCAGCTTCGGGAGGCGACGCGCGTCCGGATCGGTGACCACCCGGTACAGCGCGGGCCACAGCGCGGCGTGGACGAACGTGACCTTCCCCTCGACGAGCTTGGTGGCCAGCACCTCGCCGGACGCGTCGAGCGCGACGGCGGCGTTGTAGATGTCCGCGCCGCGCGCGTGCCCCCACCAGCTCCCTTTCACCGGCGCTCCGACGATCGCCTCGACGAGGGAGGGCACACCACGGGTGGCGGTGAGCGTCGCGATCCTGACGCCCTGCAACCAGGCGACGACGTTCGACGCGGTGACTTTCATGCGGTTCGCTTCTCCCTCATCATGGTGCGGCATGGCGCGCTGCCGGATCGAGCTCTGCTGGGGACGCATCTGCGCGAAGCATACCCGCACGCTGGAACCTCGCCTGCGCGGCTGGCTCCGCGACGCGAGGCTGGCGGACGCCGTCGAGGTCGTGGCCAGCGGCTGCTTCGACCGCTGCGAGCAGGGCCCCAACGTGCGGCTCGACGACGCGACGATCGTGCACGGCGTGGACTTCGATCGGCTACGCCGCATCGTCGCGGACGCGGCGGCGGCGCAGGTAGAAGGGCGTCCCGGCCGCCACCAGCGCGAGCGCAAGCGCTGAGTCGCGAGGCGCGCTCGTGACGGCGACGACGAGCACGGCGCCCGCGGTCGCGATCGTGATCAGCGGACACAGCGGGTAGAACGGCGACCGAAACGGCCGGTCGAGCTGCGGTCGGGTGCGACGCAGGACGAGGACCGACAGTCCGGACGCCGCGTGGAACAGCCAGTTGACGGCGACGGTCGCCGCCAGCAACGTGTAGAACGACTCGCTGGCCAGGAAGCCGAGCGCGATGATGGCCTGCAGCGCGATCGCGGCGCGCGGGGTCGCGCCCGGCCCCAGGCGGACGAACCGCGCCGGCAGGAACCGATCGACCGCCATCGCGAAGGCCCCGCGCGACGACGTCATGAAGAGCGCCGACAGCGCGCCCGCGATGCCGACGATGACGACCACCGAGATCCAGTGCGCGGCCTCGTAGCCGGACGCCTCGAGCGCCGCCTCCGGGACGCGCGGCGAAGCGGCGATCTGATCGACCGGAAGCGCGACGTGATAGGCGACGTTGATCGCGCAGTAGGTCAGCGACACGGCGAGCATGCCGAGGGAGAGTCCCAGCGGCAACGACTGCTCCGGCCGGCGCGCCTCGCCGGCGACGAACGTCGCGTAGCTCCACCCCTCGAAGGTCCAGAGGATCGCGAGCAGCGCCGCGCCGAGCTGGGGCACGCTGCCTCGGTCCAGATCGGCCGCCGGGACGAAGGCGCGCGTGGCGTCACCCGCCAGCACGAGGCCCGCGACCGCGACGAGGACGCCCACCTTGGCGATGGTCGCCACGTTCTGCACCCACCGCGCGCCGGCGAAGCTGAGCGCGTTGAGCGACGCGAACACCACGATGCACGCCGCGGCGACGAGCTGTTGCTCCCCGCCGGAGAGCGAGCAGAAGCTCGCGGCGTGCATGGCGGCGCCCAGGGCGAGCGCGGCCGCGATCGCCGGCCCCACCACGATGAACTGCGTCCAGCCGTACTGGAAACCGACGAAGTCGCCGAACGTCGCCTTGAGGAAGACGTAGGGGCCGCCGGCCTGCGGCATCGACGTCGCCAGCTCGGCCACGGCCAGCGCCGCGCACGTCGTCAGGAGCCCACCGATCGCCCACAGCGCGATCGCGGTCCACGGCGAGGCGACGTTCGAGGCCACCTGCGACGGCGTGAGGAAGATGCCCGTGCCGATCACGCACGCCATGACGATGAGGGCGAGATCCAGCGAGCCCAGCCGGCGACGGAGCTCAGCCATCGGCCCTCCGCCCGTGCCCGCAGCCGATCACGGCCGCGACCTGCCCGAGCCAGCGCAGGCCGACCGCACGCTCGAGCTCCCAGCTCGCCGTGAACGCGCGCGCGGCCGCCTCGCGGCGCACCCGCGCGCGCGGGACACGCCACCAGCGCGCCGCGAGCGCCTCGGCGGGGAGGGTGCGGGCGCGATCGATCACATCGGGCCGCCGCTCGACGAGCTCGCGCGCGGCCGCGAGCACGTCGGCGACCCAGCGCCGGTACGGCGAGAGCCGACGACCGCGGGCGAGCAGGCGGACGAGCGTCGCCTCGAACGCCAGCCGCGAGAGCGGCGCCAGGCCCGACGGCGCGAGCGAACGCGCCGCCACGCCGTGACGCGCCGCCACCGACCGGGTCAGCGCGCACGGATCGCCGAGCTCGCGCCGCAGCCGGCGGGCGAGCGCTCGGTCGTCGACACCCTCGATCCCTCGGGCCGCCGCCTCGTCGCGCAGGAGGAAGGTGCGCCACGCGCGGTCGGTCTGAGCCGCCGCATCCCGGGCGAGGAGCTTGAACGCGCCGAGCGCGAGCGCGTCGGCGTGCTCGTGTGCGTGGCGCGCGAGGTACCTGGTCTGCGGCGGGGGTGGGGCGGGCGGCGCGGCGGACGCGCGCGCGAGCCGGCGCAGGGCCGCGGCGATCACGGCCTCCGCGTCTCGCGCCTTGACGCCCACGACCGGCGCGGCGAGCCAGGGCGCGAGCGCCACGCGCGCCTCCGCGCCGACGCCCGCCGCGGCCCCGGCGATCGCGCGCGCCGTCCGCTCGCTGAAGTGGAGCTCGCGCGCGGCGTCGAGGAACGCCGACGCGCTCGCGGCGTCCAGCGCGCCGGCCGAGACCGCCGCGGCGAGCCGGTCGCGCACGTCCACGAGCGCGACGGTGCCGGGTCGAAAGCCGATCTCCTTCGTGCCGTGCAGCACCGCCACCTCGTCGTCGGCGTCGATCACGCCATGGCACAGCATCGCGTGGACCTCGCCTACCCCCTCGATCCATGGTCGGCCGACCTCGGACGCGCGAAGCGCACCCATGCTTCCGCCACCCACGATCGAGCAGCCGCGAGCGGCCAGCGCGGCGATCTCCTTGTGCAGGACGGACGGAACCTGACCGAAGACACCGTCGATGATCGCGACGACCCGAGGCGGGTCGTCGAGCAGCGCCAGCAGATCGCCACGGCGGATGGGCGGCACGACCTCGACGGTGCCGGCGGCGCCCAGGATCGCGCGCGCCACGGCGTCAGGCGCGAGCGACGGGCCCACGTAGATCCGGAGCCGCCGGCCAGCGCGCGCGGTCGGGCGGGCCGGCGGGCCGATCGTGAGAGCGCCCCGCCCGTGATCTTTGGGCCGGTATCGCAAGCCGGGGGCGACCGCGAACACCACCGGGACGCCGAGGTCGGGCCGGGCGAGGTCGACGACGCGCGGCGCCGTTCCGGTCGCACCTACGATCGCGTCGACCAGCGCGGCGAGCGCCTCCGGTGTGGAGGAGCATGCACGCGGCTCGATCGCCGCGAAGTCGAGGCGGCACGGTGTGACGAACATCGCCGATGGCGAGTCCCCGGTGAGCGAGCTCGCGTAGTCCTCGGGGTGGAGGTCGTCTCGCGCGCCGGCGATCAGCGCGAGCCGCGCCTGCGCTGCCTCGGTGATCGCGCGGCGTAGCGCGACCGCCGGATCGAGCGCGGCCCCCATGCCCACCGTGATCGTCGAGCCCTCGCCTGCGTAGGCCGCGAAGCACGGTACCCCGGTGGGAGACGGCAACCGCACGATGACGACGTCGACCCCGCCGGCGGCGAAGCGCGCGGTCAGGTCCGCCTCGGCGGGCGGCAATGACGAGCGCGCGACCCGCTGTTCCGGATCGCGCCACGCGTCGAGGGCGCGGCAGGCGGCGTCGCGCTCGATCAGCTCGCAGAGCGCGTGGACCACCGCCTCGCCGGCCGTGTTCCCGCCGGCGAGGCCGTTGGAGCTCGCGGCGAACGGATCGACGCAGACGCCGCCGGCCACCGTGAAGTCGAGCGCGACGAGCGCGCGTGGCACCCAGGTCGTCCGGCCGTCGGCGAGGTGGGTCGCGGCGATCCACGCCACGCGAGCCCGACGGCCGGCGCGGCGAGGGTCGTGACGGAGGAGGAGATCCGGGTCGTAGTCGAGCTCCGCTTCCATCTCCAGCGTCGACGCGAGCCGGCACGGCCCGGCGGGGGCCTCCGCGCAGAAGGTCTCGATGGCTTCCATCAACGCCGACGCTCGGGCGTCGTCCGGATGAACGCCCTTCCCCATCGAGACCGAGATGTTGCGCGACCCCGGGCGAACCGCCTGGTACACGGGGATGCCGAGGCGATCGAGGCCGGTCAGATCGGCGAGCCGCGTGATGCCGGCCTTCGGCGCGACGGCGCGCAGCCGCCGCACCGCCTCGGCAGACGGCACCGCACGCCCGGGATGGTCGAGACACCATGGCTCGCGCGGCTCCGCGAGGAGGGCGTGCCAGAGCCCGCCTTCATGGAGCATGGAGCCATGCATAGACGTGGATGGCATTCCCCTCGGGATCGGCGAGCGTCGCCATGCGGTAGCCCTCGCTGCCGTGCAGCTCGGTGAGGATCGCGATGCCCTTCCGCCGGCAGTCGGCGACCAGGGCGTCGACATCCTGCACCTGGATACACGGGAACCAGCGCCCACCGACCGCGGGCAGGTCGACGCCGTCGCGACCGTAGAGCGCGAGCTGCGCCCCGCCTTCTCCGAGCTTCATCAGGCAGAAGCGGTCCGCGGGCTCGGAGAACAGCACCTCGCCGGCGAAGTTCGTGCGGTACCAGTCGACCATCGCCGACCAGTCGGCGACCTGCAGCTGGAACATGTCGAGCGCCGTGATCTTCATGTCAGTCACCTCCACGCCAGGCCAGGGTCTCGACGAACACCATGACGTAGACCGCGTCCTCGGCCTCGCCCCAGCGGGTGAGGCCGACGCACAGCTCGTCGAGGCGCGCCGGCGTCGCGAGCGCGTGCGCGACCGCGGTCGCCTGGAACTCGGCGCTGCGCGCCACCCGCGCCATGATCTGCGCGGTCGCCCGCGTCCCGTCGACCTCGCCGTAGGCGAGGGTCTGCGCCTGCGTCGACGTGCGCGCGAACCCGGCCTCGCGCAGCAGGCGTCGCTGGTGGCGCGCGTAGAACGGGCTGCCATGGTGGGCGACGACGTCGCAGAAGATCCGGGCGAACTCCGTGACCTCCGGGGTCTCCGGCGCCCAGAGCCACGCACCGTAGTCGGGATCGCGGACCCCGAAGACTCCACCCGGCTTCAGCACGCGGAAGACCTCCCGCATCACGGCGAGCGGATCGCGCACGTGCATGAGCAACGACTGGGCGAAGACCGCCTCGAACGTTCCCGCCGCGAAGGGGAGCGCGTACGCGTCGGCGACGTCGAAGCGGACGTTGTCGCTGCCGCGCGCGCTCATCTGCGCGCGGGCGGCCGCGACCTGGCGTGGATCGAGGTCGATCCCGACGACCTCGCCGCCTGGGCGCACGAGCTGCGCGAGGTCGAGCGAGATCGAGCCCGGCCCGCAGCCGCAATCCAGCACCCGCATGCCGGGGCGAAGCTGCGGGACGAAGAACCCGGCGTGACTGGCCGCGCTCCGCTCGCTCATCCAGCGACGCACCCACTCGTCGCGACCGAGGGTGAAGGCCTCGCGCTCGGGGAGCAGTGCGTCGCTCATCGGACCTCCTCGGGGCGCTCGCGCCCGCACGCCCGGATGTCGCCGATCTTGACGCGGCGCGACTCGCCGCAGTCAGGGCACACGACCTCGTACACGTGGTTGTGTCGCCACGGCGTCGTCGACGAGGAGCACAACCGGAAGAACCAGCGGTTGATGATCGTCGCGCACGAGCCGTGCGCCTCGCCGCGGTCGAACCAGACGACGCGCGCCCACGAGACCGCCCGATCGCCGGTCGGCTCGTGGCTGCCGAAGATCGCGCGCTCAGGCACGGACGTGCTCCTCGACCGCGAGCGCCGCGATGCGCTCGACCATGCGCGCATCGAGCGACGGTCGCTCGCGCGGCGGCAGCCACAGGGTCGTGAACTGCGACACCGGCGCGGCGGCGAGCGTCTCCACGGTCGCCCACCCGATCCGCGGCGCGCACGTCGCGTACTGCGCCGCCTCGTAGACGACGGCCGGGTGCTGCCCCGGGTAGTGGCGAGCGAGCATTCCGGCGAGCAGCGCGAGACCGCCGGTCGAGACGGCGCGGGGGGTGTGGCGCGACAGGCCGATCAGGCCGATCTGCAGCAGGATCACGTGCGTGGCGGTGTCGGGTACGCGCCCGCGGCGCAGCAACTCGCTCGCCTCGGCGATCTGAGCCCCCTCGCGTCCAGGATCGATCCCCAGGTCCGCGAACAGGCAATCGAGCGCCGAGACGGCGGGCAACATCTCGGCGCGGTGCCCCTCACGTCGCGCGCGGTCGAGCGCGTCCTGCGCCGGGCGCACGAACACCCCGGGATGGCCGTAGAACGCCGCGCACACCCAGAGCCCGTTGCGCACCGAGGCGAGGATCCGCTCGACGACCTCGGCGTAGATGTCGACGCGAGGCTTGCCGTCGACGAACAGATCGTGCAACGAGCGGGCGCGGTAGTTGAGCGAACGGATCCACTGGCCCGTCGCGGGCTCGGCGACGAGGTAGTGGACCTTGTCCGCCTGCTCGATCGTCGCGCGCGCCTCGACGGTCGCGTGTGCGGCCAGCTTGATGCCGGTCCCGACGACGGTGAGCCGACCCGGCGCCATCAGCCCCGCACCGCCGCCTTCCGCGCCAGCGCCCCCCTCACCTGGTCGGAGTCGCCCCGGACGAGCAGCCGGAGCTCCGCCGGCGTGAGGCGAGCCTCCTTGGCGAGCCGCTCGGGGGCCACGCGAAACTCCGCGAGGAGCTCGGGATCCTCGGCGAGCCTGATGAGGAATCGTGTCATCCGGTCCACGGTCCCTCGCTCACATGAACTTGGTGACCATGTTGCGGTCCCAGTCCGCGCTGATGCCGGCCAGTCCGCACGGCAGGATCGCCGTGAGCCGGTCATTCGCCGGGTCCGTCATCCACAGGTTGATCAGCTGACCACGCCCCTCGGGGACCATCGTGCCGTCGCTGGGATAGACGCCGAGCCACTTCTCGGTCCGCGCGTCGAGCAGCGCGAACTTCTTCTCGATGCCCGACGAGAACAGCACGAGGTGCTCGCGCCGCTCGACCTCGACGAAGAACGGGAAGCGAATCGGCGAGTCCAGCCGACGAAGGCGCCGGGTCGAGAGGTCGAGGACGGCCAGCGAGTGGCTCCGGTAGTTCGTCAGGTAGGCGACCCCGTCCTCCGTGATCGCGACGCCGGTGGTGTCTCCCGCGCCCCACTCCGGATACGTATCGTTCCGGCCGGCGTCGCCGACCGGCATCGTGTACAGCACCTCGAGTCGCTGGGTGTCGATCACCGTGACCGACGCGTCGTGGAGGTTCGTCACCACGAGCAGCCTTCCGTCGAGGTCGCGCGAGAGCTTGGCGAACGCGGGCGCCCGCCCCACCGGCAACGAGGCGATGACCTCGTGGCGCGCGATGTCGATGACGCTCACCGTGTCGCTCCGCATGTTCACGACGTAGCCGCGACGACCACGCTGGTCGACGGTCACGCCGTTCGCCCCGGCGCCCACGCGGATCTCGCGGACGACCTGCCGGCGCGAGATGTCGATGACGCTGACCGTCGATGACTCGCGCGTGCTGGTCGAGGCATCCCCGGAGAACCTCGTGTTCGTGACGTAGGCCAGCGCCGGGTTCGAGCCGGGGATGACCTTGGCCTGCCAGGGCCGGCTGTTCGGTGGCAACTCGACGTGACCGACGACCGAGAGGCTCTCGAGGCTGACCAGGGACACGTTGTCGGAGGCCTCGTTGGGAACGACGAGCATCCGGTGATCGAGCGTGAACCCGGGCAGCGCCGGCTTCCGCCCCCAGGGCGCGAGCGAGATCGCGAGAAACACCGGCGAGTCGGGGCGCATCACAGCACGGCCGCGACGAGGTCGATCGGGTTGATCGGCTTGCGCCCCTGCCCGAGGAAGCCGATGACCCGCGATTCGAACGGCTGGCTCATCCAGTAGTTGATCGCGGCGGCTCGGCCGGTGGGCAGCTTGACGCCGGTCGTCGGCACGTCGGCCACCTGAGCGCCGAGCAGCGTCTCCGCCTTGCCCCGCTTCGCCTTGTCGAAGACGACGACCCGGCTGTCGGGGAGCTCGTAGCTGCCGACCACCATCAGGCCGGTCCTGGGGTCGATCTCGACGTGGAACGGCGAGCGGACCGAGCGGTCGATGCTGACCTTCGCCTTCGCGCCTGGCTTGGCGGCCTCGTACACGTTGACGGTGGCGACCGTGTGGCTGCGCCAGTTCGCCACGTAGGCGACGCCGGCCTTGTCGATCGAGAAGCCGATCGTGTCTCCGACCCCGAACTCGGGGAACGGCTTGTCGCTCGGCTTGCCGACCGGCACCGTGGCGAGGGGACGGAGCTTGCTGGCGTCGAAGATCGAGAGCGACGCGTCCTCGAAGTTGCCGACGACGAGGAGATCCGCCTTGGGCGTCAACGAGATCCAGAACGGCGCACGACCCGTCTCGAGGGTCTGAACGACGACGTTCTTCTTCAGATCGATCACGCTCACCGTGTTGCTCAGACGGTTGGTGACGTAGGCGCGCTGCCGCCGCCGGTCCATCTCGATCATCACCGGCCCGCCCTGGACCTTGATCTTGCCGGTCAGCCGCCCGCTGCGCAGGTCGATGATGCCGACGAAGGAGTCGCGCTTGTCGGTCTCGTCGATGTGGCCGCGAAAGCGCGAGAACGAGACGAACGCCCGCTTGCCATCCGGTGTGGCCTTCACGTGCCACGGCCCGGATCCCTTGGGGAGCTTCACGTTGTGGACGACGTCGAGCTCCTCGAGATCGACGATCCCGACCACGTCGGTGTCCTGGCTCGGCACGAGCATCAGGCGCTTCGCGGGCACGATGCTGGAGATGCCGAGGTGGCTCCACTCGGGCATCGGCCCGATCGACACGCCGATGGGAGCGCCCTTCCGTCTACGACTGACCAACGTCCTCTTGGTGACCGCCATCACTCCTCCTCGATCGTGGTTGTTCCGTAGGTCGCGGGAGGGCTCCCGGAAGTGAGAGCCTTCATGAAGGCCACGAGATCGGCCTTCTCCTGGTCGGTGAGCTTCAAAGGCTGGATGTCAGGGTCGAGGTTCGGGTTCGGCTCGCCCCCCTTGTCGTAGTGCTCGACCACTTCCTCGAGCGTGCGCAGCGAGCCGTCGTGCATGTACGGCGCGGTGAGCTCGACGTTGCGCAGGGACGGTGTCTTGAACGCCCCGTAGTCGGCGGAGCGGTTCGTGACCTCGAAGCGGCCGGGATCGATCGTCGCCGCGCCGGGACCGAAGCCAACACCGATGTTGTGGAAGCGGCCGTCGGAGTACAGGCCATTCTCCCCACCGAACGGATGGCTCGCCGGTGAGCGCATGAAGTGACACTGGACGCACCGCGCACGGCCGAGATAGACCTCGAAGCCGCGCTTCTCGGACTCGGAGATGACGTCCTCGGCGCCGTAGATCCATCGATCGAAGCGTGACGCCCCGGCGACCAGCGTGCGCTGGTAGCTCGCGATGGCGGCCGCCGCGCCCTCGAGATCGGCGCCGCCGTACAGCGCCTCGAGCTGCGCCCCGTGGTCGCGGAGGACGTCGGGGGGCAGCGCCTCGCCCAGCGCCATCTCCTCCGGGTTGCGCATCGCGGCCAGGGTCTGGGCCTCGAGCGATGGGTGCTCGCCCGTCCATCCGAAGCTCTCGAAGTACACCGCGTTGAGCAAGGTCTGCGAGTTGCGCGTGCCCGCATGACCGGCGACCCCGACCGAGACGGCGCGCGGATCGGCGAAGCCGTGCTCGGGCAGGTGGCAGGTGCGGCAGGACACCGTGCCGTCACGCGACAGCCGCGCGTCGGCGAACAGCGCCGCGCCGAGCGCCACCTCGGCGGCGGTCGGCGGATCCCCGCCGGGGAGGACCGGCCACATGAGCCCGAGGTGGAGCGGCACCGTGTCGGCCGCCGCGGGCGCCGGCTCGGCGACGCGCAACCCCGTCGCGGGGCCGCCGGGCTCGCGACCGCAACCGAGCGTGAGGATCGAGGTAAGGACGAGCGCGGGCCGCATCGCTGCCTCCGTGTGGGCGGTCGGGAGGTCAGGGCACCTTGGCGGAGAGCTTCGGTGAGGCGGGGACCACGATCTCGCCGAGCGGATACTCCGTCCGATTGCCCGCGATGTCGGACGCCACGACCACCCCGACGAGCTTCGTCCCCGGCGCGAACGGTCCGAGCTGGGTGTCGAACAAGGTCGGCCCCACGAAGTTGCCGGAGCGATACGCCGCGATGCGGCTGGAGAACGTGCGCCCGTCGTCCGTGGAGTACTCGACGCGCACGCCGCTCGCCTCCTTCAGCATCGACGTGCCGTCGTCGACGAGCGCCGTCAGGGAGACGAGCCCGGTGGTGGTATCGACGGTGCTCTTGACCTCGGAGATGCGCGGACCGGTCTGGTCGTAGACCGCGTACCACTCGTGCTCGTAGAGGCTCTCCCTGGACGCAGGGTCGCGCGCGATGACCCGCACGTCGACGTGCTCCCCCTCGGAGACGCTGGCGGGAGTCGCGACCAGGATGTAGCCGTTGTGGACCTGACCAGGCGCGAGCACGGACGTCATGCCCGGGCGGAAGCTCGCCTGCACGGACCATCCCGCCGGGATCGGCGAGTGCGCGAGATCCCACGCCACCTCGATTCGTTTGCTCGAGTTGTTGCGATACGTGAACTCGCGAAAATGACTCGCACCTGGGCGAACACGCGAGTTGAGATTGAACGTCTTGACCGCGACATTGTTGCGGACATCGCGATCCACCCCGACCGGCACCAGCGCGGAGCGCAGGAGGTACGGAACGTTCGCGCGGTCGAGCTTGTCGATCAGCAGGTTCAGCGCGAGGTTGCCCTTGACCTGGACGATCCGACCATCGGCGCCGCCCTTCGCCGCGGGCGGCAGCTTGACGATCTGCGGCTCGTCCGCCGCATTGCTGGCGAGCACCGCGCCGCTCTCGTCGAGGATCTCGAGCAGCAGGCGCGCCGACCCCTGCCGTGTCCCGAGGTTCTTGACCTCGACCTCGACCTCGAGGATGCGCTGCGAGTTTCGCCACGCGATGAAGGCGTTGGGCCGATCCGTCTTCTTGTCGAAGCCGATCGCGAGATCCGGGGACGCCGAGGCGATCGCGGGGATCGACACCAGCGCGGCCACACAGCACACCATCAAGTGCTTGCCTAGCATTCCACCCTCCCATGCACGGGCGCGACGAATCCAGTCGTCGTTGGCTCCGCGTAGTTTGCGAATACGCGCTTCGACATCACCGAGTCAAGCTCGAGTCTCGCTCTCGACCGCCCGTGCGCCACGCGGTCGCCCGCGGTCGCCCGCGGGCGGTGACGGCGTGACGCCGAAGCGGCGATGATGCGGGCCTGTCGTCACCCCGACCGGGCGAGGCCTGTCGGACAGTTTCGCGCAGCCCGATCGCCGTCAGTGCGCGCGGCGCAGCTCGATGCGGAACGCGGCGCCGCCGAGCGTGCCGGCGCCGACCGAGATGCGGCCGCCGATGCGGTAGAGCGCATGCGCGACGCTCGCGAGGCCGAGCCCCCGGCCCGGGCCGCGGCTCGAGACGCCGGGGGCGAAGATCTGGTGTGCGGCGTCGGCGGGCACGCCGGGCCCGTCGTCCTCGACCACCACGAGCACGCCATCGTCCGCCGCGGCGATCGTGATGCGCACGCAACCGCCCCCTGGAAGGGCGTCGCGGGCGTTGAGCAGCAAGTTGACCAGGACGCGCTCGAGCGTGCGCGGGTAGGCGTGGGCCGGCGGCGTGCCGGGCGCGGCGTCGACCTCGAGCACGATGTTCGGTCCGAGCGCGCTCGCCAGCGCCGGGCGGAGCGCCTCGAGCACGGCGGCCACGTCGACCGCGATGGGCGCCGACTCGTCGACGCCCGACGCCAGGTCGCGGATCCGCCGGAGCAGCATGGTGGAGTGATCGACCGCGCTCGAGGCCGCATCGAGCGCGCCCGGCGTGGGCTGGCGCCGCGCCAGCGCGATCGACGTGGCGACGACCAGGAGCGAGTTGCCCAGGTCGTGGACCAGCGCCGGGGCGAGGCGGGTGAGGAGCAACACGCCGAGCTGCTCCGGGCTCGTCTCCGACGCGACGGTGCTCAGCACCAGGCGGCGGTCGACGCAGCCGACGATCGACCCGCGATCGGCGACCGGCAAGAGGTCGAGCCCCTGCGTCGCGGTGATCACGCGGTCGATGTCCGCGTCGATGTCGACGGGCTCGACCTGCACGAGCGGCACGTCGATCAAGCGGCGACTCACCGGATAGCCGAGCATGGCGCGCGGGACGACCGCCTGCAGCTGACCGGCGACCTGCAAGTACACCGAACCGGTCCGGGAGAGCCCGTCGGCGGCGTCGGCCACCGTCGCGTGCTGGCCGAGCACGGTCGCGGGCTGGACGAAGTCGCGGACCAGCACGGTCAGAGCTCCAGGCGTTCGCTGACCAGGAGCTCGATCGTGATCTCGAAGTGGAGCATGTCGACCTCGGACATGACCGTCTCCGCGTGGCGCAGGATCACCGGGATGAGGCGATCGGCGGGCACCCGTCGCAGGTGGGCGGCCCGGAGCAGGACCGCCTCGATGACCGGGTGCTCCACGGTGAAGCGCTCGAACTGACCGGGCATCATCTCCTCGAGCGCGTTGGCGAACGCCTGGGAGCCGATGCCGGCGCGCTTGCCGACCACGAGCGCCGACTGGACCGGGGGGAGGTTGAAGCGCGAGATGCGAATGCTCAGATCAACACGGGTGCCGGGCCGGAGATCGGGGATGCCGCTGGGGATCCCGCTCGTTGTCATGGACTCCATTGGTAGATTCACTTTCCCCC
>DDTA01000261.1:0-6305 GCA_002344285.1 Myxococcales bacterium UBA2376
GCTCGCGCGCGCGCAGCCGCTCGACGCGGCGAGCACGGCGAGGACGAGCGTGACCAGGATCGCGACCGCCGCGGTCGCCGTGCTCGGCGGCGGTCGGAGCAGGCGCTCGGCCTCCGGGCTCATGACCGCACGTCTCCCAGCCGGGCCAGCGTGTCGCGCCACGCCGGATCCTCGGCGGCGGCGCGGTCGTCGCGCTTGCGGAAGGTGAGCGCGATCGTCTCGCCGGTGTCGTCGTAGAGCTCGAGCGAGCGCACGATGCCCGACGACGTCGGCTTGCACACCACCCACGACGACGCGATCCGGTCCTCGCGCAGGTGCAGGTTGAAGCCGGGGTCGAGCACGTTGAGCCACGGGCCCGTGCGCCGCACGCGGTCGACGGCGCCGGAGAACACCTGCAGGCAGCCGCGGTTGCCGACGAAGATCATGATGCGCGCGCCGGTCTCGGAGGCCTCGGCCAGGAGCGCGGCCATCGCGCCGTTCTCGACCCGGCGCGCGCGCTCGGCGCCGGCGAGGCGTAGCGCCTGGGTGCGGGCGACGCGGTGCTTGCGCAGGAGGAAGAAGAACTCGTGCGTGTCGGTCATCGCGTCCCAGTCGGCGCGCAGGGCGGCGACGTCCACCCCGGCGTCGGCGCGGACGTGGGCGAGCGGCGGCGGTCGGGTCGGCGCGAGCGCCGGCGCGGCGATCGGCGCGGGCACCGCGTGCCGGTCGATCAGCGCCTGCCACGCGGCCACGTCGCCGCCGTCGTGCTCGAGGTAGATCTTGTGGACCGCGGCGCCGCTGGCGTCGAAGACGTGGATGCTGCGGCGGCGCAGCTCGCCGTGCTTCGGGTCGGGCTCGTCGACGGCGATCGCGTGGCGCCAGTGGTCGAGGAACACGCGCAGGTCGACGTGCTCGCCGACGACCTGGCCGGCGTGCGGCGCCAGCTCGACGCCGCCGTAGCGGCCGCGCACCTCGCTGACCGCGTGCTCGCTGCGGGTGAGGGCCATGCAGCGGCCGACGCCGCACAGCCCGTGCAGGAGCGCGCGTGCGTCGCCGTCGAGCCACCGGGCGGTGGCGCCGACGGTCGTCGCGAGCAGCTCGAGCTCGGTGGTGCCGAGCGCGGCGGCGGCGTCGCGGATGCGGAGCTCGGGGCGCGTGCTGCGCAGGGACTGCCAGCGCGCGTGGAGCGCGTCGGAGGCGGAGGTCGAGAGGGCGGAGGTGGTGAGGGCGTCGTGGAGGAGTGGCATCGGTGGCTCCAGGTCAGAGCGGGGCCCAGCGCAGCGTGAACACGCCGGAGGTCCCCGCGTCGTCGTAGTAGTCCTCGATGACCAGCTTGATCGTCGTCTGGTCACCGGTGCGCATCACCCACACCAGCGGGCGGGGCGAGAGCGCGTGGGTGGTGGGATCGTAGGCGTACCAGCCGTCGCCCTGCGCGAACGCGTAGTCGGGCTCGGCGTCCGCGTCGTCGCCGTCGGGGGCGTCGGTGATCCAGCCGCCGGCCGGCGCGGCGCTCACGTCGGCGAGCGACCCGGGCACCGGGACGACCTCGACGCCGCCGCTGCCGCTCGCGCCGCCGTTGAGCTTGATGTGGAAGCGTCGCGCGGCGAAGTCCCACGCGGCCTCGTCGGTCGGCTCGACGCCGGTCTCGACATCGACCCGCGTCCAGCCGTCCATCGCCGTGGCGTCGACGCGCGTGGTGTAGGTGCCGTCCGGGTTCCGGACGGTCGAGACCTTGCCGGCGGGGGTGCCGGGGCCGGGGCCGGCGTCGGGTTCGGCCTCGGGCTGGAGGTCGGCGGCGCAGGCCGACGCGGTCAGCGCGGTCGCGGCGAGGAGGCGTGCGGGGAGATCGTTCATGAGGTCCTCGGTGGGTCAGAGGCGCGCGGTGGCGCCGGTGTAGAGGGTGCGTGGTGGGATGCGATCGAAGGTGTCGTCGCCGGCGTCGAGCAGGTTCTCGGCGCCGACGTGGAGCTCGAGGATGTCGCCGAAGCGCCGCGCGACGCGGGCGCGCAGGTCGAGCCTCGTGGCGGTCTCGACCATCGCGCCGGCGAGGTGATACGGGCGCGGCCCGGTCACCGCCACCTCGGCGACGGCGGTGAGCGCCTCGTCGTGGTCGCGCCAGCGCACCGCGGCGCTCCCCCGCTGCGCGGGGATGCCCTCGAGCGCGCGGTCGAGGTCGAGGTCGCGCGTGTGGGTGAAGGCGTAGCCGAGGTCGAGCGCGATGCGCCCGCGCGCGATGGTCGCGGCGAGCTCCGCCCCGGCGGTGCGGGCGCGGCCCACGTTGTCGTAGCCGAAGCGGATGGGCGCGCCGGCGCCGCCGTCATCGAGGGTGACGGTCGAGATGAGCTGGTGGAGGTCGTTGACGAACGTGCTCGTCGCGACCCACGCCCACGCCCGCGGCCGCCACTCGGCGCCGAGCTGGAGCGAGCGCGAGGTCTCGGGGCGCAGCGCGGGGTTGCCCTCGACGACGTAGCCGGCGCCCGGGTTCTCGAAGCGCAGGAGCTGCTCCTTGAACGACGGCGCGCGGTAGCCCACGCCGGCGCTGGCCCGGGCGACGACGCCCTCGCGCGCGTCCCAGCGCACCGCGAGTCGCGGCGTGACGTGGACGCCGAACTGCGTGTCGGCGTCGACGCGCGCCGCCGGCACGACGAGCCACGCGAAGCGCTGGCCCGGGCGCCACTCGTCCTGGAGCCACACCGCGCCCCGTCGGCGCGCGCCGTCGGCGGAGAGCCGCGCCGACGTGAGCGCCTCGCCCAGGGCCTCGACGCCGGCGCCGAGGAGGTGTCGCGTCGCGACGCGGTGCTCGACGAGCGCGGCGCTCTCGATCAGGCGCTCGCGCGTATCCTGGTACTGATCGAGCGAGGTGCCGCCGCGCTGATCGAGCGCGAACTGGTCGCGGTAGTAGCCGCCGCCGAGCCGCAGCCACCCGCGGGTGCGGGGGCCGTTGCGGGTGAAGGTGGTCGCCGCGGACGCGACCTCGATCAGGTTCCTGCGGTCGAGGACCGCGCCCGTGACCCGCGCGTCGACCCCGGCGAGGTCGCGGCGCTGGTAGCCGGCGGTGACGTCCGCGCGCCAGGCGTCGCCGGCGCGGTAGCGCCCCTGGACGCTGGCGTGTGCGTCGTCGTACGCGGCGATCGTGGTGCTGGCCTCCGCGGGCGTCCGATCGTACGCCCCGCCACGCCGCCACGTGCCGGACGTGACGCCCGACCAGCGCCCCCGCGCGCCGGCGAGGTGAGCGCGGAGGTCGGTCCCGCCGCCGTGATCCACCTGCAGGTCGAGCTCGCCGCGGGTCTCGCCCGGCGCGCGCGTGACGATGTTGACCACGCCGCCGAGCGCGTCGGCGCCGTACAGCGCCGAGCCCGGGCCGCGGACGATCTCGATCTGCTCGATCGCGCCCGTCGAGAAGCGCTCGAGATCGATCGCGCCGTCGATTCGACCGAGCTGACGCTGACCGTCGACCAGCACGAGCACGTACTTCGGGCCCAGGCCCTGCATCGAGATCGCCGTGCCGCCGATCGTGCGGTCGAGCCAGAGCCCGGGCCGCATGGCCAGCGCGTCGGCGGCGGTCGCGGCCCCGGCTTCCTCGATCCGCGCGCGATCGATGACCTCGGTGACCACCGGGCTGGCGGCGAGCGGTGTCTCGAGGCGCGTGCCGGTGACGACGATCGTCTCCTCGACGATCTCGGGTGCTTCCTCGGGCTCCTCCGCCGCGCCGCGCGCAGGCGCGATCGCGGTGACGACGATCGCGGTGAGGAGGGGTCCGGCGGCCCCGCGCCTCGGCACCTTCACCGCTGCGCGTACGTGGGTCGTGACGAGGGACGTGTCGACCATGGCGTTCGAGGGGAGGCGGAGCCGCCGGACGAGTCGCATTGAAAACCGTTTTCAATTCGTCGTCAAGTGAA
Organism: Myxococcales bacterium UBA2376; assembly: GCA_002344285.1. Lineage (GTDB taxonomy): Bacteria > Myxococcota_A > Polyangia > Haliangiales > Haliangiaceae > UBA2376. The sequence continues at coordinate 3,879 of DDTA01000261.1, forward strand.
ATGAAATTGAATTTCGAAATCAATAAACATCAGTATTGACTTATATCAGCGCAGGCTTATAACCATGGGCATGCGCACCGACCTCGTCAGCTATCTCGGCACCGTCACCCGCCTCGTCCACGACCGCACGCGTGACGGCGCGCCGGTGAAGGTCGTCAGCGCGGCGCGGACCTACGCCACCACCGTCGACGATCTCTGGGACGCGATCACGACGCGCGAGCGCATCGCGCGCTGGTTTCTCCCCGTCAGCGGCGAGCTCCGCCTCGGCGGCCGCTACCAGCTCGAGGGCAACGCCGGCGGCACGATCACCGCCTGCGAGCCACCGCGTCACCTGGCGATGTCCTGGGAGTTCGGCGGCGGGACGTCGTGGGTCGAGGTCACGCTGAGCGCGCGCGCGGGCGGCGCGCACCTCGTGCTCGAGCACACGATGCACCCCGACGACCACTGGGAGCAGTTCGGCGCCGGCGCCACCGGCGTCGGCTGGGAGGGCGGGCTCTACGGCCTCCACCTGCACGTGACGACCGGCGCCGGCATGACGCCGGAGGAGGGGCTGCGCTGGCTCGCCTCCGACGAGGGCAAGGCGTTCATGCGATCGTCGAGCGAGCGCTGGGGCGAGGCCGCCATCGCCGCCGGCGCGCCCGCCGACGAGGCGCGCGCGCAGGCCGCGCGCACGGCGGCGTTCTACACCGGGGAGCCCGCTTGACCGCGGCGGCCGCCGCGTTCGACGTGCTCGGCGATCCGGTCCGCCGCCGCATCCTCGAGCTGCTCGCCGATGGCGAGCACGCGTCGGGCGAGATCGTCGCGGTCGTCCAGCGCGACTTCGACATCACCCAGCCCGCCGTGTCCCAGCACCTCAAGGTGCTGCGCGACGCCGGCTTCGCCGCGGTGCGCGCCGAGGGTCCGCGCCGGATCTACGCGCTCGATCCGGCGCCGCTCCGGGAGGTGGACGCGTGGCTCGATCCGTTCCGTCGCTTCTGGGCGCACAAGCTCGACGCGCTGGCGACCGAGATCGCGCGCGGTGTCAGGCAACGAGGGGAGCGCCCCAGGCGATCCCGACGATGATCGAGAGCGCGCCGGCGAGCGCGCCGATGCGGCGCATCGCCTCGGGGCCGCGGGCGACGCGCGCGAGCGAGAGCCCGGCGAGCCCCGACGCGATCGCCATGCCCGCGATCGAGCCGGCGCCGAAGAGCACCATGTAGACGACGCGCGCCGCGTTCGACGGCAGCTCGGCGAAGACCAGCGCGGTGAGGCCGCCGCTGCCCGCGAGGCCGTGCACGAGCCCGATCGCGAGCGGGCGCCAGGCGAGCGTGGTCTCGCCGACGTGCACGTGGCCACCGTCCGGCGCGGCGTGCGCGTGGCGCGCGTGGCCGTGGGCGTGCGGCGCGATCGGGCCGCGCTTGCCGTCGCGCGCGGCGAGGACGAGGGCGCGCACGCCGAGCCCCACGAGCATCACCGCGACCGCGGCCTCGAGACCGCGCTCGATCGCGGCCGGCACCAGCGCGCCCGCGGCGAGCATCGCGATCCCGACGATCACCAGCGCGAGCGTGTGGCCGAGGCCCCACACCGCGCCGACCAGCGCGCCTCGACGAGCGCCGCGCGGGTCACGCCCGTCACGACCATCGGTCACCATGGTCGACACCGCCGCCAGGTGGTCGGGCTCGAACGCATGCCGCACACCCACCACCAGGCCGAGCAGGATGCCTCCGAGCGTCGCGAACATCGCGGGGCACGGTAGCACATGCGCCTTGTCGCGACGCCGTCCTCTGTGGTTACCTCCGGCCGAACATGATCGCGCTCGAGCAGGAAAAGATCGCCGTGATCGGCCTCGGCTATGTCGGGTTGCCGGTCGCCATCAGTTTCGGTCGCAAGCTGCCCACGGTCGGCTTCGACATCCGGCAGAAGCGCATCGACGAGCTGCTGCGCGGCCACGACGAGACCGCGGAGACGACCGCCGAGGACCTGCGCTCGGCCACCAAGCTCGAGCTCACGGCGGATCCCAAGCGGTTGCACGCCTGTACGTTCTTCATCGTCGCGGTCCCCACGCCGATCGACTCGAACAACCGCCCCGACCTGAGCCCGATGATCAGCGCCTCGCGCACGGTCGGCCCGCACCTCAAGAAGGGCGACATCGTCGTCTACGAGTCGACGGTCTACCCCGGCGTCACCGAGGAGGTCTGTGGCCCGATCCTCGAGCAGCTCTCCGGGATGAAGGCGGGTCAGGACTTCTTCCTCGGCTACTCGCCCGAGCGCATCAACCCCGGCGACAAGGAGCACACCTTCGAGCGCATCATGAAGGTGGTCTCTGGCGACACGCCCGAGTCGCTCGAGCGCGTCGCCCGCGCGTACGCCGCCGTCGTGACCGCGGGTGTCCACCGCGCGCAGTCGATCAAGGTCGCCGAGGCCGCCAAGGTCATCGAGAACACGCAG
>DDTA01000261.1:6373-11197 GCA_002344285.1 Myxococcales bacterium UBA2376
CGGCCACTGCATCGGCGTCGATCCGTACTACCTGACCACCAAGGCGCAGGAGCTCGGCTACCTGCCCGAGGTGATCCTCGCCGGCCGCCGCATCAACAACAACGTCGGGCCGTACCTGGCGCAGCGGTGCGTGAAGATGCTGTCGGAGGGCGACCTCTCGCTCAGGAAGGCGCGCGTCGGCATCCTCGGCCTCACCTTCAAGGAGAACGTGCCGGATCTCCGCAACTCGAAGATCCCGGACATCGTCGCCGAGCTGAAGCAGTACGGCATCCAGGCGATGGTGCACGACCCGCTCGGCGACGCCGAGGAGGCGCGCCACGAGTACGGCATCGAGCTGTCGCCGCTGGATCGTTTCCACGATCTCGACGCGGTCTTCTTCGCGGTCAGCCACCAGGAGTATCTCCAGGACGTGACCGGGCTCCTTTCGCGCGTGAAGGACGGCGGCGTCGTCATCGACGTGAAGAGCGCGCTCGATCCGCGCGCGATGACGCGCGGGCTGCGTTACTGGTCGTTGTGAAGGGGTCGTCGTGAAGGGGTCCGCTGTGAGAGGGAGCGTCTGAATGGGTCATCGCTACGACGCGGTGTGCGACGGGCTGATCAACCAGCCGCGGCGATGGCTGGTGACCGGCGTCGCCGGGTTCATCGGCTCGGCGCTGCTCGAGCGCCTGCTCGATCTCGGCCAGACCGTGGTCGGCATCGACAACTTCTCCAACGGCAGCCAGGCCAACCTCGACGACGTGCTCGCGATCCATCCCGACCTGAAGTCGCAGTTCGACTTCGTCGAGGGTGACATCCGCGACCCGGACACCTGCGCGCGTGTCTGCCAGGACGTCGACGTCGTCCTCCACCAGGCGGCGATCGGCTCGGTGCCGCGCTCGATCAAGGACCCGGAGCCCTATCACGCGACCAACGTGACGGGCTTCCTCAACATGCTGCTCGCCGCGCGCGCCGCCGAGGTCAAGCGGTTCGTGTACGCGTCCTCGAGCTCGGTCTACGGCGATCACCCCGGGCTGCCCAAGCACGAGGAGGCGATCGGCAAGCCGCTGTCGCCGTACGCCGCGACCAAGCGGATGAACGAGCTCTACGGCCAGGTCTTCGCCGACGTCTACGGCATGCAGATCGTCGGTCTGCGCTACTTCAACGTGTTCGGGCGGCGCCAGGATCCCAACGGCCTCTACGCCGCCGTGATCCCGCGCTGGATCGGCAACCTCATGCACGGCCAGCCGTGCGTGATCTTCGGCGACGGCAGCAACAGCCGTGACTTCTGTTACGTCGACAACGCCGTGCAGGCGAACCTGCTCGCGGGTTGCGCGCCGGCGGAGAAGCTGCGCTCGCCGGTCTACAACGTCGGCTGTAGCGGCCGCACCGATCTCAACGAGCTGTTCGCGATCATCCGCGACAACCTGGCGAAGGCGCAGCCCCAGGGGCCGGGCACGAGCCACGTGGCGAACGCGCAGCCGGTGTACGAGGCGCCACGCCCCGGTGACATTCCGCACTCGCAGGCCTCCATCGAGAAGCTGGCTCAGGAGCTCGGCTACGTCCCGAGTCACGAGATCGCCGCCGGCCTCGCCGAGACGGTCGCCTGGTTCGCCGCGCATCCCGAGCGCATGGCGCACTGAGGCTCGGGCTCGACGGAAGTTTGCGCTACAGTGGGCGTCTCATGACGCGAGCGAGCTTCTGGCATACGGCGGCCCTGGGTCTCGTCGCCGGCGTGGCGGCGTGCGGCGGCGGCGGCAACGGCATCGATGCGGCGGGTGGCGGCGGTGACGGGGGCGGCATCGACGCGGCGCCGGCGCCGTACTGTCAGCCGAAGAGCGGCACCAACCTGAAGCTCACGCTCATCAGCGGCGGGTTCAACCGCCCCGTGTACGTGACGGCGCCGACCGGCGATCCGCGCGTGTTCGTGGTCGAGCAGATCGGCCGCGTGCGCCTCATCAAGGACGGCAGCCTCGTGGCGACGCCCTACCTCGACCTCCTCGACGTGGTGAACGCGGACAGCACCGAGCGGGGCCTCCTCGGCCTCGCGTTCCACCCGCGCTTCGCGGAGAACGGCCGCTTGTTCGTCTTCTACACCTCCAACTCGAACGGGGCGGTCGTCGTCTCGGAGCTCACCACGACGGCGGCGAGCGACACCGCGCCGGCGGGCAGCGAGCGCGTGCTCCTCACCGTCCCTCACAACTACGACAACCACAACGGCGGCACGGTCACGTTCGGGCCCGACGGCTTCCTCTACATCTCGATCGGCGACGGCGGCGGGGCCAACAACTTCCTCGAGGCCGGCCAGAACCCCGACACCCGGCTGGCCAAGGTGCTGCGCATCGACGTCGACAGCGCGACGCAGCCGTACGGCATCCCGGCGGGCAACCCGTGGGCGTCGGGCGGCGGCGTGCCGGAGATGTACGCGTGGGGCCTGCGCAACCCGTATCGCATCTCCGTCGATCCGGCGACCGGCGACCTGTACATCGGCGACGTCGGGCAGGGCTGGTACGAGGAGGTCGACTACGTGCCGGCGGGCGGCGCCGGCCGCAACTTCGGCTGGGCGGTGTTCGAGGGGGCCGACTGCTTCACCGAGGATCCCGACGGCAACGCCGGCTGCTCGAGCCCCGGCAACTACGTGCCGCCGCTGGTCTCCGACGATCGCCGCAGCAACGGGCACTGCTCGGTGATCGGCGGCCACGTCTATCACGGCACGTGCATGCCCGACCTCGCCGGCCACTACTTCTACGGCGACTACTGCGGCGGCGTCGTGAAGACGCTGCGGGTGCAGAACGGGCAGGCGGTCGACCAGGTCGATCGCACCGACGACGTCGACCCGCAGGGCGTGCTCTACCAGAACCTGTCCGGCTTCGGCGTCGACGGGTTCGGCGAGCTCTACGTCACGACGGTGGCGAGCGGCCGCGTCTATCGCATCGAGGTGGAGTGAGCGAGCCGTCCCCGCTCGAGGCCCTGCGCGAGGAGCTCGCGCGGGTGAAGGCCGAGAGCGCCGAGCGCTGGGAGGCGATCGGCCGGCTCGCGCCGGCGGCCAAGCGGAACCGCGATCGCGCCGAGGAGGCGCACCGCCTGCTCGCCGAGGTCCGGCGTGCGCTGGCGGCGCCGCTCGACGACGCCGGCCGTGACGCCTTGGCGGCGCGGATCGACGCTCTGCTCGGGCGCGGCGTGTAAGATTGGCCCAATGGCCGACGACCTGCCCAAGCCCGAGCCCAAGGAGATCGACGAGAAGAAGGCGCTGGAGCTGCGCCACATGATCGAGGACAACGTCCTCAAGGGCGTGCCGTACGGGGACGAGCGCTGCGACAACTGCCTCTTCTACCTCGAGCCCGACGCCAAGCTCGCGTACTGCTGGCACCCCAAGCTGCGCATCCTGGTCGGCGCCGACTGGTGGTGCCAGTGGTGGGAGAAGCAAGAGTAGCGTCATGATCGAGTACGTCCCGGAGCGTGAGGAGGACGAGGACGCCGACGCGCGGGACGTGGTCGGTGACCTCGAGCAGGACCACACCGAGGAGGAGGACGTCGAGGAGGAGGTCGAGCAGGCGCCCGACCAGCGCGCGCTCGAGATGCTCCGCCGGACGGTCGTGGTCGAGGTCGTGCGCGAGATGCTCGCGGAGCGCGACGTCGACGTCGAGCTGCTCGCCGTCCTGACCGATCACGAGCGCGAGGCGCTGTCGTTCCTGCGCGCGGCCGTCGAGGGGCGGACCGAGGGCGGCGAGTTCCTCTATGCCGAGACCCGGCTCGAGCAGCTCAACCTGGTGCTCGCGGATCTGCAGCCGCTGCTCTCGGTGGGCAACATCGCGGGGCTCGACAGCGTCCTCGTCGAGGTGATCGACGGGATCGAGGCGCTGCGCCAGAAGCTCGAGATGCTGACCGAGGCCGACGACGAGATCCTCGAGGCGCTGTTCGAGGCCGAGGCCCAGTCCGCCGACGATGGCCAGGACGACCAGGACGACAAGGGCGACCAGGGTGACGCCGCGGGCGAGGTCGCGCCCGAGGCCACGACCGGCGAGCCCGATAAGAAGGTCGACAAGCGCGGCGAGCGGCTCTGGAAGCGCGTCTTCAAGCGCGGCAAGAAGCCCGACGAGGCGACGGCGACGGCGCCGGCGCCCGGGGTCGCGACCGAGGCCGCGAAACGCGACACGCCGCTCGACGACGCCGGCGACGGGCCGCGGCCGTCGACGGTGTGGGATCCCGACGACAAGAGTGGCGCGTGAGCGAGGACGCGCTGGCGCGGGCGATCGCGCTGGACCCCGAGCTGATCATGTNNTCCGGCTGCGCGCCGAGGCCGCGCTCCTGGCGCGCCTGAACGCGGGCAGCGGCTTCGGCGATCCGCGGGCGCCGTCGCAGATCCACCTCAGGGATCCGGCGGCGAGCGCGCGGCTGGGGCGCGCGGCGGCGCGGCCGAGCGAGACCCACAAGCGGCAGGCGGCGGAGGTGGCGGCGGCGATCGCGGCGGCGACGGCGGACGGCGACGCGGGCAGCTCGCGGCTCGCCCTGGCGGCGGCGCGCCTCGGCCTGTCGGAGGCCGAGGACGCGCTGGTGCGGCTGGCGGTCGCGTACGCGATCGACGCCGACACGCGCGAGCTGGTGCATGCGCTCGGCGGGCGGCGGCGGCCGGCGCTGTACGCCGACGTGGCCGGCGAGATCCAGCCCGCGCTCGCGCCGCCGTCGGCGATCGCGGCCGTGACCCACGCGCGCGGCGCGCTGCGCGAGGGTGCGTGGATCGAGGTCGACGACGACGCGGCGCCTGCGGGCGCCGCCGCGCTCGCGGTGTCGCGGCGCCTGGTCGACTGGGTGCTCGGCGACGACCGGCTGCCGGCGCCGCTCGACGAC
>DDTA01000167.1 GCA_002344285.1 Myxococcales bacterium UBA2376
GCGCCGAGCAGCCGGTCGGGCCCGGCGCCGATGCGGCGGCTGTAGAAGTACGACGACGGCGCGCCCGCGAAGATCTCGTTGCCGGCGACGAAGAACGGTCGCCGCTCGGGCAGCGTGACCTCGAACGCGGTCAGGTTCACGATCGCCGGATCGGCCTCGACCTGGCCGAAGTCGGGGTTCACGGCGACGTCGAGCGTGAGCCCGGCGCCGAGGCCGAGCTTGGCGTCGAGGCCGAGGTTCGCGTCGGGCTCGAGCTCGCCCGCGGACTCGGCCACGCTCACCGAGCCGGCGACGTAGGGCAGGAGCTCGACGCCGCCACGGCGCGGCAGGTCGGTCAGCCCCTCCAGCTCGCCCATGTACGACGACCACGCCGTGCGCTCCCTCGGCACGGCGATCCAGAAGACGTCCTCGTTCACGTCGGGGTCGTAGCGGTTGAAGTTCACGCCCCACACGGCGTTCGCGCGCTCGGGGTACCGGAGCTGCGACCACGGCACGCGGAGCTCCGCGATCCAGCCGTCGGCGACCACCCGCGTCGCCGCCGACCACACCGGGTTCCACGACAGGTCGCGCGCCCGTTCGTCGTCGTCGGTGTGGATCCAGTCGGCGCGCACGCCCGCGACCGTCACCGCGAAGCTGTAGGCGAGCCGCCCGGTGCGGTACGGATCCAACGAGACGATGAACCGCTCGGCGTCGCGGGTCTGGTCGCGGCGGGTGACGACCGTGCGTGTGGCGCCCGGTGCGTTCCACATGCGGGCCCCGATGTAGAGCGCGTCGGCGTCGAACAGCACGCGGATCTCGGTCGGGTAGCGCGGCGGCGCGCCGTACGCGGGGAGCTTCTGGACGAGGTCGCCGATCGGCTCGGCCTCGGCCCAGGCGGCTTCGTCGAGGTCCCCATCGACCGCGATCGGACCGGTCGCGCGCGCCGCGGTCAGCGACTTGCCGGGCACGTCGGCGGGGCGATCCGCGGCCGCCGGGCCGGGCGCGGAACCGAGGACGGACACGAGCACGAGCGCCGCCAGGAGCGGGCGCGACAGCAACATCGCCCGCGGCGAGGGTCGGCCGCGAGGAGTGGGGCGGCGAGCGAAGCGAGTACCGGGGTAGCGCCCACGACGAAGCGGCACGAGCCGCGAAGCGGCGAGTAGACCCGAGCGAATGTGCGGCGAGGGTCGGCCGCGAGGAGTGGGGCGGCGAGCGAAGCGAGTACCGGGGTAGCGCCCACGACGAAGCGGCACGAGCCGCGAAGCGGCGAGTAGACCCGAGCGAATGTGACGAGGTTACAGGAAATTGCCCCTGGGATCCCGCCGTGTTACCCGGTTAGGACCGTCGTGAGCAAGGAGTCCACAGGTACCGGCGCGGGCCGCGGCGTCCTCTACATCGCGTTCGCCAAGTTCTACTTCATGGTCGCCGGCGCGGTGATCGAGTTCCGCCTGCCGGCGGTGCTCGCGCGCACGGTGTTCGGCGCCTACGCGGTCGTGTCGTCCGTGGTGTCGCCGATCAACAACGTGCTGGTCACGGGCTCGATCCAGGCGGTCTCGCGCTTCACCGCCCAGCGCCCCGAGACCGCGCGCGCGGTCGAGGCGGCGGGCCTGCGCATGCACCTCTTCATCGGCCTGCCGGTGGCGCTGCTCTTCATCGCGCTCTCGCCGCTGTGGGCGTGGCTCCTGCACGACATGAGCAAGGTCGGGCCGCTCATGCTCGCGGGCGGCATCGTCGCCGGCTACTCGTTCTACGCCGTGCTCGTCGGCACCGCCAACGGCCGGCGCGAGTTCAACAAGCAAGCCGGCCTCGACGTCACCTTCGCGACCCTGCGCGCGCTCGGCATCCTCGGGCTCGCCACCGCGGGCCTCGGCCTCTACGGCGCGATCGGCGGCTGGGTCGCGGCGGTCGCGCTCATCCTCGCGCTCGCCACGTTCGTCGTCGGGCTGCCGGGCCGGATCGAGCCGGCCGACCGCGTGCCGGTGCGGCCGATGCTGCGCTTCTTCGCCGGGGTCGCGGTCTACCTCGTGCTTCTCAACCTCATCATGTTCGTCGACCAGCTGCTGCTCAAGCGGCTGGCGACGGAGTGGTACCGCGCGCACGGTCCGGCGCTCGCGAACGACCTCGATCGCCTGCTGCCGTGGGCCCGCGAGGCGACCGGCTTCGCGCTCGAGCCGTCGGCGCTCGCCGACGTGCAGGTCGCCTACTACCGCGCGGTCCAGAACCTGGCCCGCCTCTCGTACCAGGCGATCCTCGCGGCCACCTTCGTCATCTTCCCGCTGGTGTCGCGCTCGACGTTCGACGCCGACGTCGACACCACGCGGCGCTACGTCAACCTCACGCTCCGCTACTCGCTCGTGTTCGCGACCGCCCTCGCCGTCGTGATGGCCGCGAACCCCGAACCGCTCCTCGACATCCCCTACGCCGCCGACTACGCGCGCCTGGGCGCGCCGGCGCTCACCGCGCTCGCGCTCGGCAACGTCGCGTTCTCGATCTTCGCGATCGCCGGCACGATCCTGAACGGCGCCGGCCTCACCCGCGAGGCGATCATCAGCGCGGCGGTCACCCTCGCCGTCGCCGCGGTCGGCAACGCCATCGTGATCCCGATGTGCGACCCGGGCACGGAGGTGCTGCTCGCCGCGGCGAGCACGACCGGCGGCGCGATGGTGCTCGGGGCGTCGCTCGCCGGCTACTTCCTCTGGCGCAGGCTCGGCGCCTTCCTCCCGGTGCGCTCGCTGGTGCGCGTCGCCGTCGCGGTCGTGGCCGCGATCGCCGTCGGGCGCGTCATCCCGTTCCGCACGCCGCTCATGACGCTGGTCGAGGCGGCCATCGTCGGTGTCGTCTACCTGGCCGTGCTCGTCGCGACGCGCGAGCTGGGCAAGGCCGATCTGAAAGCGATCGCGCAGGTCCGCGCCCGGCGCGGCCAAGGAGGAGAGACATGAGTCGCATGGCGATCTTCGCGATGGCCGCGGCGGCCTGCGCCGCGTGCGGTGCGACGCCCAAGGGCGAGACCTTGATGGAGGCGGTGCGCACGTACAACGAGGGCGTGCGCTGGGAGCGCTTCGCCGCCGCCGCGAGCCGGGTCCCGGCCCGCGAGCGCGAGACGTTCCTCGACGAGCGCGAGGAGCTCGCCGAGGACCTGCGCATCACCGACTACGAGGTCGTGCGGGTGAAGGACAAGGGCGACGTCGCCGACGTGCAGGTCAAGCTGACCTGGTACCGGGACTCCGAAGGAACCGTACACGAGACCTGGGCCAAGCAGGCCTGGGAGCGCCAGGGCAAGGCCTGGCGCATCGTCGGGGAGGCCCGGGTTCGGGGCGCGGATATGCCCGGGCTCGGGCCTTGACCGCGCCCGCCGAGGAGAATTGACGTAAGATCCAGTCGCAGTGGCCCAACCCGACTTCGTCAGCCGGGGGCAAGATCTGGTCCTGAGCGGTCAGTACCAGGAAGCCGTCAAGGTCTGTCGCCTGGGCCTCCTGGCGCGACCCACGGACGTGAGCGGGCGGCTGGTGCTCGGGCAGGCGCTCCTGGCGCTGCGCCGCTACGACGAGGTGCTGGCCGAGATGCGGGTCGCCGTCGAGCTCGACACGCGCAACGCGGGCGCGCACCAGCTGAAGGGCGAGGCCCTCCTGCGCAAGGGCGACGCGTTCGCGGCGGTCGACGTCCTCGAGCGCGCGCTCGAGCTGGCGCCGGGGGATCCGGCGATCGCGAGCCTGCTCGCGGAGGGGCGCCTCGCGATCGCAGCCGATGGGGCGCGCTCGACGGGCCCGGCGGTCGGCGATTACGGCGATAGCCTGACCAAGCACTATCCCGCGCACCGCGGCGGGGATGCGGAGGGAACGGGCGCGTCCGGCAGCCTCACCCGACCGATCAGCGGGCCGGCCGTGCGCGCGAGCCGCACCCCGCCGCCCGAGGAGCTCGCGATCGGCGATCGCTCGGGCACCGTCGAGCTGGCCGACGTGGACCTCGAGGAGGATGACGACGACGAGGTCGCCGAGCCGCCGGTGAGCGACGCGGTCGCGAGCAAGACCAGCACGAACACGATGCCGGTCGGCGAGGACGACCTGCTCGACGTCGACGAGGAGGAGGAGTCGACCGCGGACGTCTTCGGGCAACGCCCGACGCGCAACCTGGCCGCGGCGGTGGCGGCGAAGAAGGGGCCGGTCGCGGTGTGGGGCACCGACGAGAACTCCGAGGGCGACACGCAGGCGAAGCCGCGCCCGGCGGCGCCGTCGCCGCGGTTGCCCGTGCCGGCGCCGCCGTCGACGGGCGAGCAGCCGACCGTGCAGAAGCCGCGGCCCAACCCCAACCCGATCGATGCCCTTTTCCCCGACGACGAGCCGCCGCGTCCGCGCCGCGACACGGGCCGTCCGCCGAACCCGCAGGTCGCGGCGATGTCGCCGGGGCCGCTCGCCGAGGTCGCGCCCTCGCGGGCGCCGGTGGGGCTGCCGCCGATGCCGCCGGGCGCGACCGCCGCTCCGCCCGACGGCTTGCGCGGGACGCCCGGTCCGCACGCGCGCGCCGCGCCGAACGCGCAGACGATGGTGCCGGTGAACGTCGCCGCCGTGCGCCCGACGGTCACGATGCCCGCGGCGCCGGGCGCGCCGGAGCCGTCGCCGGCGCAGCAGGCCGACCTCGCGCTCATCCGCGCCGGGCTCGGCGGCGCGCCGCCAGATGCCACCGGCGTCACGGTCCAGCCGGCGACGCCGGCGCGCGCGCCGGGCGGCCGCGATCCGGGCTGGAGCGTGCGACCCGAGACCGAGCTGGTGCGACCCGGCAGCGGGC
>DDTA01000106.1 GCA_002344285.1 Myxococcales bacterium UBA2376
GGAGAGGAAGCCGTAGCCGGGGTGCACCGCGTCGGCGCCGCTCTGCTTGCAGGCGTCGAGGATCTTCTCGATGACGAGGTAGCTCTCGCGCGCCGGCGCGGGACCGATCCCGATCGCCCGGTCGGCCATGAGCACGTGCGGCATGTTGCGGTCGACGTCGGAGTAGACGGCGACCGTCTCGATGCCGCGCTCCTTGCACGTGCGCATGACGCGCACCGCGATCTCGCCGCGGTTGGCGACCAGGACCCTGCGAATCGGACGGACGTCGGGGCGCGAGGACATCGCGCCGGAGCCTACAACACCTTCACGCGGGGGCGCTGCGACGAGGTGTCCTCAGCGCGTCCGGCCGGCCCCTCGTGCTGGAGATAGGCGAGGAGCTTCACCTCCCGGCGCACGTGGGCGACGAGATCGAGCACCAGCCCGGTCGCGGCGCTGACACACGCCACGACGCCGAGCCCGGTGCAAAGGATCGCGGTGGGGAAGCGGGGCACGAGCCCGGTGCGCTCGTACTCGACGAGCAGCGGGATGCCCAGCGCCAGCGCGATCACGAACAGGAGCGCGCCGATGCCGCCGAAGAAGAGGAGCGGCCGCTCGTTGCGCATGAGGTTCACGATCGTCACCAGGATGCGCCAGCCGTCGCGGAAGGTGCGCAGCTTGGACGTCGATCCGGGCGGCCGCTCCTTGTACTTGGTGTCGACCTCGGCGATCGCCATGCGCATCTGGCCGGCGTGGACCGTGAGCTCGGTCTCGATCTCGAACTCGCGCGCCGACGACGGAAAGCTCTTCACGAAGCGGCGCGAGAAGACGCGGTAGCCCGAGAGCATGTCGTCGATCTGCGAGCCGAAGAGCTTGCGCACGAGGCCGGTGAGGAAGGCGTTGCCGAAGCGGTGGCCGATCCGGTAGGCCGCCTGGTGGGTCTCGACCCGCCTGCCGACGACCATGTCGAGCTGGTCGGCGTGGAGGCGCTCGACCAGCGCGGGCGCCGCGGCCGCCTCGTAGGTGTCGTCGCCGTCGACCATCACGTAGACGTCGGCCTCGATGTCCTTGAACATGCGGCGCACGACGTTGCCCTTGCCGGGCCGGCGCTCGCGGCGGACGACCGCGCCGGCGGCGGCGGCGACCTCGGCCGTGCGATCGGTCGAGTTGTTGTCGTAGACGTAGACCGTCGCCGTCGGCAGCGCGGCCCGGAAGTCGGCGACGACCTTGCCGATCGCGGCCTCCTCGTTGAGGCAGGGCACCAGGACGGCGATCTCCATGGCGTCCGGGTGTGTGCCTCGCACCGGAGGCGAAGTCAAGCTAGGGGGCGGCGGGACGCCCGCCCTTGCGGGGGTCGCTCGCGGCCTCGATCACGCCATCGCGCAGGACCTTGATGAGCTGCACCGCCGCCGGGGTCGCCTGGTCGGCCACGACGTGCCCGCGCCGCTCGAGCTCGGCGCGCACGTCGGCCGCGAGCGCCGCGTCGGTCGTGATCCTGTCGGGCGACCACTGATGATGCACGCGCGGCGAGGCGATCGCCGTGTGCGCGTCCTGATCGAACAGCCACGCCCCGAGGAGCGCCGCGAGGGTGTGGCTGATGATGCGCGGGCCGCCGGAGCCGCCGGCGCACCCGACGACGCGCTGGCCCGACGCGTCGAACACGAGGACCGGCGTCATGGACGACAGCGGGCGTTTCCCCGGGCCGACGAGGTTGGCCTCGCTCTGGGTGAGGCCGTACACGTTCACCTGGGCCGGATCGATCGTGAAGTCGTCGATCTGGTTGTTGAGGAGGACGCCGCCGCGCGTCGTGACGTGGGCGCCGAAGTAATCGTTCACGGTGGTCGTCAGCGCGACCGCGTTGCCGCCGGCGTCGATCACGCAGACGTGCGACGTGCCGCCTGGCTTCTCGGCGGCGGATGCCGACGCGGCCGCCGGGACCTCGCCGTAGGCGTCGGCAGGGAGCGTGCGGTCGATCCGGATCTTCGCGGCGAGGCGACGCAGCCGGGTGTCGTCGAGCAAGGCCGCCGCCGCCGCGCGACCTCCGTCGGTGTCGCCGAGGAGCCGCGCCCGATCGGCCATGCCGTGCTTGAGCGCCTCGGTCACGAGGTGAAGCGTCGGCGCCGTCCCCGGACCGAGCCCGCGCAGCTCGAACGGCGCGCGCTCGAGGATGCCGAGCGCCTCGAGCAGCACGACGCCGCCCGACGACGGGATCGGCATGGTCGCGATGCGCAGCCCGTTCCACCGACCGAGGAGCGCCTCGCGCTCGAGCGGTCGGTACGCGGCGAGATCCGCGGCCGTCATCACGCCGCCAGCCGCGCGGACGGCCGCGATCAGCTCGTCGGCGAGGGGACCGTGATAGAAGGCCTCGGGATCGCCGGCCAGCGTGAGCAGCGTCCGCGCGAGCGCCGGCCGCGAGAGGATCTCGCCCGGCGTGCGATCTTCCTCGCCGCCGAGCAACGCCCAGGTCTCGGCGTCGTGCGGGCCGCTCTTCGTCTTGCGCACGCGCGCCGCCGCCCACGCGAAGAACGCCGACACCTCCGCGCCGTCGCGTGCCAGGTGCGCCGCGGGCATGACGAGTCGGCGCCAGCTCAGGCGCCCGTGCCGTCGGCTGATGAGGGCCAGCCCTCGCACCTCCCCGGGCACCCCGACGGCCCGCCCTCCCCGGCGCGCGAGCAGCGGATCGATCCCTGTCGGACCGACGAAATCACCGGGATCGAGGGCGGCCGGCGCCACCTCTCGGAAGTCGTACACGTGGAGCGTCTGGGCGGCAGCGTCCCACACGAGGGCGAAGCCGCCGCCGCCGATCCCGGACGACGCCGGGCCGACGACGCCGAGGGCAAGCGCGGCAGCGACGGCGGCGTCGGCGGCGTTCCCGCCGTCGGCCAGCGCCTGGGCGCCCACCCTGCTGGCGCGCTCGTCGTCCGCGGCGACGGCGCCATGCGTGCTGCGCAACGGGGTCGCTGGCTCCGCCAGGGCGGTCCCGGCGACGGTGATCGCCAGGGCCAAGGTTGCAATCAGCAGGCGAGTGCTCCTATCATGAAACATATCGAAGCGTTGCAATCAGTCGCGATGGACACGATGCGGGCTTCCCTCGGGAGGGACGATCGTTGAGTCGCAAGCACCCGAGGCGGCACCGTGCACGTGCCAGCCTTCGTCGTACGCTCGGTAGGCCAGGAAGCCGCCAGGGAGAACGCTAGGTGGATACCACGACCCGTCAAGCCAAGCGCGCGCCGGTCACGCTCAAGATCAAGTTCAAGAGCGCGACGCTCGATCAGTTCATCGAGCGGTACGCCGTCGACGTGAGCCCGGGCGGCATCTTCATCCGGACCAAGGAGCCGCTCGCCGTCGGAACGCAGATGCGGTTCGAGTTCCAGCTGCGCGACGCGACGCCGCTCATCACCGGAGAGGGCACCGTCGTGTGGACGCGCGAGAACGATCCGAGCCGACCGGCGGCCGCGCCCGGCATGGGCGTGCGCTTCGATCGTCTCGGCGACGGCAGCCAGACGGTGCTCGACAAGATCCTGGCCGAGAAGGCCAAGCAGCCCGCGGCGGCGAGCCCCGGCGGCGCCGAGGGCGCGCCCAAGGGCTTCCTCGAGGTCCCGACGAAGGTGGCGCCCTCGCCGCTCGTCGGCGCGCTGGCGAGCGAGACCCGACCCAAGCTCGGCGCGCTCGCGCCCAAGGCCGGCGGCTTCGTCGACGAGCGCACCGACAACACGCCGCTGCCGCGGCCGATGCCGTTTCACTCCGACGCGGAGGAGTTCCCGGAGGAGGCGTTCGAGGAGGCGACCAAGGTCCGCTCGCTCGACGCGCTCGCCGCACAGACCGCGGTCGACACCGATGACGAGGACCGCCGGGCGAAGAAGCCGGCGGCCGAGAAGCCGCAGCTCTTCGCGACGCCGGTCGAGAAGGCCCCCGAGAAGGCCGTCGAGAAGGCCGTCGAGAAGGCCCCCGAGAAGACCGTCGAGAAGGCGCCCGAGAAGGCGCCCGAGAAGGCCGTCGAGAAGGCGCCCGAGAAGGCGCCC